>JAGLPS010000020.1 GCA_023137185.1 Minisyncoccota bacterium
CGGCTTCAATGCCGCCAACACCCCACCCGACGATACCAAGCCCATTGATCATGGTCGTATGGCTGTCTGTTCCCACCAAACTGTCAGGATAGGCGATGGTTTCACCGTTTTGCTTTTTCTTAAGCACCCCTTTAGCTAAATATTCCAAGTTGACTTGATGGACGATGCCGGTTGCGGGTGGTATAACCCGGAAATTCTTAAACGCGCCTTGTCCCCACTTCAAGAATTCATAACGCTCCTTATTGCGCTTAAATTCTAACGCGACGTTCTTATCCAATGCTCCCTTTGTTCCGAAAGCATCCACTTGCACCGAATGGTCAATGACCAGGTCGCAAGGTACTTGCGGATTAATTTTACGGTAATCACCGCCGAGACGCTTGAGCCCATCACGCATAGCCGCAAGATCAACGACACATGGGACCCCGGTAAAATCCTGGAGGATAACCCGGCCCGGTTTAAAGGCAATTTCACAAATTTTCTTGGAACTTGATGACCAGCTTAGAAGCGTCTTAATATCCTTGATTGTGACCTGATGATGATCACAATTGCGCAGCGCGCTTTCTAAAAGGATTTTAATCGAAAAGGGCAGTTTTTGAGGGTTTCCAAGTCCTAATTTAGCTAATTTAGAGAACGAGAATATTGTATAAGTGTTGTCCTTTACCTTTAAGGACTTTTTGACATTTTTAGGGTCAAATTGGGTGTTCATAACTTTAATCTGTTCTATCGTTTAAAAGTGGCTATATATCGAATAAGTAAGCTGTATTATATAGAATGCGTACCTATGAGTCAACACAGCTTTTACATTTGAAATGTTTGACAAACATAATCCCCAATGCAATACTGATAAAAATGCATATTCTGTATATTAAATGTTGGCGTGTCGCTGCACGCCACGCCAACGCCCGAGCTCAGCTTCGCTGAAGCGAGTTGCGGGTTTTCTTTTTTGCGCGCATCCGGTTCAAATTTGTATTGTTCGGACTAATAGTTGGCTGCGCGCTGATTCGCGCTCGCCAACAACTCGCTCCAGCGGAATTCCGCATAGCCGGCTCGCAAGATTCGCTTGCAGCCTCATTATACGGAATCCGCTGAGCTCGGGCGTTAGATTAAAAAAATGAATATAATAATAGGGTTCGTATTATTCGTTACCATCCTTTTAATATTACTTGTGTGGTCAGAAAGTAAGCTTGGAAGGAAACACTATAAGCGAGCAGTTTCTCTTGAAGAAGAAAAGAAATATGATGAAGCTTGCTATTATTATGGATTAGCTGTTTTAAAATGGTCTAAAGCAAAAATAAGTAAGGAAAAAATTAGATATCTTTGGAAATTCCATGGTCCTTTCGATTTCGCTAAATTTCTGAAGGCTTCTGAAGAAGGTTGTAAACGTACGAGTTGTGATGAGGCCGGGCACGAAATAACAGTAGGAATGATTAAAGAAATTATAGAAAAAAATCTAACAAAGCAATCCAGCTGACCAATCCCGCGCTTCGCGCGGTCTTGGCAGCTGATTTTCGTGTTGAGCGATAGGAGCATATGACATTTCAACATAAAACCAAGGTGACATGTGTAACTCAGTTTGTTGATAAATTCCTTAATGAACTCAGAAGTTCCACATTGTTCAGAGGACACCGTGAATGTGGGTGGGACTTACTCCCTATGATCGACAGAGTTGACCATGGCGGATTAATTCGAGATGACCACGAACGGTTAATGCTTCAAGAATTTGATAATAGAAGCAGGTCAATCAGAGAGTATCAGTTTCCTAATGCTTGGGAACTGCATGCTGTTGCACGTCATCATGGTATTCCTACCAGATTATTGGATTGGAGTGAAAGCCCGCTCACTGCGTTGTTTTTTGCTACACTTGGCCAAAGTAAAGACGATAGTGTGGTGTGGTTCTATTGCTATATTGCACAAGACAAAAGCCTTGACATTAATTCTTGCACAACACCAATGGATGTAAAGGACATAGTCCTATTTGAACCACCTCAACTACATCCAAGAATTGTGGGACAGAGCGGTAAGTTTACAGTTCATCCCACATCAAGTAATAATTTTGATGAGTGGCCTGGTTTTCTAAATCAGATCATTATCCCCAAGGATAAGCGAGCTCAAATAAGACATGAGTTGTTTCGACTTGGAATTCATTATCACAATATGTTTCCAGATCTCGATGGTATCGGTACTCACATTTATAATACTTGGTGCCGCCAACCGGATGAGCCAAACCCATTCGCCCAACAAAGCTATCCAGCTGACCCTTAAATCGCTACGCGATTTTCGGGCCGCTGATCTTTGCGTTATGTTTAAAAATTAAAAGGAGAAAAAATGGAAACCAAACAAGAAAATTGGCCATTACTTAGCTTTAAAGAATACGAGAAAGATATCAACCCTACCCCCACTTATCAACGCTCTTCTGTTTGGAAACCCGAACAAAAGCAAATGCTAATAGATAGCATCTTAAGAAAAATTGATATCCCGAAAATATATTTACGTGAAACTAAAAAGAAAGATTATCAATATGAAATTATTGATGGGCAACAAAGAATGAGGGCTATTTGGGGTTTTCTAAAAAATGATCTTTCTTTGAGCGAGGAAGCAGAGCAAATATTAGTCAAAGATAAATTATTTGAAGTATCTGAGAAATTATACAAAGAATTAGACTCTTCCGTTGTGGTAGAAAGGATACATAAATATTCGTTGAATATAGTTATTATTTACGACGCAACCGAAGATGAAATTGCAGATTTATTTTATCGCCTCAACAATGGCACTCCTTTAACTCCTGCAGAAGTCCGTAATGCAATGCCAGGAGAGATGAAAGAAACAATCAAAACGGTGGCAAAACATATTTTTTTCGAAAAAGTAAGTTTTGCCAATAGAAGATTTATCTATGACCAAATTTGTGCCCAAATGATGATGCTAGAACTTAATAACGGATTGGCTGATACCAGAGATAGAACACTATCTAAAATGTACAGTGATTATTCAAAGTCCGTTCCGACAACAGCGATAAAAAACATACAAAATGCTCTTGATGTTTTAGAAAAAATTTTCCCGGAACATTCGCGTTTGTTAAATAGGGCGGCCACAATAAACGTATATCTTTTAATTTCCTATTTGTTAAAAAATACAAAACTAACAAAAGATTTCTACGCATTATTCTTTGACTGGTACAGCCAAACTGAACCTGAACGAAGAAAAGACAATGAATATAGATTATATATGTCAAGTTCTTCAAATTCTCGCAGTGCAATCGAAGGAAGATTTAGAATATTAATATCAGCGCTTTATCAACAATTTCCCAAGCTTGGTATAATCCAATTAGACCAAAAAAGATTATTTGATGAAGAACAAAAAATGGATATTTTTGCAAGAGACAAAGGTGTTTGTCAAAAATGTTCAAAAAAAGTTGGTGAACGTTCATGGCATGCCGATCATAAAAAGCCATGGATTAAAGGTGGCAAAACAATTTTAGATAATGGAGAGTTGCTTTGTGTGAAATGCAATCTCCAGAAAAAAGATAAATTGTGGTAATTTAAGAATAAAAACATAACAATTCAATCAACCGGACTTTTTCCGCGGCTAAAGCCGCTCCAAAAGCCGGTTATTTCAAATGTTGGCGTGTCGCTGCACGCCACGCCAACGCCCGAGCTCAGCTTCGCTGCAGCGAGTTGCTGGTTTTCTTTTTTGCGCGCATCCGGTTCAAATTTGTATTGTTCGGACTAATAGTTGGCTGCGCGCTGATTCGCGCTCGCCAACAACTCGCTCCAGCGGAAGGCGCATAACCCGGGTTGCGAATTCTTCGCCCCCTCATTATGCGCCTTCCGCTGAGCTCGGGCGTTATCTCTATGAAAAAAATTAGAAATAATAATCTATTCAAAATCATTACCTTTTTAACTATGGTTCTATTCTGTTCCTCCTGTGGTAACGAAAATTATAAATCAAAAACTATTTCCCCTCAATTATTTATAAAAAAATATCCAAAATTTCTCGAGGTGAGCAGTAATCCTGATATGATGTGGAAATTTTTTTCTGATGGTACATTCAATGCAATCTCCATGACTTCCACATATGGGTTTACAATCGAAGGCAGCTGGGAGAGTTCGAAAAATGGTCAAATAACAATCTCTGGCACAACATATAATACTAGAACCAAGGTGAAAAAATCAATATCAGACAAACTTAAAAATATTACAATTTGGAATCATCCCCCCAATTCTGAACCACAGGTAAAAATAAAGCATGAAACAGAACTCTCAGTATTTTAAAAAAAGAGATAACAAACCAATCCACCTGACCCTTCTCCGCCGCTTCGCAGCTTCGTCGGGCAGGTGATTTTTGTGTTATCTGCAAATAAATAAAAAATTTACTAAATTTGAGCATTTATAATCGAAATAAAAAAATAATATAAAATTTCCCGAAAATTATGCATTAATAAAATAAAGATCAAAAGTTAAAAAGACGAAAAAATAAAAAAGATTAATAGGCGAGTGTGACCATGAGTCCAAATACCGAGTTGAGATCATTATCTCGGGGCGTCAGGACAATGTTCCAAAGGAACTCAAAATCCTGTTGTCAGGAGCGCCTAATACTCGCTGTTTAATGGTTCGGCGCGCTTCGCTTGCTCATCACTGGAACGGAGAGCCGAACCCATTCGACAGGCTCATGACACCTTCGGCAGATGGTTCTGAGCTTGCCGAAGGGCATCCTGAGCAAGCGAGCGAAAGCGAGCGCGTCGAAGGATCTTCGCTATTCGAGTGACAGAATTCCATGACTGTAAAGTCATGGATGAATGATGGTCCGTCGATCGCGGATCGAATAACAGAATAATAAAGGGACCATGGGTGTAAACCCATGGGGTTCCAGTTTTGAAGAATAAAAAACAGATAACAATTTATTTTGAATTTTTTTGATATTTTCTGAAGTTTTCAAAAGTAAAAAATTATTTTCAGTTATAAAAAAGAAACCGCAAAATATACTTGAAAAAACGTGTTCAACCAATTAATATATATCCATATTGAGTTTGCAAGTTGCATTAAGTCTATTAGATTTTAGCTAAATTTGAACATAATTAATCCATAGGAGGTTTTTCAATGGCACATGTCGTAACAGAACCATGCGTAAAATGCAAGTATACGGATTGCGTAACAGTCTGCCCTGTTGACTGTTTCCATGAAGATGGCGAAATGCTGGTGATTGATCCGGAAGTTTGTATTGACTGCGGCGCCTGTATTCCAGAATGTCCTGTCCAAGCGATTTTTGTTGAAGAAGATGTTCCAGAACAATGGAAAAGCTACATAGCAATCAACGCGCAGAAAGCAGCAGAGCTTCCTGTGATCACAGAAAAAAAAGAGCCTCTCGCTCAATAAAAA
>JAGLPS010000021.1 GCA_023137185.1 Minisyncoccota bacterium
TATTGAGAGATGGTGGGTGGATTTGAAAATCTATAATGCACCTATTATTGGTATTGATAGAGAGCATAGGGACATTTTAGAAATACCAGTTCTTCTTGATTTTATTAAATCTAAAATAACGAATTCAATATCATTTTCTGACCCAGAAAATATTGTAGTTAGTAATCCATCATTTCTAGTTTCAAATGGTATTCACCTCCATTACACCCTTCACTCTCCATTGACTTTAGGTATTACAGATAGCGAAGACCGTTATACAGGAATGGACCCTTTAACTTATGAAATCAAACAAGAAATTCCGAACGTAACGTACAAACAAATAGGGGAAGTGCAGTTTATATCAGTTCCTGCTAGCGTGCCCTATACATTAAAAATGTATGGTTATGGACAAGGAAACTTCGCGTTAGATGTAGAAAAACAATTAGGTAATGATGTGCTAGCCACTACTTCATTCCAAGGCATACCAAGTTCAGTCTCTACTATAGCGACTATGAACATACCGACAGACTTTGAAATAGGGAATTCTGTACTAAACATTGATAACAATGGAGATAACACAATAGACAAAACATTGCCTGCCACACTAGGGGGGACAACAATATATGACATCGCGGCGCCCGAAGTATCAATATCCTTTGATATAACAAATAAAGATGTGGTATACAGTGCCATTGATACTTCGCCAACCACAGTAATCCATTCAAACACAAACATTACAGCTACGGACAATCAAGGTAATATATCTATTCTAAATTTCACCAAATACAAAGAAAAACCGACGAAACTGAAGCTGCTATTTAACACAATCGTTCGCAGTGGCATCTCTACCGTGTTTCCAAAAACTAATATCCAATACAACTGGGCTGAAAAGAAAGGTGCTTTAACCGACCTTGATACAAAGGTGGTTGTTAAGGGCAAGGAGAAATATGTTTTCAACTACAAAAAAGCGACGAATACCACTATAATAAAAGAAAAGACAGGAAATGGAATCAACAGAACGACAAGACAAGGTTTTGTTGCTGTAACGATTACCACGAACGGAGACGAAGTGCGGGTTGATTATTAATTTAGCTATCTAAATATCTATGAATAATTTAATTGAATGGTTTACGAAGAAAAATGTTCTATTGATTAGTACAATTAGTTCTCTTTTCTTTATTATTTTAGTTCAAAAGAGAATACTCTTTTTTTTATGTGACCCCCACATTTCTTCTTGTGTTAATTTTGTTAATTATTTAGTACTTATTACAATGATTGGTGCTACAATTTTTATTCCCTCTCTCGTTCTTCAATTTTTGGACCAAGAAATTTTTAACTCTTGGATAAAACTAACATTAAAGTACATAATTTTTTACTTATTCGTGATGTTAGTTGTTCCTTGGTACGCAGGAGATGGTTTCATGCATATACAAAAAGATCGGGTCACTTTTTTTATATCAGTCTGTTACTTTTTAATTTCTCTCATTTTAATTATTTATAAATCTTTGAAGAAGGAGCGGCCATAAATGGTGACTAATCCCAATTTCAATTTCACTTGTAGCTTTCAAAAAATGACTACAGTTTTGAACAATATTTGCGATAGGCGCGGGATGTTCTTAAAAAGATAACTTAAACTTATTGAGGAGGTGAAGAAAGATGGGTGGTAAAGGTGGTAACGAAAGTGGTCGTGATGGCTCTGGTGGAGACAGAGGTGGAAGCGACAGAGAAAAATAAAACAGCAAACACGGAGGGGAGGCATTATATCGTCTTCCCTCTATTATTATGAGATTCTATAAAAATCTAAAATCAAATACGCATTGTGTCCAGGCTTCATTAAAAATGGTGCTCTCTGAGCTATTTCCTAAAAAAAGTTCAGTTTTACCTATCTTGATAAAGTAACAAATCATAAAAAGAATAAGTGGACATGGGAAGGGTCAATGCTTCTTTGGCTTGCCTCAAAAGGTGTTTCTGTTGTTACTATTGGAGATTTTGATTATCGTAAATTTGCGCAAGAAGGAAAGAAGTACCTGAAAAAGATATATAACGATGATGAACGTTTTGAAATTGAAAATAAAATGGCCAATCTTGATTTTGAGCAGAAAGTGGCAAAGAAATTAGTGAAAGATAAGCGCGTTATTTTAATTGATAAAAAGGTTGCATTAAAAGATGTCAAGCAGTACCTCAACAATAGATATTGTATTATGGCATCAATCAATCCGTTTAAATTTACTGGAGAAAAAGGATTTCTTGCGCATACAGTGGTTGTGTTAAGTGTGGACGACGTAGTTACTTTTCACGATTCTGGACTTCCAGCGAAAGCACACCGTCAGGTAGATAAAAAACTATTTTCAAAGGCACTTAAAGATTTTATTGCTATAAAATAAGAGGAAGGAAAATTATTCCTAATCTTTTAGAAAAACACAATATAAAAACTAATATCCAATACAACTGGGCTGAAAAGAAAGGTGTTTTAACTGACCTTGATACAAAGGTGGTTATTAAGGGCAAGGAGAAATATGTTTTCAACTACAAAAAAGCGACGAATACCACTATAATAAAAGAAAAGACAGGAAATGGAATCAACAGAACGACAAGACAAGGTTTTGTGGCTGTAATTTTTACCACGAACGGAGACGAAGTGCGGGTTGATTATTAATTTAGCTATCTAAATATCTATGAATAATTTAATTGAATGGTTTACGAAGAGAAGAATAACTACAATTTTCAGTATTACTACTGTGTTATTTGTAATATTGTATTTTAATATTCCCTATACTGTATGCAAAGCAAATTTTTATTTAGGAACTTGTAGAGAAATTAGACAATTCTTTAATTTTTTTACGGTATTGCTTATGATTACCCCTTTTATATTATTTTTTTCATTCTTTACTCCAAAGATGAAAGGGTATCTTTTCTTGCTATGGAGAAAAATTACATTTATCTATTTATTCGCCTATCTATTTATTGTAGTAATTACTCCGTGGTATTCTGGGGATGAGTATCTACATATTGAAAAAGATATTATTGCCTTGATTTTTTCATGCGGTTATTTTATTTTCTCACTCATTCTAATTATTTATAAATCTTTGAAGAAGGAGCGGCCATAAATAATGACTAATTTCAATTTCACTTGTAACTCCCAAAAAATGACTACGGTTTTGAACAATATTTTGGAGGTTACGGAGAGGAGAATTTCCAAAAGCCTTTGACAAAAACCAGCTGTGTGTTAGTTTCAAGACAGAAACATGGTTCTATGGTAGATATAGAATAGTTCTTTAAAATAACAAAAAACTCATAAAGAAAGGAGGTTTAAATGCTAGATAGAAATATAGCTGTATATCAGATGCGTGTTGGATGTACTATCAAAACACTTGCAGAAAAAGTAAAATATGCGATGAGCGCTGACATAAAAAGAGCAAAAGTAGTCTATCGCGTAAAGAATCCTGAAACCCTAAGAAAAAAGATTCAACTTAAAAAAGGGAAAAACATCTTTTCTGTTGATGATGTATATGGCATACGTATAATTGTTGAATCAGTAAAGGATGCTTATACCGCGCTTAAAAGTATCAGGAGACAATTTCCCGGATATCTTGCTGATGACTTTATTGCAAAGCCAAAGATATGGTCTGATCCTGGTTTTAAAGGGCAAAAATTAAGACTTTTACGTTTTGTTGCGTACGAAAATAATGTATCATTTGAAATACAGATTGCTACCAATGCTTTCTATGAAGTAAATGAATCTCATCACCAAGTACATCATAAAAAAAGGTACTTTTAACAAAGCTTGTGATTTACATAACACAGGCTTTGTTTTTTTAATCATTAATATTCAAATTATTAACTATATAACCATATGAAAACAGTATATTTTGTTCGACACGGAGAAAGCGAAATGAATGCTGGTAATGTTTGGGTTGGCAGGGGAACAAAATTAACCAAAAAGGGAACAGAACAAGCTGGGTTTGTCGCTTCGCGTTGCGAAAAATTACCAATTGAAGTAATTATTTCGAGCACTCTGTTGCGGGCGGAACAAACAGCAAAAATAGTGAATGAGAAAATTAAAAGTAAAATTGAATATTCAGACCTATTCATTGAACGAAAATGGCCAAGCGAACAGATAAATCTTCCAAAAGATCATCCTAAAGCAGAAGAAGCAAAAAAAGCAGTCTGGGATAATTTTTCTAATCCAGAATTTCGTTATTCCGATGAAGAAAATTTTAATGATTTGAAAGAAAGAACAAGAAAAGCTCTATCTTTTCTTGAAGGAAGACCAGAGGAAAATATATTGGTTGTGACACATGGTTTTGTTTTACGGATGATCGTGGCTTATGTAGTAATGGGAAATGAGCTTTCCGCTTCTGAATGTGAGCAATTTGTATATAAATTTCATACAAAAAATACCGGACTTACTGTTATGTGTTACGAGAAAACTATTAAAAGAACCCCATGGTCTTTTCTGGTATGGAATGATTATGCGCATTTGACCGAGTAAATGCATTAAATAATGGACTATCTCTACGGATTATTAAAATATTCAACAAACAATATCGGTGACGAGATACAAAGTCTTGCCGCAAAACAGTTTCTTCCGCAAATAGATCTTTTTTTAGATAGAGATCACCTAAATAAAGTAAAATCTAATAAAAAAATAAAACTAATCATGAATGGTGACTAATCCCAATTTCAATTTCACTATCTCCAAAAACTCTTGACAAAAAACAGTCGCGTGTTAGTTTCAAGACAGAAACATGGTTCTATGGTAGATATAGAATAGTTCTTTAAAATAACAAAAAACTCACAAAAAAAAGAAAGGAGGTACTGAAAATGGTTTTATTACGTCAATTCGTGACGGATGCACCGGCAATTTCGGATGCGAGTCCTACAACGGAATACTCGTCAAACGAATCTAATGAGTAGCTTTCCACCCCTCGTTTTTCAAGAAACGAGGGGTGATTTGCAAACTGGAGGAACAAATGCAAATCTTAATTCTGTCTAGAAGTGAAAATGTCCATGCGGATGCAGTTGAGGAATATTGTAAGAAGTACGCACGGGTAGATCGTATCAACTTTGATTTTGACACATATTCCCAAGAACGATTACCATCAATTCTCTTTGGAGAAAATAAAGTAATACGATTTCTTGCGCCGCGCGCTGTTTTTGTTCATCATCCGCGAATTAGTTACAAAAATGAGTGGTTTACCGACGAAATTGAACGTAAGTTATTCGTCGCTTCGTGGGATAGTGTAAAGGAATGGATGGAATCACAGTTTTCAAATGCTCTGTGGGTTAATCGACCATCACTAAACAATCAAAGCAGAAACGTTCTTCGTCAACTGAAAATAGCTCGCGAACTTAAGCTAAAAGTTCCGGAAACTATATTCACCAATAAGCTAGACGAGTTGCGTAGATTCGCCGACTTAAATACAGTAATTATCAAACAGGGAAATTTAGGCGTACATCTAGAGAAAAAGCGTATCCTCACTTCTTTGATTGATGTACATAAAATTGATCAGAAGACATTGTGTGGATGTCCTTGTTTATTTCAGAAATATATAACCAAAAAATTTGAGCTTCGGGTGCATGTTATTGGCAATAATGTATTGTCGTGCAAAATTAACTCGCAAGTTTCTGAAAAAACGCGAATTGATTGGCGGAATTACGACTTAGAAAATACGCCACATGAGTCGCATACACTTAACAGTGTGATGAACAAACAATGTATTGAGCTTGTTAAAAGATTGGGGCTTGTGTTTGGTATTTTGGATATCATTGTAACACCACAAGGTGACTATGTGTTTCTTGAGTGCAATGCACAAGGTCACTGGACTTGGATTGAACAGCTCACAAAGTTACCAATTACAAAAACTTTGTGTGATTACTTACTCCTAAGCGGCTTGGAATAGTTCCAAGCCACTTTTTATAATTTTGAAAATCTCTTTCACATCGTTTTTGTCCGAAAAATCATGATTAGCATTAGGCAAAAAGAAATAATGCGCGGTTGGTAAACAAGCAGCGTATTGTTCTGCAACTATGTGTCCTCCATGGCCAGCTCCTACTATGCATATGTCCTTTGTTTGTGAATTTTGGCATACCATTTCAACAGACGGTACTTTGGCAATGGAAGAGGTAAATTCTTTAGAAAGCACGATACACTGTTCTCCATCATCATATACTGATATATTATTTTTCTCGCGAATGTTTGGTTCCATAATTTCTGCTATGGTTAACGACGGGTCTAAAAGTAGTAGCGGATAGGTAAAATTTAGTTGCATTGCGATATACGAACCAAGACTGTGCGCAATAATCATTGCCGGTTTGCGTTTGTCTACGATGTCTTGTATTTGCCGTATCTCCTGTGGAAAAGAATATGACCCAAATTGACTTTCAGAGTAAAGCTCAATGCCTCTGCATATGTAACCTTTTTGTTTAATGCGGCTTTCCAGAGAGCAAAAGAGCTGGTTATGCGCATCTTCAAATAAGCCAAAAATATATAAAATGGTTGGTTCCATATTATCAATGATACACATTTTATCTTCTACGCGCTTTCATTGCGACGTACATTGCGGTTATGGGATTGGTAAATACTATTATAGCGCTTGGTTTTAGATAGTAGAGATGTTTTTTATGGTAATATAACGGTACCCAAAAGAGGAAATGGGCTGTATTAGTATGGACGGAATCAATTCATTTCTCTGAATAAATATGGATAGCCTAAATGCAAACTTGATATTCTTATCTCTTATCGCTTTCGCTGATCTTTTTATTGCCTTTACACTTTATCAACACAGTAAGGGAAAATTAGCAAATAGATTATTTGCCGGAGTGGCGGGAGCAAGCGGTTTGTGGGTAGCAGTTGGGGTAGTTAGATATTATATTTATAATTTTTTTGGTTCAGCAATATATCCATATTTATTTACAAAATTTTCTGTTGTTTTTGCCATATCAATTTTCTTTTTCTTTTTACTGTTTAGCTACACTTTCCCCACGGGAAAATTGAAAATAAACCAAAAATTTTTAAAGTTTCTTGTCATTTTTTATTTAGGAATCGTTATACTAACTTTTATTCCTAACGCGATGCTTATCTCGGAAGAGTTTGTGTCTAATGCGATCCAACCTATATTTATTTGGGGGTGGGTGTATACATATATTCACACTCCTACTCTTATACTTTTATTTTTGTTTGGTTTAATTAGACTAATCAAAACGTATAAACATACAACAAAGAACAGTACAGAAAACAAACAACTTCATTTTACTTTAATGGGGTGTGGTTTGGGGGGAGTATTTGGAATTATTTTCGGGTTATTAGTAGCTTCTTTTCCGGAACTAGTTGACTTGTTTTGGATAGGAAGATTGAGCACAATCAGTTTTGTCGGTTTTGTCGCTTACGCGATACTTAAATATGAGTGGTTAAACGTAAAAATAATCGCAACCGAGCTTTTTGTGTTCGGTTTATGGTCATTGACCCTCTTTCGCGTTTTTCTATCTAAAACCACTGAAGATATTTTAATTAATGCGGGATTCTTTTCCTTAATGATTGTTATAGGTGTATTTTTAGTCAAAAGCGCGGGAAAATTGGAAGATCTAAATACTCATCTTGAAGAGAGGGTGGAACAACAAGCAGGAGAAATCAAAAAGGCGTACAATGTGGAAAAAGGCGCGAGAATTAAGCTGGAAGAATTGAACAAAGAAAAAGACAGGTTTCTTCTGGCAACACAACACGAATTGCGCACTCCTCTTACTGTGATAAAAGGATACGTGGATGTCGCTTTAGCTAGAGAAAAAGATCCTGAAAGCCGGCGAGACCTTGAACAGGCGACAGAAGCGGGAGAGAAGATGACCAAAGTTCTAAACAATGTTTTGAAGGTTATGGAGAGGAGGATTGGGGAAATGAGAAAATAGCTCATTTTGAGCTATAATTAACTTATGTTTGACTCAGTTTCAAAAGTTCTGGCATACGTGGATAAAAATGAACTTTATCCGGATTTGCGTATTATTGAAGGAGCCGCAGAGCCAGAAGTAACTATTGATGGAAGGAAAATCTTAATGTTTTCTTCAAATAATTATTTAGGTCTGGCAACTCACCCCATACTTATTGAAACTGCACTGGAAGCAACAAAAAAATACGGGGTGGGATCTGATGGTTCTAGATTATTGTCAGGAAATTTACAAATTCACAAAGATTTTGAGAAGGCAATCGCTAATTTTGAAGGGGGCGATGATGCAGTTGTGTGGCCGTCTGGATATGCTGCAAACATAGGAACAATTTCAGCGTTATTAGATGCGCCAAAAGTAGATGGGTTTGCTTTATTTAAGCAGGATCCACTTGTGTTAAGTGATGAATTGAATCACGCAAGTATTATTGACGGAATTAGGTTAAGTCGGGCCAAAAAAATTGTTTACAAACATTGCGATTTATTTGATCTTGAAAGTAAATTGAAGAATTTTAGATCTCGTGAGAAATTAGTGATAACTGATAGTGTTTTTAGTATGGATGGAGATATCGCCCCTCTTGATAAAATAGTTGGACTTTGCAAACAGTACAATGCAATGCTTATGATAGACGAAGCTCACGCGACTGGAGTACTAGGCGAGCGCGGGCATGGAAGTTTAGACTATTTTCATTTAAAAGCACAAAAAGACGTTGATGTGGTTTTGGGGACTTGCAGTAAGGCTCTTGCTTGCACAGGAGGTTTTGTAGTTGGGAGCGAAGATCTTGTTCGTTATTTGAGAGTAGCGAGCAGGTCATATATGTTTTCAACTGCAATGACACCAGCTGCATCAGCCGTACTTATTAAAGCGTTGGATATTATTGAAAAAGAACCTAAACGCCACAAACAATTATGGGAACTCTCAAATTATCTTCGAGGTAAATTTCACGAAATTGGTTTTGATACCTTAGGAAGCCAAACGCAAATTATTCCGATATTAATAGGAGATGAAAAATTATCAGTCGAGTTTAGCCGAAAAATGTTTGAAAAAGGAGTTTTCAGTCCTTGTGTGCGTTGGCCTGCCGTGGCAAAAGGAAAGGCAAGAATTCGATTCACATTGATGACCACTCATACAAAAGAACAAATTGATTATTTATTAAAATGTTGTGGGGAAATTGTAAAGGAATTAGGATTAACGTTATGAATGAAACAGAAATTAGAAAAAAACTAGTAAATTTGTCGGAAGAATATAATTATTCTCTCAAATACCAAGTTGAAGTGATGGGAAAACAAATTGATGTACCTGTAAAATATTCAGATGCTAGCGCTCTGACGTTGTTTTTTCCTGTTTCCATAGATAAAACAAAAGAGATTTTAAATTCAAAACGATTAAATCCAGTTGCTATCACACCAAATAAATGTCTTTTAGCTATTACATTTTTTAATTATCATGACAGTGCCGTAGGACATTATCACGAATTTACATTTTCGGTTCCCGTTCTGGTTGATTCGAAATTCACTTGTCCAATCTTACCGATTATTTTTGATTCCTTTTTTCCTAATTTTGGATACAACGTTATTTTAATAGGTGCAGATACAGAAATTTCTAGAGCTCATATTGAAAAGATATTTCCATATCCAGCATTTAAGAAAGACATTTCCATTATTTTAGATGAAAACGATAATAAAATAACTGCTAGCATAAAAGATAAAACTGGAGAAGTGATTTCTGTAAATTTAAGTGTACCCAACAACTATAATTTTTCGAAAGAAAAATATAATACTTATTGCACAGAAAATGAAAAAGTTTTTAGGGTTCAATTAAACGCTTTTTTATATTGGGAAAAAATAGTAAAAATGAATAATTTCAAAATAAATCTTGGCAATCATGAAATATCAAAGATTTTCAGAAAATTAAATATGGCACCAAAGCCGATTAGTGGTGTTTATTATAAAAAAGCAATCGAGATTGCAAGTGAACCAAAAGAAATATAAGTTTTTTATAGTTTATGATAATTTTTTTCAAATTAGGTTTTTTCTTAAGCGGAATTGTCCCGTTGTTTTTAGGAGTATTTATTTATTTTCAAAATAAAAAAGAGATAATTAATAAGACTTATCTAGGACTGTCTTTATGTTGTGCAATATGGAGTTTAGGTTTTTTTATGCTAATTTCTTCTGATACTTTTCCAATGGCTTATCTTTGGAGGATGTTTATGGATATAGGAGCAGTTATTCTCCCTGCTTTTTGGATGCATTTCCTATATTCAATGCTAGGTCTAAACAAAACAAGAAGAAAAGCAATCTTATTTTATTATTTCTTAGGAATTTTTCTGATTATTTTAAATATGGCAGATTATATTTTCCCTGGATTTTTTGTAAAAGAGATAACAAAAAAATATATATTTAACTATTATCCCACGGCTGGTTTAGGTTATTATTTATTTTTGTTTGTTTATCTTACTATTATTCCATATTCTTTTTATCTTTTAATAAAAAATTATCGAAAAACTACAGGTCTGAAGGCTCAGCAGATAAAATATCTTATAATAGCTTCACTTCTTGGTTTTTTAGGAGGTGGAACTGCTTTTTTGTTAACATTTGATGTTCCAATTCTACCCTATGGAATTATTTTCTTCGCTCTTTATCCTGTAGTGATTGCTTATGCGATGACAAAACACCATCTTTTTAACCTTAAGGTGGTTACTACTGAAATATTTGTTTCCACTTTGTCAATAATTGTTCTTACAAGAACAATTATTGCACAAAATTTTCAGGAGCAGATTTTAAATGGGATATTTTTTTTACTCACAATTATTTTCGGAATATTGATAATCAAAAGCGTTCTTAAGGAAGTCAAACAACGAGAAGAAATTGAAAAGCTGGCGGTAGAGTTGGGGGAGGCGAATGAGCGGCAGCACGGGCTTTTGCATTTTCTTAGCCACGAGGTTAAGGGTTTTCTCACAAAAAGCTCTTGGGCGTTTTCGGGAATTCTTGACGGCTCGTATGGTGAAATTCCTGAAGAACTGCATACGCTCGCGGGACAAGCGTTAAAGGATACGCGAGAGGGGGTAAGTACGGTGGAGGGAATTCTTCAGGCGGGGGATTACAAAAAAGGAAAAGTGCATTACGATATGCAACCTTTTGATTTCAAGACAGCGGTTTTGGAGGTAATTGAAAAAATAAAATACGAAGCGGAAGCAAAAAATCTCAAGTTTGGTGTACATATCGCTAAGGACATTGATTTCACAATCAAGGGAGATAAGGAACACATAGGCAAACACGTTATTAGAAACCTAATAGACAACGCGATTAAATACACGTTATCTGGAAGCGTTATCGTAGAACTTTCAAAACGGAATGGAAAAACGCTTTTCTCGGTTCGCGACACAGGAGTAGGAATCACGACGGAAGACAAAGCCCGTCTCTTTACTGAAGGAGGACGAGGTAAGGACTCAACAAAAGTAAACACGCACAGCACCGGCTATGGCCTTTTCATCGCGAAACAAATTGTCGCTGCACATCGCGGTCGCATCTGGGCAGAGTCGGAAGGGCAGGGGAAGGGGGCGACGTTTTTTGTGGAACTTAATGCTAATTAAAGAATGAAAAAACCAAAAATAATAATTAAATATAATAGATTTCTTGACCCTATTTTTATTGGTTATATAAAATCTCTCCCTCAATGGAAAGACTGGCAAATTCCTTCTCAAGAGAAAATCGTAGAAAGGGTTAAAAAATATAGAGAAAGATGGAAAGAGTGTGAAGAGCGTTTTTTGCTCGGTTTATGTGAGATTACCAACTTAGAATTTTATCGAAATGTCATTGATGTTCATATAGTTTCTGGAAACCCCAGACAATTTAGTCGTCCTATTATTATCAAAAGTGGGTTTGAGTTGGATGAATTTATTATTACTCTTAGTCATGAATTAATACATAAGCTTTTTTCTGACAATAATAAAATAGTTCCTGAATTGAGGCCATTATTTCCTGAAGAAACAGAACTTACAGCAAATCACATAGTGGTACACGCAATACTGAAACACATTTATCTAAATATATTAAAAGATGAGCAATTACTTAAAAAGAACATATCTATGTCGGAAAAACATTCTACTAAAGAATATCTTAGAGCGTGGGAAATTGTTGAGGAGGTGGGCTATAAGGAAATTATTAATAGATTCAAGAAAATTTGTAAAAAAAATCTATAAAAATTCCCCCTCTATTTCTAAAGGGGGAATAACATCCCGCTAAGGATAAGAATCTTCACTGTAATCATCGCAATCTGGACCTGAACCATCGGTTATCAGGATCGGGACCTTTTGATTCCAAATTATTTACAAACATTATATTGCACCTCCTCTCCCGCAGATTTCTTACAAAAAAACTCTTTAAAATTCTAATAAAAAGGTACCACATATAAATAGTTTAGTCAATTTATGTGCTTTCAATTATACTTCGCGGCTGCATCTGGGCGGAATCGGAAGGGCAAGGAAAGGGGGCGACATTTTTTGTTGAGGTTTGATAAGGCGCAGAAAATTGACTTTTTTGGAAGATGTTGCATTTCGATGAAGTTTTTGGTATTCTAATAAAAATAGCAGTTCTTTGAGATGTTTAAAATCAAAGCGAACTTTATTATAGATAAAATTCAAAACTATCAACACTAGGAGGTTAAAAATGGATAAGACATCAGAACAAACTTTTCAGAAAACACCGAAAGATTCAGAAAATGTTGGTAAGAGTGAGAAGTTAACTATCATTAAAAGTGGTCATCGCGACCAGCGTTTTGGTACACCTGAAAAGGTGGGTAAAGACGGTTGTGGTTATTAAACAAACATCAACAAACACCCTTGCACTAAAATGCGAGGGTGTTTTCAGGAGGATATACCATGAACAAAAATAAAAAGTATGTTTGGAGCAATTTCTGCGTTAAAGTACCCACATATAGTAGTGCAACTATTTATAAAAGTACTCTTACAGGTGCCGTTGTTCGTATAAGCAAGGAAGGAGAAAATAATATTAACTCATGGCTTGAGAGAAGAAATGATGTTATGCCTTCTGATATTCAATCTCTCGTTGACCCTAATGTGGGGCTTCTTATCCAAGAAGGATATAACGAATATTCCTCTTGGCGTAACAGATTTATCGACAAACGTAATGATGGAGCACACATCTTCATTCTTCATTTTCTTCCGACAATTCAATGCCAATTTAGGTGCAATTATTGTTTCGAAAATGGTGGGAACCGTGGAATGGGAATGAAGGCAGAAATTATTCAAAAATCACGTAAATGGCTTTATGAATATTTAGTTTCTCACCCAGAAATTAACAAGCTCAGATTTGTTCTTTTTGGGGGAGAACCACTTCTTCGAAAAGATATAGTTACACAAGGACTTCACGCTTTCCACTCTCTAGCAAAAGAAAAGGGAGTAGAGTTTTGGTGTGAGCTTGTAAGTAACGGAGAATTACTTAATGAAACAACAGCTTCAATTCTTTCCAAGTACGAATGGCGTCGAGTCCAAATTACACTCGATGGACCAAAAGATGTGCACAATAATCGGAGATATGGCCATAATAAACGCCCAACATTTGCAAAAATCATTAGAAATGTACAGATGCTTCTGTCGACAAATTACATCTCTAAAGTTGACATTCGAATCTCTTTTGATTTTGAAAATGCAGATTCAATTCAAAGACTCATTAAATATCTTGCTGGGTTTAACAAGCAATATCGTATAAATTTGAGTCTTGGTCTTATTACTCCGACTTTTCAAAGTCAGAAGAAAAACGAAAATGAACACCTCTTAGCTTCAAAAGTGATAGCTACTTGGAAAGTGGCTCAGGAATACGGGTTTAAAATTCCTGATGAATTTATCACAGGACCTTGGTGTATAGCGATTGCGAAACATTCTGCCATTCTTCAACCAGATGGTGCATTACAAAAATGTCTTTGTACAGCTGGAAGGAAAGAATATAATTTCGCGACTATTGCTGAAACGCCAAAGATGTATCTGAAGGATGCTCGTTTTGAACACTTTAGACGCACTAACCAGTGTATTGAAGAAAAGTGTTCGTTCCTCCCTATGTGTGGAGGAGGATGCATTCATGATGCAATAGTAGAACATTGCGGACCCGATGGATTCAATAAACGGTTTTGTCAAAAGACCCTGCTCGCTGAATATAATAAAGGACTTTTAAATCTCAAGTACAGTTAGAATGTTAAAAGGCCTGTCTCTTCGCAGAAACAGGCCTTTTTTGTTATTATTCTATATTATGGTTAAGCAATATTTACCGCACTATACACGCAATTTTTTAGAGAAAACTGATTGGAAACAAAAGAAGTCAAAACATTACTCCTTTCATTTTTTTAGCGGTTCAGTAGCTGAAAAAGAGATAGACTTTATTATAGAACGACAAGAAAAAGCGTACAGAAAAATACTAAATTTTTTGAACCTCCCCGAACCAACAAATGTTATTGAATACTATTTTTATCCAGACGCAGAAACAAAACAAAAACTGATGGGCGACGACTGGTACGCGCAATCAATTTATGAAGAATTTCGTATTCACACGCTCTATACAAAAGACATCAAACCAATAGGTGAACATGAGGACGCGCATTTACTCTCTTTACCATGGGGTCTTTCAGTAGGATTTTTTCAAGAAGGATTAGCTGAATACTTAGTTGGCCATGCATGGGACAATAAGCCCCATTCACATTACGTGAAAATTGGTTATGAAAAAAAAATATATCCTGATTTGAATACGTTTATGAAACATAAAGTATGGTTAAATACTAATGACGTAGACGCAATATATTTTTACAGCCTTGCTGGAGCTTTTGTTTCTTTCTTAATTAGTAAATTTGGTAAAGAAAAATTCGAATCTTTCTACCGCCAGTCAAACAGAAATAATGTGTTGCAAAAAAACGAAAAGCTTTTTGAATCTGTATATAATAATAATTTAACAAGTCTGGAGAAAGATTTTAAAAATCAAGTTTGAGGAAAAATCTCAAATTAATGAATTTTCTTCTGAAAAAGAATTTTCGGAAGTAAATTTCAAGCCAAATGGAACAAGTTTTCAGTCAGCTAAGAAGGGGTTTGCAAAAACCTCTTCTTTTTTTTAATATGAATACGTTGTGAATAAAGACCTTTTAATGTCTTATGATCAGTATTCAAAGATCAAACACGAGACTCCGTATTTTTACATCTCTCGCTCAAAAGATCGATTGATTTATTATTTTGGCTCTAACCATTCTCATAATCCAAATCATTCGCAATTCAACTTGTTGAAGAAAAAATGGAGCAATTTTCTCTCCGATACTAAGGATATGAAAACGGCAGTTATTGTAGAGGCATATGAAATATCGAAACAAGAAACTACCCTAGAGGAGTTTATTATTAAGTATGGTGAATCAGGTGCAGGAGCTTATTTTGCGTATGAAAGTAAGTCGCTACTTATTTTTGGAGAACCTCAAAATAACAAAATAATTGATTATTTACTTAGAAATTTTTCTAAAGAAGAAGTTCTTTTTTGGTATGAGTGTCAGGCTATAAAATTTTGGCAACGACATAAAAGAGGCAGGAATATACAAGAATTTCTGTCAAATCATACCGAGAAATATCGTAAATTATTAGAATGGCCAGATTTAATCGTATCTGTAGAATTTATTAGCTCTATATACAGAAAATTATTTAATCAAGAATTAAATATTAATGACGAAAAAATATTTTCTCAAATTACCTCCCCAATATCTATTAAGTCAAGAATTAACGAATTGTCCAGAAGCCAATCTGTGTATAGAAACGAATATATGTTGGAACAAACAGAAAAATATTGGAAAGAGGGGTATAACATTTTTATCGTTCACGGCGCTGGTCATGCTGTAATGCAAGAACCTGTCATTCGCGGTTTAATTGGGGATGTCTAAAATGTTTTGGAATAAATATCCTAAAATTAATATACAATATGGGAAACTTTTGGATCCTATATTTGTTTTTTATTGTAAAAATAGTCCAGAACTCAAATCAAGAGGGTGGAATGATTGGACACCCCCAAATCAGAACGAATTAAATAGACGTATAGAACAATACAAAATAGAATGGAGTAAATACGAAGATAAAATTTTGTTTGGTATCAAAAAAATCACTAAACTTTCTTTTAAAAAGAATGTGGTAGATGTGTATATTGTTAGTGGAATATCTCGAGCTCTTAGTAATCCTATTGTTATGCAAAGCGGTTTTTCAAAAAAAGAATTTATTATCACTTTGGCACATGAACTATTGCACCACATACTGGTATCTAATAACGTATCAAGATCAATCTATAATATTTTTCCAGAATACCATCAAGAATCTATAAGTGTCAGACGTCATATAATTATACACGCAATATTAAAGTCATTATATTTGGATATCCTAAAAAATAAGGAATTTTTTAATATTGATTTGGAAAAATCATCAAGACATAGTACGAGCGAGTATAAACGTAGTTGGGAGATAGTTGAAGAAAAAGGATATAAGAAAATTTTATCAGAGTTTCTTAAAATTTCTTGAAAAAATCCTCTTACTTTATTTTAATAAAGTAAGAGGATTAACCAGAAAAACTACCCATTCACAGAAAGAGAGTCATGATTAGGATCGGGATCACGATTATCAAGACCAAAACTATTACGATTATTCATACCTGTTCGCCTGCAAGATATCAAGGCTTACTACGAGGCAGGTTTGAGCAGAGTCGGAAGGGCAGGGAAAGGGTTCAACCTTTTTCGTGGAGATTTGATTTCTTAACAAAAATATAGAGAAGTAGGAGTTTCCGCTGTGATCGTCATGGTCAGGACATTCTTGGTCTTCCGACCCAGACATGTGCATGTCAAAAAGTTCCATAGCCCTTCTTCCGCAATTCTATTTTTAGCACCATGAACTACTTTTAGATAAGCTACTATAAATAATAGTTATATCAAGTTTAAGTTTTTCTTACTATAAAATGAAAAATGTGCGAGTGTTTCGGAACCCCGAGTGCGCTTTCTTTGTCCTTCTCTTCTTCTACAAGTTTTATAATTTTAAATTTAGAAAAAAGATCTTCCACCTCATTTTTTGTGTGGTAGACTCTAAAATCATTTCCTGTGTTCCATGAATCTTTGTCACCAAAAAGTTGCCCTGTAAAGATACCTCCCTGTTTAAGAGAGGTACTTATCTTTTGGAAGAGGCTATTAAAATCTTCCGAATACGGCAGAACAAATTGAGCGTTGATAAGATCGCATTTTGGAAACGGGACTTTTTCAAAATCATCGAAAACAAACTCAAGATTTTTATTTTCTATTTTTTCTGCCCTTTCCTTAGAAGATGCATCAGAATCTATGGCAATTACATTTTTAAAATGTTTTAAGAGAAATCTCGTGTCATTCATTGTCCCAGACCCTAAGTCAAAAGCCGTGTCTTTCTTTTCAACGTATTCAACAGCTTCCACAAGCAAAGGGCGGGGAGGATTTGACTCCCTTTTTTTAATATATTTTTTCCACGAAATATTATGTTTCATAAAAAATTACTCCCTCCTACAAATTTTCATAAGTAAGAGGGAGTATTTGTTCAACCATCGCAGTCGCCATCGCATGGGCTACCGCCTGGACTACAACTGCCGCCGCATTCGGGATCGTTTGGACCAAAACTATTACGATTTTTCATATCAGCTCACCTCCTTCTTAACAAAGATAGCCGCCAAAACAGCTCCAGAAAAAACTATACCACAGTATTAAACATCTTAAAAACCAATAAAAAAAAGCGCGAAACAAATTGTCGCTGCACATCGCGGTCGCATCTGGGCGGAATCGGAAGGTGAAGAAGCGAACACGTGGAGCTTCTGCAAGACCTTTTGAGACAATTTCTGAATTGTCCAAAAGGTGTACAGCTTCTGTAAGAAGAGGGGAAGGGAGCGACGTTTTTTGTGGAGGTTTGAGAACTTGACAGTATATACCATAAGTATATACTTATGGTATATGAAAATACAAACCAATATAAAAATTGATCCGCGTATAAAACAAAACGCGCAAAAACGCGCAAAACAACTTGGTCTCTCTCTTAGTGCTGTAATAAACGCGACTCTAAGTCAGTTTGCGAGAACAGGCGAACTTGAACTATCTGCTGCTCCACGTATGACCGAGAGTCTTGAGTTACTTATTGCCGAAGCGCGCAAAGAATACGAAGCAGGAAAGTCATGTGGACATTTTAAGACTGCTAAAAAAATGGTAAAGAGTCTTAACGCGTAAAGTATGGAAGTTTACTATTCCTCACAGTTCAAAAAACAGTATCGAGCGCTTTCTCAAAAAATCCGAAATCAATTCAATAAACGTTCAATATTGTTTTTTAAGAATCAAATAGATCCGCAATTGCATATACATAAGCTTCGTGGAAAATATCAAGGTCTTTACAGCATAAATATCACAGGAGATGTGCGGACAGTTTTTGATAACAGTTACAAAAATACCATTTTGTTTGTTGCGATAGGAACACATAGTATATTGTATAGTTAAAAAGCAATTTTTTTATGCGAAAGTTTGAAAGATAATGAAAATTTTAGAAATAATATCGGATACTAAGAAAAAGAAAGAAAGCCTCAAAAAGCGCGAATCAGTCAGAGGTATTATTTTTTTGGGCAACAAAATACCTTTGATTATGCAGTCATTATGGGCTGGGTATAAATTGCCAGGCGGGGGAGTAAAAAATGGGGAAAGCCAAAAAGAGACTTTGGAACGAGAATTTCTTGAAGAAACTGGAATTTCTGTAACTGATTCTTGCTATATTGGATCAATTGAGGAGGTGCAGGAGGAGGGAGTTTATGAGTTGTCACACTGCTATTTAGGCGCGGGTAAAAGAGATTCTAATTTCCACATACCTGAATTTGACGGAGTGGAACAGATGCTTGATTCAGAAATTATATATGTAAATTTAAATTCCGCTATACATTTGTTAGCTTCATCGCGTCCAACAGTTCCACGCGGTCATTTTATTATCAAACGAGATTTGAGATTTTTAAAAGAAGCGGAAAATGTCTTGAAAGAAAAAGTATATGACTCAAAAGTTTAAGTACGTTAAATACGGCCTGATATCCCGCATCTCAACGGGAAAGGCACGATCTTTTTCGTTGAGTTCTTAAACATCATAATCAACATAACCAATCCATTCTACTCTCCTATTCGCGCGAATAAGAGAGTGGACAAAGACTTGACATGGGTGTAACACTTTTGATACACTCATTGTATGGCTACCACAAAAAAAAGGATAAATATTACTGCTGACACTGATATTGAGTTAGCGCTTCGTTTTTCTGCTCGCCGAGACAAAATGCCTGTGGCGACAAAGGCGGCAGAGCTTCTTCGTGTTGCTCTTTCTATTGAAGAAGATTTAAGACTCGCCGACATCGCGCGTTCTCGGGAGAAAGAAGTTGTGAAATATATTCGCCATGAATCAGCGTGGAGATAAAAACAGACAGAGCGACATTTCTGGCCATCAAGTTTTTTACCATCCAAAAGTTGTAAAATACGACATTCCTCGTTTAATTAAAACGGAAAGAAATCGGGTAAAAATCGCCGTAGAAAACAAAATTGTTATTGATCCAGTTTTGTATGGCACTCCTCTGCGAGGAGTGTATAAGCAATACTGGAAATTGCGCGTTGGTAACTGGAGAATTGTATATACTCTTAGAAGAAAAGCCGTCTATATTCTCATTATTGCTCACAGAAAAGACGTGTACCAGATTGGAGAAAGGAGATTGTAAAAATGTACTAGCTATGGCCTTTTTATCGCGGAACAGATTGTACTGGCTCATCGCGGTCGCATCTGGGCGGAGTCGGAAGGTGAAGAAGCGAACACGTGGAGCTTCTGCAAGACCTTTTGAGACAATTTCTGAATTGTCCAAAAGGTGTACAGCTTCTGTAAGAAGAGGGGAAGGGAGCAACGTTTTTCGTGGAGATGTAATAAAGTGTTGGTATTTGAGAGAAAAGCCTTGATAAAATAAACTGAGATAGAAGAAAATGTATCAAAAGGAGGTGCCAATGATGAAAATGACCTACACTGGACTTTAGAATACAGTCAAATAAAAGTGTGGGATAAATCCACCCCCTTTCCTTTTAATCCTTTTAAAAATTCCCTTATTTTGCTAGTATTTTGTGTATATGGCTTTAGGAAGAAAAACTTTGATTTCAGGCGTAAAACCAACCGGCCGACCACATATCGGAAACTATTTCGGGGCAATGAGGCAGTTTGTCGACTTTCAGGACGAGTATTCCTCGCTTATTTTTATTGCTAACTTACACGCCCTAACTACCGAAAAAAATAGTAAGCAATTAAAACAAAACACTCTTGATGTCGCGATTGACTATCTAGCTATCGGTCTTGACCCCAAAAAAACGCTTATTTTCAAACAGTCAGACACCCCACAAGTTGCGGAACTCGCATGGATGTTCAACTGTCTCACAACAGTGCCGTACTTAATGCGAGCGCACGCGTATAAAGACGCAGTAGCAAAAAATGAAGAAGTAAACGCTGGAGTTTTTGAATATCCTGTTTTGATGGCGGCGGATATCCTCATTCACGACTCAGATGTAGTGCCAGTGGGGTATGACCAAGCGCAGCATATTGAAATTGCTCGCGATATGGCGCGAATGTTCAATCATACATTTGGAGAAATATTTAAATCTCCTAAAGAGATTATCTTAGAAGGAATGAAAATAGTACCCGGAACAGATGGTCGGAAAATGAGCAAAAACTATAATAATACAATTCCACTTTTTGCTACGGATGATGAGATTACTAAGGCAGTAATGAGTATTCCTACAGATTCAAGCACGATTGATGACCAGAAAGACCCTGAAAAGGATAACGTATTCGCTCTGCACAAACTTTTCTCAAACAAAAAAGAGCTTGCGAAGCTTGAAGAAAAGTACAGGAAAGGGGGAATTGGGTACAAGGAATCAAAAGAAATTCTTGTAAAAAATATCTCCACATTTACCGCACCGCTTCGAGAAAAGAGGGCGAAAATCGCGCAAGACAAACAGAGCGTCTTAGACATGCTTGATGAGGGTGGTAAACGAGCACGGGCAAAAGCGGAGGAAAAAATGGAAAAGGTTCGAGAAATTGTTGGATTAACTTTATCAGAAAGCTCTCTATGATGGACCCAAAGTTTCTAAAACCGTATAGCCCGCAGGACACAGAACCAAAAATTTATAAACGCTACGAGGAAAGCGGCTTTTTTAGTCCTGAAACGTGTGTCAAAGAAGGCATAACAAAGCCAGATGCTAAGCCATTTACCATAATGATGCCTCCGCCAAATGTTACTGGAATACTTCATATGGGGCACGGACTGATGCTTACAATCGAGGATATTTTGATTCGCTACAAAAGAATGAGGGGCTTTCGAACTCTATGGCTTCCGGGCATTGACCACGCGGCTATCGCAACACAAACAAAAGTTGAAAAAGATATCCAAAAAACAGAAAAAAAGACTCGGCACGATTTAGGCAGAGAAGAATTTTTGAAAAGGATTGAAAAATTCGCGGATGAAAGCCACGAAACAATAGTTTCTCAAATTAAAACACTCGGAGCGTCTTGCGATTGGAGCAGGGAAGCCTACACGTTGGACGAAAAACGAAGTCTTGCCGTACGGACGGTATTCAAGAAAATGTATGATGACGGGCTCATTTATCGTGGGCATCGCGTAGTAAACTGGGACCCGAAGGGGCAAACTACCGTCTCGGATGATGAAGTGAGTCACGAGGAGACAAAAGGAAAACTGTATACGTTTCGTTATTCAAAAGATTTCCCTATACCTATCGCGACAACACGGCCAGAAACAAAAGTAGGAGATACTGCCGTAGCCGTACATCCTGATGACGCGCGATACAAAGAATTTATCGGAAAAGAATTTGACATTAGTTTTGTGGGAGTACCTTTGCGCATAAAAATTATTGCCGATGAAGAGGTTGATACTGAATATGGAACAGGGGCTGTCGGTGTCACACCTGCGCATAGTATGACAGACTTTGAAATTGCGAAACGGCACAATTTACCGCTCAAGCAAGTGATAAATGAGTACGCGAAAATGATGGTGGATACATCAGAACTTAAGGATAAAAAAACAAAAGAAGCGCGAGAAATTATTGTTGAACAACTTAAAAAGGAAGGACTTTTAGAAAAAGAAGAAGAAATTACCATAAATCTCTCAACCGCGGACAGAAGCGGGGGAGTAATAGAACCGCTTCCAAAATTACAGTGGTTTGTAGCCGTAAATAAAGAATTTGCGAGACCATCTGGAGAAAAAACAACACTAAAGAAAATAATGCGAGCGGCGGTAGAAAGTGGCGCAGTAAAGATTATCCCCAATTACTTTGATAAAACATATTTTCATTGGATAGATAAACTGGGAGATTGGTGTATTTCCCGTCAGATTTGGTTTGGGCATAGAATTCCTGTGTGGTATGACGAAAATGGAAATACCCATCATCCTAAAATTATCAAAGTACTTCTTGCGCGGCACGGAGAAAGTGTCGCTCACACGGAGCATATTATCGCGGGACAATTGGACTCTCCTTTATCAAAAAAAGGGCGCGTGGAAGCAAAAGAGCTTGCGAAAAAACTTGAAAATTCCAAAATAACAAAAATTATTTCTTCAGATTTAAGCAGAGCGGAAGAAACAGCCAGAATTGTCGCGGAAAGCTGCGGTTGCAAGATAACCACATATAAAGAATTACGCGAAGTTGATTATGGTTCGCTTTCCAAAGAAAAAACAGTTGAAGGTTATTCTGCATTGCGGCGGAAAATTGACGTGAATACAGGTGAATCGCTTGAAGAACTTGAAAAGAGAGCAAAAAATACTTTGGAAATTATTAAAAAGGAGACAAATTCAACAGAAAAACTTCTAGTTATCGGTCATAGAACTTTTTTTTCTATTCTTGATTCTACGCACAAAGGACTATCTAATGAAAGATTTGTTGAAGAACGCGAAAAATGGAAGATGAACACCACAGAAATAAAAACTCTTTTTTTTGTATCATCACCTCAAGAAAAAAATCTTACGCAGGACCCCGATACGCTAGACACATGGTTTTCATCTTCCTTATGGACATTTTCAACACTTGGTTGGCCTGAAGAAACAGAAGCCCTGAAAATTTATCATCCGACCGATATATTGGAAACAGGCTATGAAATCATCTTTTTTTGGGTCGCAAGAATGATTATGATGACAGGCTATGTTTTAGGAGATGTTCCATTTCATACAGTATATTTGCATGGCACAGTCAGAGATGATAAAGGGAGAAAAATGTCTAAGTCTTTGGGGAATGGTATGGACCCTATGGATATTGCAAATGAATTCGGCGCCGATGCCGGAAGAATGGCTCTTGTTGTCGGAAATACCCCTGGCACGGATACGAACATTTCAAAACAAAAAATCAAGGGGTATAAAAACTTTGCGAACAAAATATGGAACGCAAGCCGTTTTGTTTTAGAAAGTATTGATACTGTCGGGTTTGATGAAAAAGCAGAACTACGGGAAGAAGAGAAAAAAAGGATTGAAGAACTGCAAGCGCTTTCAGAAGATATAACAAAAGATATTGAAAATTACCGTTTTTATTTAGCCGCAGAGAAGATATATCATTACTTTTGGCATACGTTCGCGGATGTTATTATTGAGGAAAGCAAGGCAATGCTTAAAGAAGGGGATGAAAAAGCAAGAAAATCAATTGTTTTGTGCCTTTACACCATTCTTGCAACAACACTAAAGCTTTTGCATCCGTTTATGCCGTTTGTGACGGAAGAAGTTTGGGGTTCACTTCCTGAAAGCGCCTTAAAAACGAGAGGTTTACTTATGGTTGAGGAGTGGCCTATAGAATAGTGTGTAGTTTGTAGCAAGTAGTTATTAGAAAAAGATAGAAAAATAACACAAAAGATGGAAAGGACATATATAAAAGAATTAAAAAATAAAGCGGGACAGGAAGTTTCTATTTCCGGATGGGTTGATATTCGCCGCGACCACGGAAAACTTATTTTTATAGATATGCGCGACGTTTCCGGAAAAATTCAGTGTGTCACATCAGCAAAAAACGAAAGCGCGTATGCCGCCACAAACGAGCTTCGTCCGGAATGGGTGGTTACCATAAAAGGAAAAGTGAGTGAGCGCCCAGAAAAAATGGTGAATAAGGATGAAGAAAATGGCTCTGTTGAGCTTCAAATTGAGGAAGTTGCAATTTTGGGAAGAGCGAAAGAACTTCCATTTGAACTTAAAACAGAAATAAATATCGATACATATTTGGATAATCTTCCTCTCACACTTCGCATGGAAAGAGGTCGAGTAATTTTCAAAATTCAGGCGCATATCATAAAAGCGTTCAGGAATTTTCTTACACAAGAGGGATTTGTTGAAATTCAGGCGCCGAAAATAATTGGGGAGGATGCTGAAGGAGGGGCAAATTCTTTTGCTATTGAGTATTTCAAGCACACGGCGCACCTCGCTCAGAGTCCGCAGTTTTACAAGCAAATTATGGTTGGAGTATTTGAGAAAGTGTTTGCTACAGGAAACGTGTATCGCGCTGAAAAACACTCCACGACCCGCCATCTCAATGAATATACAAGTCTAGATTTTGAAATGGGCTTTATTAAAGACCACACAGATGTAATGGCTGTAGAGAATAAAATGCTCAGATATATTGTGGAAGAGCTTGAAAAGAATTGTGAGAAAGAAATCGCACACTTGGAAGCAAATCTTCCAAGTGTGCCAAAAAATATCCCTTCGGTAAAACTTCGCGAAGCGCAAGAAATTCTCAAAAAAGAATACGAAATAGATTGTGAAAACGCGCCAGATCTTGAACCAGAACATGAAAGAAAACTCTGTGAATACTCAAAAGAAAAACTAGATTCGGAATTTATTTTCGTTACTCATTTCCCAATGTCCAAGCGCCCAATGTATACATACGAAGATGAAGAAGATATTGGGTACGCGAAAGGATTTGACCTTCTTTTTAGAGGACTAGAAATTACCACCGGAAGCCAGCGTGTCCACGATTACGACATTCTTGTGGAGGCAATAAAAAAGAAAGGTCTTGATCCAGAAAAATTTGCTTTTTATCTGCAAGCATTTAAATACGGAATGCCACCGCACGGCGGAATCGGACTCGGTTTGGAACGCCTCACGGCAAAACTTCTTGGGCTTGAAAATGTAAAAGAGGCTACTCTTTTTCCGCGGGATTTAAACAGGATTGATACATTGCTTTCTACTGACAAATTGGAACAAAAATAAAAAAGCCCCCTTTATGCAAAAGGGGGCTTGGATTCGACAAACTCGATAAAGGAGTCTAGATAGGGATTAGTAAGAGAAATCATTGTACACCCATCAAACACACCGTTTTTATTGGTAGCACCAGCAGTAGAAATTTTGAATTCCAGTCCTTCGTAGAAATATATTCCCACAGTTTCAGCCAATCGTAACGGAATAGATGCTAGAATGATTTTTCTTGCCTCATCGTTTTTCTGTTTTTGGGCAGTATCGATATTTCCCCAATCTTCCTCAACATATCTTTCGACAGCTTGTCGAAAACTCTCTGGTGAGACGAACTCACTACAAGAAAGAGTTTGGTAAATTGGGTAATAAGGACAGTCCTCAAAATAGGCGGGGTCTACTCCTTCTTTCTTACAAGCTTTTAGAAGGTCGGTCTTAGTTGATACGAGAAAAACGTTGTCAGGCATTTCTCCTCTCCTTTCGTTTAAAAGAACTTCTTAAATACTCCTAGTTTGTATTATATCATTTTTGTTAAAAAAGTCAAGTATTTGAAAAAACACGGCAGATTCTGTCGTGTTTTTTCAACTTTTCATATAGAAAACTGCTATAATTCAAGAGAAAATGGATAGAGAAACATTTCAGATAAAAACAGAAGTTTTTGAAGGTCCACTAGACCTTCTTTTGTCGCTTATTGAAAAACATAAACTTCACATTAATGACATCTCTCTTTCAAAAGTTACGGATGATTTTATTAAGTACATAAACACGCAAGAAAATTTTCCTGTTGAACAAAGCTCTGACTTTATTCTTGTTGCTTCAACACTTGTGCTTATCAAATCCAAATCGCTTTTGCCAACGCTTGAATTAACTTCGGAAGAGGAAAGTGACATCGCGGATTTAGAACAACGACTTAAGGAATACAAGCGTATTAAAGAGCTAAGTCGGTACGTCAAAGAGCGTTTTGGTCAGCGTATTCTTTTCCCAAAAAATACGACAAGAAACATTGAACCTGTATTTTCTCCCGATGAGAAAATGATTTTGCCAAACCTGCTTTCTTCCATACAATCCGCCCTTGCCAGTTTGCCTAAAATTGAGAGGCTCGCGAAAGCTGTGGTTCAAAAAATAATGAGCCTTGAGGAAATGGTGGGGCAGCTTACCGAGCGAATTACCATAGCAATTAAAATAAGTTTTCGGGAATTTTCGAAACACGGAAATATAAAAAGCAAGGAGGACAAAGTGCATGTGATTGTTGGATTTCTCGCGATGCTTGAGCTTGTAAAGCAAGGAATTATCCGCGTATCGCAAGACAAACTTTTTGAGGATATTCATATGGAAAACGAAAGTATCAATACGCCAAAATATCAATAATTTTTAGAAGAAAAACAACTTAACTCAAAACGCGAAATTGAATGCCAAAAGCCAAAAAGAAATCACAAACAATCATCTATGCGGACTCTCGAAAATTATATTGCTTTCCTTATAAAATGGCTTAACCGCCTATTTTTTTGAATTGATAAGAATGTAGTAAAAGGGTAGAATTGTTCTATGACGCTTGAACAAAAAATTGAAGCGGTGTTGTTTTTTAAAGGAGAGCCTGTATCCATAAAAAAGCTCGCCTCTCTCTGCAAAGCCACTGAACAAGAAACAAACGACACTCTTGTTTCTCTTGAAAAGGTTTTTACAGACCGTGGAATACGACTAATGCGCAAGGAAAACGAGGTAATGCTTGCCACAGCGCCTGAAGTAAGTGATTTAATAACAGAAATAACAAAAGAAGAGCTTTCGCGTGATCTTGGAAAAGCTGGGCTGGAAACCCTCTCTATTATTCTCTATCGCGGACCGATAAGCAGAAAAGAAATAGATTATATTCGAGGTGTTAACTCGGCATTTATATTGCGCAATCTTCTTATACGAGGACTTGTAGAACGAATACATAGCAGTAAAGATGAGCGAATTTTTCTTTACAAGTCAACATTTGAATTACTCTCGCACCTTGGAATAAACCGCATCGAGGAACTTCCCGAATACGAGCAGGTAAGGAAAGAAGTAGAAGAACATTATCGCGTTCTTGAAGAAGAAAAAAAACCGCTGGTTGGCGAAGAAAACACAGAAACAGAACATGCCGAAATTTAATTTGCCACAATTTAAAAAACTTCCCGTACACGAAATTGCCCTCGTGTTTCTCGTTGTGTTTGTCGCTCTTCTAGGCACGTACGTCATCAGCATTACTCCAGTATCTCCAACAGCAAATGTCTCTTTAAGTATTACGCAAGAAAAAAATCCTTTTAAAGACCTTGACCTTTCTGCGCAAGCGGCCTATGTGTGGGACGCGAAAAAACAGAAAGCTCTCTTTGCATATAACGCAAACACATCTCTTCCGCTTGCCTCTCTCACCAAAGTAATGATGGCAGTTACCGCAGTGGACCTTATTCCTCCATATACGACAATCGTAATTGAACCAGAGCATTTGAAAGAAGAAGGAGACAGCGGCCTCTACGGAAACGAGCGCTGGAAGCTCAAGGACTTGCTTGATTACAGCCTTGTCGTCTCTTCAAACGACGGCGCGCGAGCGATTGCTTCCGTTGCTGGCAGTATTTATCTTGGGACATCAACCCAATCACTCGGAAGAGAGGGATTTGTTTCAAAAATGAACGAAAAAGCCGAAATGTGGAATCTTAGACAAACACATTTTATAAATGAAAACGGTCTTGATATTGACGAAGAAAACGGCGGCGCATATGGTTCGGCTCGTGATATGGCTATCCTTTTTGAGTATGTGCTAAACGAATACCCCCTTGTAATTGAAATGACACGAGAAAAGGAAGTTGCCATTGAGTCGTTGAGTCACATTGTGCATAGAGGAGAAAACACAAACACAAAAGTGTCCGAAATTCCTGGCCTTCTCGCCTCAAAAACCGGTTTTACCGACCTGTCAGGAGGAAATCTTGTTATCGCGTTTAGTCCCGACTTGAATCATCCTATTATTATTTCCGTTCTTGGTTCTACATACGAAGGCAGATTCAATGATGTACTAACTCTTGTGCAAGCAACGCAATTGTATTTAAAAGAGAAATAACAACTCATTTCCAAAAGGAGACTCCCTCTGTATAATGCAAATACTATGGTAATAAACTTTGTCAAAATACTGCTTCCCGCGATAGCCGCCTTCGGAATAGGCATCCTTTTTACGCCTTTATTGACCAATTATCTCTATAGGAATGAGATGTGGAAGAAAAAGTCCGGAAAAATGGCTGTAGACGGGCGGGAAACTCCTATCTTTAACGCGCTCCATAAAGAAAGGGAGGTTGGCACACCACGTATGGGAGGAATCGTTGTTTGGATGTCGGCTTTTTTGACCATTTTTATTATCTGGTTTCTCTCAAAAGTATTTCCAATCCCCATTATCGAAAAACTGGATTTTCTAAGCCGTGACCAAACATGGATTCCGCTTTTTACGCTTCTTGCTGGCGGATTTGTCGGAATGATTGACGATATTTTTGAAATAAAAGGAGCTGGAAATCATTTTGCTGGCGGTCTTTCACTTTCCAAACGATTACTTGTTGTTGCGGTTATCGGAATTCTGTGCGCGTTGTGGTTTTTCTTTAAACTTGAAGTTACTTCCTTAGGACTTCCAGGCGGAGGAGAATTTGCGCTTGGGTGGCTTTTTATCCCTTTTTTTACTCTTGTAATGCTTTGGGTATATTCGGGAGGAGTAATTGATGGAATTGACGGGCTTGCTGGTGGAATTTTTGCAATTACGTTTCTCTCGTATGCCGGAGTCGCATTTCATCAAGCGCAAATTAATCTCGCCGCGTTTTGCGCGACAGTGGCTGGAGCCCTTTTAGCGTTTCTATGGTTTAATATTCCTCCAGCCCGATTTTATATGTCGGAAACTGGCACAATGGGGCTAACCCTTACTCTTACGGTCGTTGCTTTTATGACAGACACGCTCGGAGAAGGATACGGAGTGCTCGTACTTCCAATTATCGCTTTGCCGCTTACTATAACAACACTTTCTGTTATTGCTCAACTTCTCTCCAAACGCTTTCGTAATGGTAAAAAGATATTCTTATCCGCCCCAATACATCACCATTTTGAAGCCAAAGGGTGGCCTCCATACAAAGTTACGATGCGGTACTGGGTATTTGGTTTTGTTTTCGCGCTTCTCGGAATGATTTTGGCGTTTTTGGGATAAAAGCCGTTCACACATTATTTTCAAAAGAACGGAATAAATTCCTGCTGGAATTTTTCCTCCTGCTCGGCCTCAACGGCCTGCGCAGAGTCTTTTGAAAATAATGTGCTCACTTAAAGTGGCAGAAGCAGAACTTTTCAAAAACACGATAAAATTCTGCTGAATTTTTCTCCGCTCGCCCTCATCGGGCTCCGCGAGGTTTTTGAAAAGCAAATTCTCGCTCTAAGGGGCGGAGACGGAATCTTTTGAAAAGCACGCATAAAACGTTGCTACGTTTTTGTTCTGCTCGCGCCGTCGCGCTGCGCAAGGTTGAGGCGCGACCTTAGACAGCGCCGAAAAACCTTTTGAGACAATTTCTGAATTGTCCAAAAGGTGTACAGAATCTGTAAGATTTTTCAAAAGAGAATACTCGCTTAAAAAGAAGAGGAAATTTTGGACACTCAGTGTCCAAAATCATATACTCGCTTTAAAGGGCGGAAGGGGAATAATAAAAAAGCAGGCACTAGTAGTACCTGCTTGTGACTTATTGATGAAGTTAACGTGCATATACCCCGCTGTAAAAGAAAGAAAAACCGCAATGATAATCAAGTATAACCTTATTAGCTTATCTTGAAAACGTAAAGAAACAATTCCTACAATAAAAGCGGTAATTAAAATAAAAAGTGGCCACATCTTCTTCCTCCTTTCAATTAAAAGTCTATAATAGATTTATCACGATATAATGAATCTGTCAATATATACTCCTTATAAATCCTTAATAGGAACTTTGCCTGTGGTATTATAGTTGAGATGAGGAAGCTTAGAACTGATAAGCCGTTTTTTATTGTTGTCGCTTTATTGGTTTTTTTTGGTATTCTTATTTTCTTCTCGGCTTCTATGGGATTGTGGACACGAGAAAATATTAATCCAATCGATCTAGCGTTTAAACAAATTTTTATTGGTCTGTTCCTAGGTATTATCACGGCAAATTTTACCTCACGAATTCCATACAAATTATGGAAAATATGGTCTCCATATCTATTTTTTTTGAGTGTGCTAGCCACACTTCTTGTATTTATTCCCGGAATCGGGTTCAGTCATGGGGGAGCGACACGATGGATTTCTCTTGGTGGAATGAGTATTCAGCCTTCAGAGTTTCTTAAAATCGGTTTTATAATTTATTTAGCCGCGCTTCTTTCAAAACACAAAAATAAAATCCTCAATTGGAGAGAAGGTGTTGCTCCTTTCTTCATACTTATATGTATTACCGGAGCAATTTTTGTAAAACAGCCCGATATTGATATGTTAGTAATCCTTTTTTTTACGGGAGTATGTATGCTTGTTGTCGCGCGAGCACAATGGAAACACATTTTTCTTATTATGATTATTGCTGTTCTCACTTTTGGAGCGCTTATCGCGCTAAAACCGTATATAAAAGAGCGAATGCTCACTTTCCTTAATCCTGAACGAGATTCCCAGGGCGCAAGCTATCAGATTCAACAATCACTTATCGCTATTGGTTCTGGAGGAGTATTTGGAAGAGGATTCGGGCAAAGTGTCCAAAAATTTGGCGCACTTCCAGAACCAATAGGAGACTCGGTGTTTTCTGTCGCGGCTGAAGAGTTTGGCTTTATCGGAGCAACGATACTTATTCTCTGTTTCGCGTTTTTTCTTTTGCGAGGCCTAAAGTTAGCTTCCCATTCACCTGATTCTTTTGGTAGACTGCTTGCAAGTGGAATTGTTATACTTATAGTATCCCAGTCATTTCTCAATATCGGAGCAATGATGGGGCTTTTGCCACTTTCTGGCATTCCACTTCTTTTTGTAAGTCACGGAGGCACAGCGCTTCTTGTTACACTCGCGGAGGT
>JAGLPS010000022.1 GCA_023137185.1 Minisyncoccota bacterium
CGTTAGAAGCCTGCCTACCGCAGGCAGACCTGCCTGCCGGTAGGCAGGTCATAACGTTATAAACCTAAAACACATTTTAAAATACCAAAATATGAGTCGATTACTTATCAATTTTAACAAGACTAACGGAAACCCAGAGGTTTCCTACTTCTAACAGGATGAATCCCGTTAGAGATCACAGCTTTATGCACTATGTCTACTTACTCAAAAGCAAAACAAATGATAAATGGTACACAGGAAGTACAGATAACCTACGGAAACGTCTTAAAGAACATAATGACGGCAAGTCTGCTTGGACGAGAAAGGGTATACCATGGATGCTTATATATTATGAAGCGAGCTATGATAAAAATGACACAAGGTCGAGAGAATTATATCTTAAATCAGGCATGGGCAAACGTTACTTAAAAAATCGTTTAAGACGTTTCCTATCTCTAACGGGATGAAAATTTTGTTTACTGGAGGAGCTAGCGGGGGACACTTCTATCCTATCATCGCTATAGCGCAAGCCCTCAACAAACAAATAAAGGAACAGAAGCTTTATAAAACGGAGCTGTTTTATATGTCTACAAATCCCTACAACGAAGGTATTCTTTTTGAAAACGGCATTATTTTCAAAAAAAGCCCCGCGGGAAAACAGCGAATATATTTTTCATTTTTAAATTTCTTAGATATTTTCAAAACCGCTGCGGGCGTATTAAAAGCGCTATGGATGGTCTTTAACATTTTTCCTGATGTGGTATTTGGAAAGGGGGGTTACGCGAGTTTCCCCGCACTTATGGCTGCTAAAATCTTGCGTATCCCTGTTGTTATTCACGAGTCCGACACTACCCCGGGCAGAGTCAACAAATGGGCTAGTAAATTTGCAAAACGTATTGCAATTTCATATCCTGAAGCCGCTCAATATTTTCCTAAAGAAAAAGTAGCTCTTACAGGAAATCCAGTGCGTAAAGAAATTACCGAGCCACAAACTTCTCACGCGAAAGAATTTTTTGAGCTTGAGGAAGAGATTCCAACTATTCTTGTGCTTGGCGGTTCCCAGGGCGCTGAAGCTATCAATAACATAGTGGTGGATTCTATAGGAAAACTTCTTGATAACTATCAAATTATCCACCAAACAGGTGAAAGAAATTTCTTAGGAGTAAAAACTGCGACAGACGTTACGCTTTTAGACCATCCACAAAAGAAAAGATACAAACCATTTGGATATCTTGATACATTGCAATTGCGAATGGCTACAGGCGCGGCAGACATCGTAATTTCCCGCGCAGGTTCAACAATTTTTGAAATTGCTTCATGGGGAAAACCTTCAATCATTATCCCAATTACTGAATCAAACGATAATCACCAGCGGAAAAACGCTTTTTCATTCGCTAGAACTGGCGCGGCATATGTGATTGAGGAGAAAAATTTAAGCACTAACATTTTTCTCTCGGAAATTGACCGAATTTTCAGCAGTCCAGAACAGATAAAGAAGATGTCTGAAGCGGCAAGAACCTTCTTCAAGCCTGACGCTGCCGAAAAAATCGCTAATGAAATTCTCTCAATCGCTCTTCGGCATCAGGAATAATGTATGAAATCCCGTTAGAAGCCTGCCTACCGCAGGCAGGCAGGCAGGCCTGCCTGCCGGTAGGCAAGTCACAACGTTATGAACCTAAAATACGCTTTGCAATATAAAAATATGAGTCGATTTTTTACCAGTTTTAGCAATACTTACGGAAACCCAGAGGTTTCCTACTTTCGGAGGGATGAATCCCGTTAGAAGCCTGCCTGCGGTAGGCAGGTCACAACGTTATGAATTTGAAACACGCATTACAATATAAAAATATGAGTCGATTTTTTACCAGTTTTAGCAATACTTACGGAAACCCAGAGGTTTCCTACTTTCGGAGGGATGAATCCCGTTAGAAGTCACAACGTTATGAACCTAAAACACGCTTTGCAATATCACTTTATGAGTCAATTACTTACCAATTTTAATAATAATGACGGAAACCCAGAGGTTTCCTACTTCTAACGGGATGAAAACAACCACAGAACAAAAGGTGGTAACACGATTCGCGCCGTCTCCGACAGGTTTTCTTTCGCTCGGAAATTACCGAACAGCGCTTTTTAATTTTCTCTACGCAAAACAACATAATGGAAAATTTATTTTGCGCATAGAAGACACCGATAAAGAACGCAACAAAAAAGAATACGAAAGGGATATTATTGAAAGTTTTGAATGGCTTTCTCTCCCTTTCAATGAATTCTATCGGCAATCGGAACGAACCGACATATATAAAACGTATCTTCAAAAACTTGTTGATGAGGACAAAGCCTACATTTCAAAAGAGGAAAAAGAAGGTGGGCGCAGCGAGGTTATCCGCTTCAGAAATCAAGGCAGTACCGTCGTGTTTAACGACATCATTAGGGGAGAAATTTCCTTTGACACGAAAGAACTTGGCGACTTCGTTATTGCGAAAAGTATGGAGGAGCCCGTATTCCATTTTTCAGTAGTGGTAGACGATTTTGAAATGGGAATAACTCATATCATTCGCGGAGAAGACCATATATCAAATACGCCACGCCATATTCTTATTCAGGAAGCGATAGGAGCTCCGCGTCCGCAATACGCGCACCTTCCGCTTATTCTTGCTTCCGACAGGTCAAAGCTTTCAAAACGAAACGGCGCTATTTCAATAAAAGAATCTCGTGAACGGGGCTATACGCCTGAAGCAATCATTAATTATCTCGCGCTTCTCGGTTGGAATCCGGGAACAGAGCAAGAGATTTTTTCCATTGAAAGTTTGATACAACAATTTTCTCTGGAGAAAATTCAGAAAGGGGGCGCAGTGTTTAATGAAGAAAAATTAAACTGGACAAATAAAGAGTACATTCGCGCTCTACCAAAGGAGAAACTTATGAATGCGATTGAAGAACGAATGAGCAAAACTGGGAAGTTTACGGGGATTTCGCGCGAGTCACTAATACTTCTCACGCCTCTAATTACCGAAAGAATTGAGAAATTCGAAGACATCACTGATATGGCAGAAAAAGGCGAGCTTGACTGGTTCTTTGAAGAGCCTCAATATATCTTTCCAGAATCTTTGGTTTGGAAAAAAGGAAGTTCTAGGGACGAAGCAAAGAAGCACCTTCAAGCTCTTTCTGAAATACTATCTACGCTTTCGCTTGAAGAATTTACGGTAGAAAAAATAGAGAGCATTATACTTCCGTACGCAGACAAAGAGGGAAAGGGGAATGTGTTGTGGCCAATGCGTTTCGCTCTTTCTGGAAAAGAAAAATCTCCTGACCCATTTACTCTTGCGTGCGTGTTGGGAAAAGAAAAAACACTCACTCGTCTAAAAAAGGCGGCTAATAGACTTTAAAAGATGAGAAAACGCGCATTAAAATCAATATTCATTTTAGTTTCTATTTTTTTTCTCACAACAGCACAAGTGGGGTATAGCGCCTCGGTAAACGAACTGCAAGAACAAATTCAAGAGCGAAATGGACAGATAGAGCAGCTTGAAGAAGAGATTTCAAAGTATCAAAAAGAGATTGAGGAAACAAACAAACAAGCTGGTACTCTTCAAAGCGCCATTAAGACGCTTGATGTTACCAACAAAAAACTATCAACAGACATTAAGGTGACCAGAAACAGAGTTAGCGCGACCAATCTATCTATCACAGACCTTAATAACGAAATTACCGCGACTGAAAATAAAATAGAAGGGCACTTTATCGCGGTTGCAAACACCTTGCGACAAATTTATATGGCTGACGACATTTCTCTCATAGAAACATTACTCGCGTATGACAATATGGGTGTGTTTTGGGATGAGATAGAAACTCTTGAGCGTTTTCAGACTGGAGTAAGAGATGGGGTAGCAAAATTGCGGGTATTGAAAGAAGATATTCAGGAGACGCGAGGACAAGAAGAGGTAAAAAAGGGGGAGTTGACGAACCTTAAAACAAAACTATCCGACCAGAAAGAGCTTGTTGTCCAGAACATAAATCAAAAAGAAAACGTTCTTCAAATAACCAAAAATAAAGAGTCGGAATACAAAAAAATTCTTGAAGAAAAAAAACGGTTGAAAGAAATTTTTGAAAGAGAGCTCGCGGGTTTGGAATCACAACTAAAGGTTGCTATTGATCCCAATTCTTATCCTAAAGGAGGCGCGATTTTCAGATGGCCATTTGATCCTGTTAGAATCAATCCGCTGAAAAATATTACCCAACTTTTTGGAGGGACAGAATTCGCTAAACAAAATCCACAGGTTTATGGCAGACCATTTCATAACGGTGTTGATTTTGGGATGCCGACAGGAATGGAAATCTATTCGGTTAATCCCGGTGTTGTTGTAGAAACAGGAAACACTGACGCGTTTTCGGGTTGTTACTCGTACGGCAAATGGGTACTTGTACGGCATCTAAACGGGTTGTCTACGCTCTACGCCCACCTTTCTCTTATAAAAGTTTCAAATGGTCAGCAAGTAGACGAGGGGCAACTTCTTGGTTATAGCGGTAATACGGGATACTCAACAGGTCCTCATTTGCACTTTACTGTCTATGCCAGTCAAGGTGTTCAAGTGGTGAGATTCGGAGATTATAAGCAAGTGACGAATTGCGGAAACGCGCGAATTCCTGTTTCTCCGTATGACGCTTATCTTGACCCAATGACATATTTACCGCAAAATTAAGAATAGTTTTTAGTCCGCCAGTCGGCGGATTAGCTTTTTAGGAAAGAACAAAAAAATGAATACTTCAAACAGACAACAGGGAATCATAAAAGAAATAATTATTATTGTTGTGGCAGTTTTTGCTCTTAATTATATTGGATTTGATGTCAAAGAATTTCTTGATTCGCCACAAATAAAAAGCGCGTTTGACGCGACGTGGAGCCTTTTTCAAACCGTGTGGGCGGATTATATCAAAGAGCCGATATTTTACGTCTGGGACACTATCATTATGGACGTTGTGTGGGAACAGTGGTTAAAGCAATTTTTTAACAAGTAAACCCCCACACCTTTCTTCGTGTTGTTGCACTATTTTCGTGGTCTTATACAATTGTACAAAAAGAGCCTAGGTATCCTGACTCTACGACTAAAATTGATTGGGGGCAACAAAATATTACGCGAGGAAAGGTGTGGGGGTAAACAGTATAATGTAGAAAAGAAATGGCATTTCTCAAAGTTTTTATTTTTTTCATTCTTTTTATACCAATGATGCTATTGGTGTATATTTCCAGTTTTCTCCATCCTCATATGGAGAAACTCGTGAAGAAAGCCAAAACTAACTTTTTGTACTTTCCTTTGATTGTCTTATTTATTCCTATATTCATTCCGGTAACACTTGTTCTTAATCAAGCTCACGACTGGTGGGAAGGACTGGGAGAATAAATCTTATGGAAAAAAAACTGAAATTAAATACATTGCGAAATTTTACAGGGCGGTCAGGACCGCTTCTTCTTGTAATTCTTGATGGAGTAGGGATAGGGAGGCAAGACGACAGCAACGGCGTGTATCTTGCAAAAACTCCCAACTTGGACAAGTTGATGAAGTCCTCTCTTTATACCACTCTCAAAGCCCATGGCAAAGCCGTGGGAATGCCCTCGGACTCTGATATGGGAAACAGCGAGGTAGGACACAACACACTTGGCGCGGGAAGAATTTTTCCGCAGGGCGCGACTCTTGTGAATAACGCGGTTATAAACGGAGAAATTTTTAAAGGGGAAGTGTGGAAAAAACTTGTTCAGCAAATTAAACAAAACGATTCAACTCTGCATTTTATCGGCCTTCTCTCGGACGGAAATGTTCATTCTCACATTAACCACCTTTTCGCTATGCTTAAACAGGCTTCCGAAGAAGGTGTGAGAAAAGCCCGTCTTCATATACTACTTGACGGGCGCGACGTGTATGAACGTTCCGCTCTAGAATACATAGAAAAAACCGAAAATTTCCTTTTAGAAATAAACAAAAAATATAAAACGGATTTCAGAATCGCGTCTGGCGGGGGACGAATGGTTACTACAATGGACAGATATAACGCAGATTGGTCTGTTGTAAAAAGAGGTTGGGATGCTCACGTACTAGGAAAAGGCAAAAGGTTTTCTTCAGCAAAAGAAGCCGTTGAAACATTCTACAAAGATTCTTCCGTTACCGACCAGTACTTGGACGCTTTTGTTATTACCGAAAAAGGAGAATCTGTCGGGACAATAAAAGACGGTGACGCCGTCGTATTTTTCAACTTCCGCGGCGACCGCGCCATTGAAATATCCCGAGCTTTTGAAGAAAAAGATTTCAAAGAATTTGACCGAGAGAGAGTCCCAGAAATGCTCTATGTCGGAATGATAGAATATGACGGCGATTTGTGTATTCCAAAGAATTTTTTAGTCAGTCCGCAAAAAATTGATGGGGCTATCAGTAACTATATGTGTGCCGCCAAAATTCCCTCGTTCGCGATTTCCGAAACGCAAAAATACGGGCACGTAACCTATTTCTGGAACGGAAACAACTCCGGTTATATCAACGATAGTATTGAAACATATATTGAAATTCCTTCCGATAGATTGCAATTTGACAAGGCGCCGAAAATGAAAGCGCGGGAAATAACCGAAAAAACAATTGAGTTTCTTGCAAGCGGCGACTACAAATTCGGACGCGTTAATTTCGCGAACGGAGATATGGTTGGACACACGGGAAAACCCGAAGCAATTATTGAAGCTATGGAGGTGGTTGATGAGTGTCTAGGAAAGCTTATCGATACAGTCAACAGATTAAATGGTGTTACTGCGATTGTCGCGGATCACGGAAATTCGGAGGAAATGTACACGATACAAGACAGAAAAAAGATTGTAAGCACCGCGCATTCTCTCAATCCCGTGCCATTCGCGATCGTTGATTCGAAATACAGCAATGAGTACAAAATGGCAGACTTGCGAGAGAGGGGACTGTCAAACGTCGCCGCCACGCTTTTAAACCTTCTTGGCTATGAAAAACCGCAAGACTACGACACGTCCTTGATTGAATTTGTGTAGAAAATTCAATAATAGTATAGTAAATCAGTAAGTTATTATTTAATTTAACAATATTATGGACACAGGCACAGACGTTTGCGTAAATGATGACATAGGAGATATGAGAATACATTTTCTCTTAGAGGAAGTTAATGAAGGCTAGTTATTAAGGATATGAGCCAAGCTTAAGCCCGGTAGAAACATCACTGGGCTTTTTTTCTGAGGTTGAGTCCCTAGATAACAATATTTTATAAAAAAATAGGGCCACACCAATGATGTGACCCCGAGAGCTAAATACTAGAAAAGTTGAGGAGACCCCCTACAGGTCAACGTATTTTTCAGCTCTTAATTTTTATATTATTCCAAAAATAGAAATTGTCAAGAGATTGCTTTGTTTATTTTTATATGTCATAATCATCTCCAGCCCAAAATAAACGTTCTTTTAAGAAAGGAGGAGACTAATGTCTCGGATAACAAATGCTTTAAAAAGTGTGGAGCAGGAGCGGCAGCAGAAAAAAGAGGAAAGCGGAATTCTCGCTGATAATTACTTCGGCAATCTTTACGAAAAGAAACGAATTTCCCTAACCTTAAACAAGAATCAGCTAATCGGCATTGTTTTTTGTTGCGCTTCTTTCATTCTTGTTTCTTATGCTCTAGGTCTCAAAGCTGGGTTAGATACCCAACTCAAAACAATTCAGCAAACGGGAAAAATTGCTTTGCCTGAACAAACGCTAGCACAACCGCGAACGGAAAAAATTGTTGAAGCGGCAAGTGTTGCGCTGCCCGTTTCTTTTTCAGAAAGTGAGCAGAAAAGTCTTGAGAAAATGCTTGAAAAAGCCACTGCCTCTGTTAAGAATCCCGAATTGCGGGGGATTCAGAGCAAACAGGATTTAGTAACTGATGCCCTAGCAACGCAAAAGAAGATTATTTCTGGAGAAAAGAAAGTAGACCAAAAAGCTCTTGATAGACTCACAGAAATACTTTGGAAGTATGCAAACGGTCTTGAGAAAGAAGGTCAATACAAAAAAGCAAAAGTCGTGTACAAAATGATTTTTGAGAAATTACCTCGAGGAAGAGTGAGAGACTACCAAGGTTTTCCTCACGAGATTCTTTCCACAACTCAAGGCAGAATTGATTTGCTGGACAAAAAAATTAGCTCCTTAACACCGACACTCAAATAAGGCTCTATGAGCCAAGCTTAAGCCCGGTAGAAACATCACCGGGCTTTTTTGTTGGCAAAATATTGTGCGACATTAATTTGTAGGGGTTTTACACCTTGTATACAGATATGTATACTATTATCAGGTTTACACTACTTATTAGCATATTAATTAGAAATATTCTTATGAAAAAGGCTTTATATTTTCGAAGGGGTATTTCTTGTTTTTAAAGGAGGAAATACTCCCAAGAGAGTTGTTGGACAGAATGGGGAGCCTTAGGGGCTTTTTTGATGTTATTGACAACAATGGTATTATCAGTGACATGACGCAATGGCGTAATATAAGTCTAGACCATGTCAGGCAAGCTATAAGAGAGCCAGATAAGGAAGAAGAGGCTTATAATAATGCAATAAGGGTCAAAAAAGATGTTGGTGACAAGATTATTGAGGTGATATACTGCAAGGAGGCTTTTCGTGACAAGAAAAACGAAGTATTAGTAGTAACAGCATATTATTTATAAAAAAATGAAGATTAATTACGACAAAGTAGCTGATGCAATTTATTTTACTGTAAAGAACGCAAAGGTAGCAAAATCAGTCAAAGTTGATGACCACCTTGTGGTTGATATGTCTTCTGACGGAGAAATTGTTGGAATGGAGCTCTTAGACGCTTCCTCAGAACAGGGAGCAGAACTTGAAAAAAACCTTAGAGACGGAGTTCCTGTTAATATTGTAACTTCAACCCCAGCTACTGTTTAAATTACTTAAACTAAAAAATAACCGCCGACCACAGGCGGTTTTTTATTTGCGGAAGGGTACAGTTGGAAGTACAATACAGATTTCATTAAGTGGATTTCGGAAGCTCTTGCGAAAGTTATGAGAGAATTTGGATTTTTTGGCATTTTAACCTATATTGGCGGGTTTATTTTATTGATTAACTTAGGACACAGCAAAGATTTTAAAAATCAAATTCTGTTCGGTAGTTATTGCTTATCTCCGTATGAAAATGCAACGAGATCGCGACGTGGCACTTATAAAACAAGTTGGCAAAAGCACGGAAGTACTTGCAGATAAAGTTAATGAGCAGGTAGTTTCGATTACTCAAGCGATCTGGCAGATATACAAAGATTTAGGAAATGGGTTGGGAAGTTTTGACCACAGTTTTTCAATATCTATGAAGAAGAGAGAAGCAGAAGAAAAAAAGTAAAATAAAAAAAATGTAAATTACAGAGGGGGATAGTGTTTCGTCGCTAAAGTTTACTTCTGCGACGTTTTTTTATAAAGAATTAAGATTATATTAGCTAAAAATCGTAAACGGCCTTGGGGGAGCCTCCCTTAGAGAAGCCCTAGGCTTAATGTCGCAAAAGGTGTATTGTGCGACATTGTAAAGTTATCCACAGG
>JAGLPS010000023.1 GCA_023137185.1 Minisyncoccota bacterium
AAGCGAGTATTCTCCTTTCAGAGACTCCGCAGACACGGAGCTTGGTGTTGTCAATGTTCTGACATTGACAACGAAGTGTCGAGGATAGAGCGAGGCTGCCGCAGGAGCAGCCGAGCGCGCTCTGAAAGGAGAATACGAGCGGCCTTTAACGCGTGTCTTTCAGCTTCCAAGTCGGGTAAAGACCTAAGAGAACGATTATGGCAAGGCCGATAAATATAAAACGATAGTTGATAAACGAAAGCGCCACTGTTGCCGCGAGAGTCCCGATAATATATGAAATAGGGCGCGTTAGTCGGAAAATTCCAATAGCATCAGAATTACTGTTGTTTACAAATTTGAAGAAATACGTTTCGGTCATTACCTCAATGAAACTTGCTCCTGTACGAGTAAGAAAAAGAATACTCGTCCATAGAAAGAAATTTTGTGTTGTTGGGATAGAAATAGCGGCAGTGGCGATGGCTGTAATGATGAAACCTGTCGCCATAATTTCTTTTTCGCCTAGTCGCGTATCAGCAATAATGCCGAGTGGAAGTTCAAACAGGACAAAAGGAAGAAGCATAATAGTAAACATAATACCGATTGTTGGCCAATCAAAACCGATTTCATGGAAAAGATACAAAGGGACATAAATTACCATCCACGAATAAAAAATATGTAGGATAAGATTTGCGAAAAAGACATTACGCAAACGTGCTTGCTTGAAAAAGCGCAAAACATTTGTGACAATTGGAGCATTTGAGAATCGCGCGTCTTTAAAACCCTTAAGTCCTCTTAATACAATGCCGAATGCCATTATAAGGAAGAAAGCAGAAAGCATATATACCGCTCTGAAACTTCCTTGCTTAGTAAGAACAGAAACAACTGCCGGAGCAATTACGAGAGAGATGTTTGAGAGTGTGAGAAAAAAACTTCTTGTTTTTCCGGTCTCATTTTCCGAAATGGCGTATTTTTCAACAAACATATCCAAAGAGAATATAATAAGCGGAATGACGGTGAGGAATATAAGTGTTGAAAGAAGAATGACAAAAGGTGTATCGCTTAGCGCGAAAGCGATAATGGAAAATATTTCCAGTGCGATGGCCGCAAGCGCTAATTGGTATGTGCCGAAGCGGTTAATGATTTTAGGAACATTAAGTAGAAAAAGAAGATTTATGACAGAACCAACGGTATAAAGAAGCCCGACTGCTTTTTCTGAAATATATTCGCTTAAAAACGAAGAATGAATATACAAGACAAGGAAATAATGAAATGCAAGAAAAAGATTCGCCACGTATACAACTGGCAAACGGTTACTTTGTTTAAATCGTTTTAGAAAGCTGTACATTACAATCCTAATATTACAGGTATTACCACGGGAGTTTTTGCTGTCTTTCGGAACAAGAATGAACTGACTGTTTCTGTGATTCTTTTCTTGAGATAATCAAAATCAATCGGACGCATTCCCTTGGTTGTTTCTTCAACGGTCTTTTTAATGAGATTTCTTGTCTCTTGTAGCAGTCCTTGTGATTCTCTTAGATATACGAAACCGCGAGAAATAATGTCAGGGGATTTTCGTAATTTTCCGGTTTTGATATTCACAGTTGCGATAATAACAAACATTCCATCTGCCGCAAGTGATTTTCTATCTCTGATAACAACCTCTTGCGTATCGCCAACGGCAAACCCGTCGACCATCATAAGGTTGACTGGAGCTTTCTCCTTATGAATAACCAATTTCTTCCCTTTTTCAATATCTATAAGCATTCCATTGTCGGGAATAATCACATTTTCTTTGGGGAATTTCTCTTCCGTTATAGCTTGCGCGTGACTTCGGAGCATTGAGTGATATCCATAACTGGGCATAAAAAATCTTGCGCCCACTTTTTTATTTATCCACACGAGTTCTCCCGCATTACCATGTCCTGTGGAATGAACGTCAGATGCTCGGTAATGAATAATCTTTCCAGCGCGACGGTATAGGTTATCTTTAAGTTTTTGCACATTTGATTCATTTCCAGGAATAATTGAAGAAGAAAGGACGACAGTGTCTCTCTCATTGAGGATAATATGTTTGTGTTTGTTTGTGGCAATACGCATAAGAGCGGCAAATTCTTCTCCCTGCGCGCCTGTAGCTAAAATCACAATTCGATCTGGCGGGTAGTCCCTCATGCTTTCAGATGGTATTATCGTATATTTTTTGGGAGTAAGAATTTTTCCGTATTGAGCTATTTCAATATTTGTCTTGATACTGCGTCCTTCCATTACGATTTTTTTCCCGAGTTTTTCACAAGATTTAATAATATGAATCATTCGATCAAACTGTGAGGCAAATGTTCCGATGAACAAACGGCCATTTGTCTCTCGAATAATGGTCTCCAAATTTTTTTCCACCACTTTTTCGGGGATTGAGAAACCACTTCTCTCTGCGTTTGTTGAATCAGCGATAAGAAGCAGGTTGTGCTCCTTCCCAATTTTTTCGAATGTTTCTTTTTCTTTTTCAGAAGGAATTTCGTTTTCGTGTTCCAGCTTAATGTCCCCCGTGATAACAATGTTTCCGTATTCTGTTCCAATGAGCGCACCCATTGAATCAGGGATAGAGTGAGTGACTGGGAAACCTCTCAAAGTTAATTTCCCGAGCCGAATTTTTTCCCACGGCGCAATAATTTTTATATTAAGCGCTGGGAGTCCCGGGAACTCTTCTTGTCGTTTCCGTATCATAAGCGCGGTTATTTCAGCTGTATAGATAGGCGGATTTCCGATACGTCCAGCAATGTATGGAATTCCTCCTATATGGTCGAGGTGTCCGTGCGTAATAAGTATGCCCCTAATCTTATCTTTTCTCTCCTCAAGATATCGTGTGTTTGGAAGTATATAATCAATACCTGGCGCCTCTTCTTCTCCGACAAATTGAAAACCAACATCCGAAATAATAATGTCGTCTTTTGTCTCGATAACAAGCATATTTTTCCCCACTTCCTCTGCTCCTCCAAGTGGGACAATACGCACTGCTCCTTCTGCAACAGGCGGAAGCTTGGTTTTTTCTTTGCTTGCCAACGCAGATATCGATTCTGTTTTGTTGTAAATTTTTCGTTTGCGGGGCCGTTCTGTTCTAGAAGTATGCCGTTTAACAATTGTTCCGGCATGATATGGACGGCGACGGTTTTTTTTTCTGGGGACTGAAGCAGAGCCTCCAACAATCTGTGTGCTAGTAGCCATATAATGTAATTATTAATTAACTTTTATTATTAATGAGATTAACGTGTTCTGTTTCGTACAAAAAATTCCCACACTTTTTCAGTCTCTATATACCAGTTGTGAATGTCTAAAAAGCGTTCGTGGGGGACGGTAATTTTTCCAAGGTTGATATTTTTTACACGCGAAGAAGGTACATAAATAAACTCGGGAGCGTATATAAAAATGGCGGGAATATCAAACTCAATTTCTGCCTCAAAATCTATATACTTTTGCAATCTTTCTTTCGGATCAAGAGTCACTCGTGCGCTGTCAAGCAATTTGTCTGTCGTGATATTTGTGTATAACGCAATATTTAATCCCGGGTCGTTTCTTTGAGAAGAATGCCAAAAAGGGAATAGGTCAAGATCTCGTCCAACAATTTCTCCAAATAGTAACGCATCGTATTTTCTTGGTCTAATGACATTTTGGTTTAAATCTCCGGACTCAAATATTTTTACTTCTACCACAGCGCCAATTTTCTCCCATTCTTTTTTGATGATGTTCGCTGTTGCTTTCAATTCTGGTACGTTTGAAGTAGAGACAGAAAATTGCAATCCCTTTCCCTTTTTCTCCATTATTCCGTTGTCGTTTCTCTCCCAGCCGGCCTTTTCTAAAATCTCAATAGCTTCTTCTGTGCTGGAGGCAGATTCTATATAGAGAGAGGTTTCTGGAAAAATGGTTGGGGGAATAGGCCCCGTAATCGGTGTTCCGTATCCAAACAACACCTCGTTTACGATTTGCTCTTTTGACAAAGCAGTGTCAAGCGCGCTTCGTACTGCTTTTTCAGCGAATAGTGTTTGTTGATTTTGGTTAAAAAAAACGCCGAATATTCGTGGGAGAGGAGAGTGCGCGATAGACACCCCTTTTTCCTTAAGTGTTTCCGCTGTCGCGGGAGAAATTCCATTTATTGCTTCTATATGTCCTTTTTGATACGCGTCTACAAGCGCTTCCTCGTTTGGATAGAATTCAATAATAAGATTTTCAATATAAGGCTCTCCAAGAGCATATCGAGAAGAAGCTGTCAGATGATATCGTACCGGAAGACCGCTTGAATTTTGTCTGACACTTGTCACTCTGTATGGTCCAGAGCCGATAGGTTCTGTATTGAAACTACTGAAAGCAAATTGATCGACAGTGGCGTTTTTCCAAATATGTTTTGGCAAAATTCCAATAGTGGCATTCTCCAGAAACGGCGCGTATGGTTGTCTGAGAATAAAACTAACCTCCTTTTCTCCAAGTATTTGCACTTCGACACCGTCCCAGTTTGCTCGTTTAGCGCTTTTGAGAAATGGGTCTTGGGCTTTCTCGATTGTAAATTGCACATCTTTTGCGGTAACCGGCGCGCCATCATGAAAATAGACGTTGTCTCTGATTTTGAATGTATACACACGTTCATCAGGAGAAATGGTGTATTGTTCACTTAAATCATTAATGAGTTTACCATCAGGCGATGCTTTCAAAAGTCCTGAATATACAAGAGCGGTTAAATCTCTGTCTGTATCTGAAATCTCAAGAAGGGGATTTATAAAACGGGGAATTCCTATAATGCCTTCTTCAAGAGTTCCTCCGTGGCTAGGGATTTCAACTAGAAAAGCGTTGTTTACTTGCGCGGCGAGTGACAGACTTGCGAGAAAACAAATAGCGAAAAGTGCCGTAAAAATAAGTTTTTCCGTTACTGAAAAAGCATCAAAAATTTTGTTTAATCTTTCAAAGATTGGCATATTTGTGTTCTTTGGCAAGAAACATTTCAGTATTATTTTGTATATTCACGAATTTTCCAAAAGAAAAAAGCGATTTTAGCTTCCTTTAATTTAGATTAGATAGATCTTTAAATCTTTAAACAATAAGCGCGAGAAAGGCGGAGATGGTAAAAAGACAAGCTACGACAATTGTTCCGATAAAGAGTACGCGCTCAAAACCGCGACGGCTAAATTGGGTGCCGCCTCCTGAATCACCCCCAAAAGCGCTCCCAAGACTTGCGTCAGAACGCTGAAGGAGAATGCTGAGAATTAATATCACTCCCAGAATAATTTGGACATACGGGAGTATCCCTTCAATCATTAAAGATCACTATACCAGAAGAAGAAAAAAAATTCAATCAGAAACCAAATTGACAAAAAGTACGGTCATCACTATAATACTCTAAATCCTAATCCATTATCAGTTAATCGAACTATTTTTATTGTTATGAAGAAAATACAGTCCAAAGAAAAAGAGTCCAAAATTAAACCTTTAGGTGATCGTGTGCTAATAAAACCAATTTCTCCAGATGAATTCAAAAAGAATACTGCCGGAATTATAATTCCGGAAACTGTCGATAAAGAAAAACCGGAACAAGGAAGAGTGGTGGCTGTTGGCGAGGGACATTTTGACAACGGAACACTTGTTCCTGTTCGGGTGAAAAAGGGACAGAAGGTTGTCTTTTCAAAATACGGATACGATGAAATTAAAATAGAGGGGGAAGAATTTTATATTCTCGAAGAGAAAAACATATTAGCAATTATTGGCGAATAAAAACTATGGCGAAACAAATTGTATATAGCGAAAATGCTAAAAAAGCTTTAAAAGGAGGGATAGATACGGTTGCAAATACCGTTAAAATCACGCTTGGGCCGATGGGAAGGAATGTTGTTCTTGATAAGGGGTATGGTGCTCCAATGATAACAAATGACGGTGTCACAATTGCTAAAGATATCTCTCTTAAAGATAAACTTGAAAATATGGGTGCTGAACTGATTAAAGAAGTAGCTACAAAAACAAATGAGGTTGCGGGAGACGGCACTACAACGTCAGTTATTCTTGCCCAGTCTCTTATTTCCGAAGGTCTTAAACATACGACAATGGGAGTAAACGCAATGGGAGTCCGTATGGGAATTGAAAAGGCGGCTGAAGAAACTGTAAAAGCGCTTAAGGAAATTGCAAAGCCTATAAAAACTAAGGATGAAATAAAACAGGTAGCCACAATTTCAGCTGAATCTGATGAAGTCGGAGTTATTATTGCCGATACGATTGAAAAAGTCGGAAAAGATGGTGTAGTGACGGTTGAAGAATCTCAGAGCTTTGGTGTTGAAAAAGAAGTTGTTAAAGGAATGGAGTTTGACAAAGGGTATCTTTCTCACTATATGGTAACTGACGCGGAAAGAATGGAGGCGGTATATAAAAATCCACTTGTTTTGATTACTGACAAAAAGATTTCAACGGTTAAAGAAATTCTTCCACTTCTTGAAAAAGTGTCCCAATCGGGAGAAAAAGATTTGGTTGTAATAGCTGAAGAAGTAGAAGGAGAAGCGCTAGCGACATTTGTAGTAAATCGTTTAAGAGGCGCGTTTAATGTGTTGGCTATAAAAGCTCCGGGATATGGAGACAGGAAAAAAGAAATGCTTCAGGATATCGCGGTTACTGTTGGGGCTAAGGTGGTATCAGAAGAGTTGGGCGTAAAACTTGAAACAGCTGGAATGTCTGTCTTAGGACGCGCGAATAAAGTAGTGTCAACAAAAGACAAGACTATTATTGTCGGCGGTAAAGGGAAGAAAGCTGACATTGAAACTCGTATTGCTCAACTGAAAGCCCAAAAAGAACAAACCGACTCAAAATTTGACTTGGAAAGAATCGATGAACGAATTGGAAAACTTTCTGGAGGAGTCGCTGTAATTCGTGTTGGTGCAGCAACCGAAACTGAAATGAAATATCTGAAACTCAAAATTGAAGACGCGGTTGCGGCGACGAAGGCGGCAATTGCGGAAGGGGTTGTCGCGGGAGGAGGAAGCGCGCTTATCAAGGCTTCAAGAAAAATTTCGGGGAAAAAGGTCTTTGACAGCGAAGCCGAAAAAATCGGGTGGAACATAGTGCTGAAAGCGCTTGAGGCGCCTTTGAAACAAATTGCGATGAATGCTGGAAAGGATGATGGTTCTGTAATTGTTGAGATGATAAAAACAGCAGAAAATGAAAATGCTGGTTATGACGCGCTTAATGACAAGGTTGTGACAGATATGGTAAAGGCAGGGATCGCCGACCCTGTAAAAGTTACGCGAAGCGCTTTACAGAACGCCGCGTCCGCCGCAGCAATTCTACTTACAACAGAAGCCGCAATCGCAGATGAGCCGGAACAAAAGAAAGAAAGCGGAGGAATGCCCGGAGGAATGCCCGGAGGTATGGAGGGGATGGGAGGAATGATGTAAAGGTCGCTCGCATTCTCCTTTCAGAGCGCGCTCGGCTGCTCCTGCGGCAGCCTCGCTCTATCCTCGACACTTCGTTGTCAATGTCAGAACATTGACAACACCAAGCTCCGTGTCTGCGGAGTTGAGGCGCGAATACTTGGAGCGCCGAAAGACCTTTTGAGGTTTTTTGGAGTCGAAGACGAACAAAAAATCCAAAAGGTGTACAGAACCTGTAAGGTTTCTGAAAGGAGAATACTCGCTCTAAAGGGCAGAAACAGAGCTTTTCAAAAGAGAATACTCGCTTTAAAGGGGAGAAAGGAAGTCTCTGGAAAAAGAATTGCTCACTTTAAGAAGCGGAAACGGAGTTTCTGAAAGGAGAATACTCGCTTTAAAGGGCAGAGGGAATTTTGGATACTGAGTGTCTAAAATCATATATTTGCTTTAAAGGGGAGAAAAAACCAAAACTCATTCAGTAAGATAGCGCAAGCAACATCTCATGGGGTGGGTTTTTAGTTTTCAAAGTGATACAATTAAATTATTATTATCAATGAGCTTTTATTTTTATGAGGAAAAAAAATACATCGTTACAAGATATCTTCTTTAACAAAAAAATTTTTATAGGCGCACTTGTTTTTATACTTGCCTTTGTCGCGCTCCAGACATTTTCTGGTTTCAAAACGCAATCTTTTTCAAAAAGTTTTAATACTGTTTCATCTGGAATTGCTGTTATGGATAAAGCTTCTAGTGAATATTACCGCGAGGGGGCAGGAGCACCGTCAAATGATTTACCAGCAAGTACGGGAGATATTGATGTCAGTCAGCGCCAAGTTATACGCAACGCTTCTTTAGATATCGTTGTACGGCGAGTTGATTCTGCTGTCTCGTCTCTGAAAGCAACCGCTTATGATCTTGGTGGATTTGTGCAAAATATAGACATCTCTGATACAGACACAAGGCCGCGACCATTGAAAGAAGGTTACGCGGAAAAAGAGAATTCAAAGAGCGGTTATGTTGTTTTTCGGGTTCCATCTGACAATTTGGAGGAAGCTTTGCGAAGGGTAAAATTGGAAGCGGTAAAAGTATTTCGCGAAAACGTAACATCTTCCGATGTAACTGAACGTTATATTGACCTTGAAGCGCAACTTACAAACCTTACTCGGGAAGAAGATGCGTACTTGGGTGTTTTGGATAAAGCTGAAAGTATTGAAGATATTCTCAAAGTTTCCTCACGTCTTTCAAATGTAAGAGGGAAGATTGAGAGGATTCAGGGACAAATTAACTACCTCTCGCGCTCAATCGATATGTCCACAATTACCGTTTCTCTCGTTTCTGAAGCCGATGTGGAGGTGTTTGGTGTTGTTTGGAGCCCTCTAGTGGTTATTAAAGAGGCGGTTCAGAAAATGATTACTGGGGTGATTGAATATCTCAATGCTTTTATTAGAATTCTCTTTGCCCTACCTGTTGTGGCGCTCTGGATAGTCACATTCGGCATTATTTTTCTACTGATGTTTAAGATTATTGGAATTATTGTACGAAAAATGTTAAAAAAGTAGTAATCTTTATCAATTAATTTTAAGAATATGAACGGACTCTATATAGCATTAGGTATTATCGCGGTAATCGCGGTGTTGTTTGTGGGAGTGTATAACGGCTTTATTAAATTTGTCACACGGGCAAAGGAGTCGTGGTCTGATATTGATGTACAGCTTAAACGCCGTTATGACCTTATTCCAAATCTTGTTAATACGGTAAAAGGATACGCTCAACACGAGGCAGGTACGTTTGACAGTGTTACAAAAGCGAGAGCTGCGGCGATGGGGGCGCAAGGTCTTGAAGAGAAAGGAAAAGCGGAAAATATGCTTTCCGGCGCGCTTAAATCTTTGTTTGCGGTTGCGGAAGCCTATCCTGACCTTAAGGCAAACCAAAACTTCCTTGAGTTGCAACGTGAGTTGTCAGATACTGAAAACAAAATTCAGGCGGCTCGCAGATTCTACAATACGAATGTCCGCGATCTCAACATTGCCATAGACACATTTCCTCAAAATTTTGTCGCTCAAATATTTAAGTTTTCAAAGATGGAATTTTTTGCTCTGGAGGAAGAAGCCGCGAAGGAGCCAGTTAAAGTCAGCTTTTAGCCATTAGTTCTTTAGGGAATCTTTTAAAAGCTAACTTCCTTCGCCCTCTAGCGAAGGAAGACTAAAAGCTATAAGCTATACATATGGCATCGCTTTATACGCATCAAGATAGCAATGTAAGAAAAACATGGCTCTTTATGAGTTTGTTTTTCATCATTATTATCGGGCTCGGATGGGCTTTTTCTGCCGCGTATGGTATGCCGGAAATTTTATATATTGCGGTATTTATAAGTATTATGATGAGTGTTACGAGTTACTGGTATTCGGACAAAATCGTGCTTTCAATGTTTAAAGCGCGGCCGATTACTCGCGAAAGCAACAAGGAGCTGTGGAACATTGTTGAAAATCTTTCTATCACCGCGGGACTTCCAATACCTCGCACGTATGTTATTTCTGACCCGTCTCCTAATGCGTTTGCGACTGGGCGTGATGCCAAACATTCTGCTGTTGTTGTAACGACAGGACTTCTTTCGATACTTGACCGAACCGAACTTGAAGGAGTTGTTGCCCACGAACTCTCGCATATAGGAAATCGCGACATTCTCATTTCAACAATTGTCGTGGTACTTGTTGGTCTTATTTCTATTCTCGCGGATTGGTTTTTGTATATGGCTTTCTGGGGCGGGGGCAGGAGTCGTAACCGTGGAGGCGGAGGAGGTCAGGCGCAAATGATAGGAATGCTTATCGGACTCGCGCTTTCAATTATTGCTCCGATTGTCGCCGTTTTGATTCAGCTTACAATTTCTCGAAAACGCGAGTTTCTTGCAGACGCGTCGGGCGCTTTGTTGACGCGTTATCCGGAAGGGCTTGCGAGCGCTTTGGAGAAAATAAGCAAGTGTCCTGCGCCTCTTGCTCGGGCAAACAATGCCACCGCGCATCTTTTTATTTCAAGCCCGTTTGGACCGCGAGCTAAACGAGGAATGCACAAATTGTTTATGACCCATCCACCAGTTGGGGAACGAATTAAAGCGCTTCGTGGTAATTAAAGTATGAAAACATTATTGCAAAACCTCTCGCCCCGTAGGAAGCTCTGCCTGTTGCAGGCAGATTTGCTTTCCTGTGGGGTGACCCATTCTCCCACTGAAGAAAGAGTTAAGGCATTACTGGGAAATTAGATGAAGAAAGATACTGTCAAGAATTTTCAGGAAACTTTAGACGGACTTCTTCAGGCCAGTCTTTTGAAATTAATTCCTCGTTTTATTTTGCCAAACGCATTTACGTTACTGCGGATTTTTCTTTTACCTTTTCTTCTTTATTTCTTCTGGATTGAAGAATACGGTCTTGCCGTTATTCTTTTTGCTATTTCAGCTTTTTCAGATTTAATAGATGGAGCGTTAGCGCGTACCCGAAACCAAGTAACGGAATGGGGGACTTTTTTTGACCCTCTCGCGGATAAACTGCTTATCAACTTAACCGGATTTTTTCTATTGTTTCATCTTGGTTTCATTTTTCTTCCGATGTCAATAATTTTTATTGATCTTATTATTAGTGTTGGAGCGATATATAAAAAATATACAGAAGGAATTTCTACGAAAGCGCATATCACAGGCAAACTGAAATTTACGCTGCAAGCGTTCGGTGTCGGTACGGTAATGTTTTATGTACTTACAGAGATACCGATATTTCTTACTTTGGGGTTATGGATGCTCTATGGAGCTGTATTTTTTGGCGCAATTAGTCTTTTGGTGTATCATTCTGCTTAGCCTCGTAGTGAAAAGGGAAGTATTAAAAGGCAAACTTAAAAATTATTTTGGAGGGTTCGCATACCACCGCCGTTGGCGGGGCCTCGCCATAGGCGATGGGTGGTCTAGTTAATGTATATAGTCTATATTATAAAAAGTGAAAAGAGTGGGCGGTATTACGTTGGTTTTACAAATAACATTGAGAATAGACTGACTCATCATAATTCTGGAGCTACTGTTTCTACTCGAGCAGGCAGACCATGGTTGGTGGTGTATCAGGAGAAATTTTCTGATAAAAAGTCAGCTTGGTTGCGAGAAAGACAGATCAAAAAGTATAAAGGGGGAGAAGCGTTCAAAAAACTGATAAATGGAGGGTTCGCATAGCGGTCTAGTGCGCACGCTTGTTCCCGATTTGTCTAAAAGTTCAAGTTCGAGTAGAATTTTTAGTTACAAATCGCAATCCCTTCATAAAGCGGAGGTGTCGCATAGTTGGTCTAGTGCGCACGCTTGGAAAGCGTGTAGGGGGAAACCCCTCGCGAGTTCGAATCTCGCCGCCTCCGCTTTGTGTGGGAGAAAGCGTGTGTGCCGAAAGGCACCAAGAGTTCGAATCTCTTACCCTCCGCACTGATAATTTTGATACCGTTTACATAGGTATCAAAAATTAACTGGCGTCTCTCGTGCTACAATTATTAAAGTTGAGTCGGGAGCAATTCAAGGCTCAATAATGGACACCGCTCACAAAATCGCCAATGTATTGGGTATTAAGGTTGACGGTTTAATAAAGAAATGAAAAATAGCCGTGCCAATTTTTAACGACTTAAATTTAGATAATTGGAAGGAGTCAGAAATTTGGACTGATAGTCTTTGGATTGTTCCTGAAAGAGACAAAACAGGAAAACATAATGGTTTTTATCACGGAAATTTTATTCCGCAAATTCCGCGTCAGTTAATTTTGAGGTATACGAAGAAAAATGAAATTGTCTTTGATCCATTTTTAGGAAGCGGAACAACTGTTTATGAGGCGGAAAGTCTAAAAAGAAATTTTATCAGCATAGAAATTCAGAAAAAACTTATTGACTATGTCGGAAAAAATATTGAACAGAAAAATAATTTTTCAGAGTTAATTACTGGTGATAGTACAAAAACTGAAACTTTTGGAAAAGTAAAAGAGGTTTTAAAAAATCACAAAAAGAAAAATGTTCAATTAGCCATATTACACCCGCCTTATGCCGATATAATAAAATTCAGCGATTTAAAGGATGATTTATCAAATACAAAATCACTCAAAGAATTTCTGTGTAAATTTGCTGAAGTTTTAAAAAATACAATTGAAGTTTTGGAAAATGGTAGATATTTAGCAATTATTATCGGCGATAAATATTCGGCCGGCAAGTGGATTCCGTTAGGATTTTATTGCATGAATGAAGCTCAGAAATTGGGACTGACCTTAAAAAGCGTTATAATAAAAAATATGGCTGGCAATCGCGCTAAGCAAAACAAAGAGGCAATTTGGCGATACAGAGCGCTTTCAAGCGATTACTATATTTTTAAGCATGAATACATTTTAATTTTCAAAAAATAATTATGGAATACATAAAGTCGAAACTTTCAGATGATCTCGCGCGAAAAATTATCGGTAGCCAAGAAAAAGCAACAGAATATTTATTACACTTAAATGACATCAAATTAATATCGTCTTTGAAATTTAAAACTATCAGCAGAGGGAAAAACACAGGTAAAAAAGTTTTGGATTTAAACACAAAAGAACTTTGGAAAGCTGTTGTTAATAGTTGGGATTATGAGGAAAGTAAAAAAATAATCAGAGATATTTTCAAGAAAACAGAAAAATATAAAAGCGGGAAAGAAGCTGATAACGCAATGAATGTGCTTATTAAGGAGTGGCAATCTCTCAAACTTGGAGATATTGCATGGCCATTTTCGCAAGGAGCTTTTGATGATTTTGTACAAAGGATAAATTCTGAAAAAGAAAATGGATTTGTTAAAGATGAAAAAGTAAAAGTTGCCGCAGTTAAATATAGACGAATCAAAGAAATCAACACAGTCAGAAACGATTTTATAGAAACATTAATTTTTGAGAAAAATAGCAATATTTTGCCGACATTAAATCATCGACGAGGTGTTGATTTCTTCATAAATGGAGTTTCCTTTGATCAAAAAGTTGCAAAAAGCCCTACTAATGAATTCAAAAGACATTTCAAAGATGAATGGCGGGATGTAGCAATAAAGAAACCCGAACTTGTTGCGGAATATCTTTATAAATATCAGGATGAGGGAAGATTTGGAGCTGACCCGAGATTGTTGGTGGTTTATATTGATGAAGATGTTTCAATTGATAAAATCAGAAAAATTATTGATAAAACTGATTTGAATAATCCGATTGAAATAAACTTTGCCTATAAACACAAAGTGCAAGGTGAAAAGAATTATAAAGTGCCTTGCTTCGTAATTCTATTACATAATTAAATTATGAATTATATCGGCTCAAAATTAAGCCTTCTGAATTTTTTGGAAAATTCAATCAATAAAGTAGTTGATAAAAACTGCGATACTTTTTGCGATTTATTTGCGGGGACTGGAATTGTGGGAAGTTATTTCAAGAAAAAAGGTTATAAAATTGTCGCGAACGATATTCAATATTACAGTTATGTTTTAAATAGGCACTATATCGGCAATCATAAGGAATTAAATTTTTCTAAATTATTAAAAGAAATTCCCGAATTAAAAAAAAATAAAACAGAAAATCGGAAAAATTTTGTTTGTGATCATTTATCAAACTTGAAAGGTAGGAAAGGATTTATTTACAAAAATTATTGTCTTGGTGGTACAAAAGACAAAGTAGAACAACGACAATATTTTTCTGATGAAAACGGAATGCGTTGCGATGCTATCCGTCAAAAAATTGAAAACTGGAAAAAGGAAAAAATGATTTCCGATGATGAATATTATTTTTTGATTACTAGTTTAATGGAGTCAATCGATAGATATGCGAACACAGCTTCTGTTTATGGCGCTTTTTTAAAAAAATTAAAAAAAACTGCTCAAAATAGTTTAATTTTAAAACCCGCTAAATTGATAATAAACAATCAAGACCATAAAGTTTTTAATGATGATACAAACGAAGTTGCGGAAAAAGTTAATGGCGACATTTTATATTTAGACCCGCCATATAATCACCGACAATATGCAACAAATTATCATCTCTTAGAAACAATTGCTAAATATGATAATCCTAAAATACACGGAAAAACTGGCTTGCGAGATTATGACAAGCAAAAATCTCTTTATTGTTCAAGATCGCAAGTCCAAAAATCTTTTAAAGATTTAATTCTGAAAGCAAAAGCGAAATATATCTTTTTGAGCTATAACAATGAGGGATTGATGACTTTGAACGATATTAAAGAAATAATGAGTCTACGGGGCAAGTATGGGCATTTTACGAAAGAATATAACAGGTTCAAAGCTGACAAGTCAAAAAATAGAAATTACAAAGCGGATAAGACAGTAGAATATTTACATTATGTGGTTTGCAAAAATGTATAAAATTTAAAAACCGTGACTCAATATGTCTAACATTAAAATACAAACATCGTCAGATATAGAATTTTCAAGAAATTTTACAGTTGATGATTTTAATGCGATCGTAAAAAATTTTGATATTATTAGTTCTTTAATGTCTTTGCAAAAACTTGGTGCTTTAATGTCCAATCAAATTGCCGTTAATGTAAATATTGAATTTGAATTTTACTCTTCTCCTAAAATAAAACTCAAAGCAGGAATGCTTACAAGAGATTTTGTTTCTTTTGTCGCAAAACAAATTTTATTAAATTGCAAGAAAAAAGATATTCAATACAACGATATCGATTTGTTTAATTTAATTTATTTATATGGCAACCTTGAGATTGATTTGCATAAAATAAAGACAGGTGGTGAAACAAAAGAGAGAGGGTGGTTATGGGTAATTAGATCAACCAATTACCAGTGGTATTATTTAAGATTTCATTCCAGCATTATAGCCAGATATTTTTGGATTTTTTCAAAAATTTTTGAGCGTAATAATAAATTAGGGGCAAAATTAGATAAAGCATTGGGAATAGAAATTTTTAAGGCAATGAAAATCGGCACTTGTATCTGTGCCAATTTTTGCCCAAGGGAAGACGGAAAATTTGCCACCTCATTTTTAATGGATAGTTATACAAATACAACGATAGAATCCCTCAAACCATTATTGACAGAGGAAAATATTCTCAAATTTTTTGATATTTTTGCGATAACATCAAAACAGTTTCGAGAAGAATATAAAAAATATGAATTAACTGAAGCAACACTCAAAAAATACGAATTTAATCCGTTAAAAAGATTTCCAGTTATTAAAACAAATTCAGAAAAGAAAAATGAGCAATATATTATTCCATCGCTTTCCGATTTTCTATATAGTTCTTTTGAAGGTTTATATTATGTTTTACTTGATAATCTTAAGGCGAAAGAAAAAGATAATCTATTTAAGGAAATCGGAATAATTTTTGAAATGTATATCGGCGAATTTATAAAACAAAATAATATTGATATTTTAAGTAGAGCACAAATTTTTTCAGAAATTACTTACAAAGTTGGCAAAAAGGAATGGAAAAGCGCTGATTGGATTTTAATTTCAGATGAATATATTTTTCAGATTGAGTGTAAAAAACGGAAAATTGATAGCTATTCAAAAGCAGGAATACAAAACACTAATGGTGCTGGTATTGATAAGTTGCTTGGCGATATAGCGAAAGAAGTGGATAAAATTGCGAAAAAAGAAGAACATCTTAAATCTGGAAAGGTTGGCGGAATAAGTTATAAAAAACAGAAAATAATAAACATTGTCGTGTTTCTGGACGAAATGTTTGCTATAAATCGGTATGCTCGAGAAAAAATTAAAGCAAAAATGAAAGAGCAATCCGACAATTTTTACATTTTGGGTTGTTGGGAGTTTGAGTTGGTATGTCAACAATCAAAAAATAAGCAACAAAATTTATACCATTCTATTCTGGATGTAGTAAATGGAAATACAGAAATTTATCATATAGATTTTTTGGACAAAATTTATTATAATTTTTTTACAAATTTAAAAGCAGAAGATTAAAAAATAGGCAAATTCCAAAAAATCGGGCGAAGTTCGTGAAGAAAAAGTTCGATCCGCCGAAGACGGAGAAAAAAAGGGGGACAAAAAAACCGCGCCGAAGGCGCGGAAAAAAAGAAATCAGAAACGCAAATTATTGGCTAGATATACCGCGTGGGGAGTTTTCAAATATCATTTTTAGATGTATCTTAAAGAGACGGAATATTGATTCAACCACCAAAAAGATAATTCGTCCAAATTTTTTATCAGCGTTTATTTTGATTATGTTTCCCACTAATTACCTAAAAATAATAAATTTATGTCTAAAAAAATTATTATAGTATCAGTTTTGTTATTATTCGTTTTTGCGTTGGTTTATATTAATCGCGGAACAAACGAAGAAGGTTTTACTTCAATTGATGGATTACGCTATGAAACAGGCGCAATGCACGCGGAGTGGGGTGAATTTAGTTTAGAGATTTTAGAAAATGGGGAATCCACGTTTACTAAGACAGAAAATCTATACCTGGAAAAATCTTATTCATTTCAAACATCAGAAGCAGAATTGGTAAAAATATTAAGTGTCGCGAGAAAAAGCGGATTTTTTTCTTTAAACGATTTTTACGAAGACCAATTTATTATGGATGGTGGATATGACAGCATAACAATATTTAGCGGGGAGGAATCAAAGACTGTCTTTCTCAAAAATATCAACGTTGCCGAGTTTACTTCGGTTGAGAGTGAAATCAACAAGCTTATATATACAAAATTAGGGGGCGACCCTTATTCGTTTGACGATTTGAAAACTGAATGCGCTGAAAAATTAAAAGAATGTAAAGGAAATAAAAATCCTGAATGTGTAGAGTGGGTTCTTTTTTGTGAAAATCAAAGTTAAACGATTATTAAATAATTTTAAAATAGAGCTAATAAAAAATTCATAATTATATGTCCATATTTTTCAAAAAAGCAGGTATGGTTATCGCAGTGTCGTTGGTAGTGGTAGTTGGTTATGTTCTTTTTTACCCGGATGACAGACCCTATAAACCTCCTATAAAAGAAATTCCTTTAAAGTGCCAAGAGTTTCAAAGTGATACTTGCGCTTTATTTGATTGCATGGTTGACCAATGCTGGTGTGATGATTTTTTCAGCCCTGTTTTGGCGGAAGAAAAAACAAAAATCCTAAACGAAGAGGGAGCAATTGCTTTAATGGAGCAATATTTGGAGAACAACGATTCGGAATATAATGACGTAAGAAAAGCTATCGCGTTAAACGGTGTCTTTTTCAATGTTTTTGTCTATAATCCAAATGGCGATGAAAAAGTTTTTACCGTTAGAACTGACGGGACTATTATAGTAACTGTTTGCGGGGTTTAATCACAAAAATAAATGACAATTCCACACTTGAAACTCTGCGAAAAGTTGCCAAGGCGTTGAATGTTTCCGTTGATAATTTAATTAACTAAAAAATATGGAAGACGTAAATCAGCAACCAAAGCCAAAAAAGAAAATGACCAAAGCCGATTGGATAGGAATGGTTGGAGGTCTTTTTATTGCAAGCATTATATTTTCTGTTGGGAGTTTCGGTTTTATCCCTGCATTCATAATAGCAATGATCTCGTTTTGGGTTGTTAAAAAAATTGCACTTACTTTTACAAAAGAAAATCAAACGGAAACATCCAGCGCGAATACCGAAAATCAAAAACTGCCTGAACAAGAAATAGCACAAATTTCGGAAACAAAGCCCGCGGAAAACAAGGATTCAAAGAAAAATTGGATATGGATCGGTGCCGGTATTGTTGTTTTACTTGCCGTTATTGGGGCTTTCTCATCTACCGAAGTTTCTAACACTCCTGTAGATGAGCCAACTACCCTGCAAGCTGAACAGGTAAGTATTCCTAGTTTTGTAAAATACTCGAATACAGAAGCAGGTTTTGATTTTAGCGTACTTTTTCCAACATCTGATCCTGAAAGTTTTGATTTAGATCTTGGTGAAGTTTACATAAAAAGTTTTCAAGCTCCACATATTATTGATTTAGAGCAAAGTAAGTTTGCGCAATATAGTGTGTTTTTCTCTACACCTAGTGGCGGGAAAATTCTTAGCGACGAGTCAATTAGGGCATATTTGGAAAATTATCCAAAAGGGAAAAGTATCTCAAGTGGCGGAACGCTAACCCGAGAAGAAATAACTACCTATAAAGGTTTAATGGCGATAGAGTATGTTTTTAGTAGCGAAATGCAAGGAGTATCAATGACTCACAAGGGCATTGCCTTTGTTGTTGATGGGATTCCGATTGATTTAAGTGTTGTTTATACAAATATTACTTCTCTCTCCAATATTTTCTACGATGATTATATTAAATCTTTTGCTATTTCTGCAAACTAATCACTTATGGGAATCTTAAATAAATTTTTTCCACCAAAAGAAATTAAGGAAGCACTAGAAATGCTAGAAGAAGCGGAACGCGAATTTTCAAGTAAAGATTTTAATTTGGTCAAAGGACATATTGAAAAAATACTGCGTTCTCATCCTGATAAATTTGTGGAAATAATCAAACAGGGTGAAACGCCTCGCCAGCAGAATAAGGTGTCAGGAACCTTTTTGCCGCGCGAAGCGCGGCAATCAGAATCCGCAATTAGGATTTTCGTCAAAAAAAGTTCGGATTTTATCCAAGACACATTGCCAATTTACAATTTCAGCGTTTCTGAAAGATAATGCCACCTCTAATTTAGTGTTTTAAAATCAGGGTTGGTGTTTTGCATTATTCTCCAGTCGGATTTCCTTATCATACTGCCACGGTCATATCGTTGGTAAAGCCCTTTCATTGGCCATTTTTTCATCCACAAAGTATCAAGTCCGGAATAATTAATCAATAAGCCGGCAAGCAATATGGAGAGCACGAAACTAATAATAATCAGCAGAAAATTCTTTTTGTAAGAAAAATCATATTTTCTAAGCATAAAAACAGCAAGTCCAAGACCGATAACTGCCACTATTACCGCTTCCCACGGGAAACTTGAAAGTAGTTGTTCAAGGCGGAGAGCGCCCATTGGTCCGCGCGCGCGGAGCGAAAAAGTTATCAGACTTACCAGAAAAATAGAAATAATCGTAAGTCCAGTTAGGCCACTAATCATAGCGACTGAACCTAGTAAGAAAAACCACTTAGGTTTCATTTTCGCCTGCCCCTTCCTAATCTGGGACATCACTTTTTCTTCTATGTTTATTTTTTGATTGTCTGACATATTTTTTTCATTAAAATTTTTGCGCGATTGATTCTTGTCCCGACAGTACCAATTGGCAATCGTAGAATTTCACTTATCTCTTCGTATGACTTATTCTCAAGAAAAAACAAAGCTAGTGGTTCGTAATACAAAAGCGACATACTGGACATACATTTTTCAACTATCACCCTTTCTTCCTTTTTGGTGAAATCAGCTTCTATGTCCTCGCTGCTTTCAAAATCCATATCTTCTGATATCTGTATTTCGCGCCTTTGCTTGTATTTGGCAAATGTGTTCATAGCCTCATTGTGAACAATCCGATATATCCAAGATGAAAACTTCATTTTGGTATTAAAGCTGTTCAAATTAACAAATGCCTTGACAAAAGCGTTTTGCACAATGTCTGCTGATTCCGTTTCATTGTGTGTCAAACGGTTTGCGTACCTCATAAGCTTGTTTTGGTATCGCTCCATTATCTCACGATAAGACTCCTTGTCTTGTGTTCGGATATATTCCACAGCTTCTTCATCGGTTAATGTTGTCAGATCTTTCATTTACTTTGATATTAGCGCAATTCATTCAATTTTTCTTTGAATATACTATTATAAACATCAACCAAACCAAAATCTCACTCCATATTTCAAGTGAGAGTTTGGCGACAGATAGTTATTTTGTCGTTTGACCATTTCTTACACCTTGACCAAAACCAGCGCCAACTTTCTTTCCATTACTTGTTCTCAACCCAAGTTCTTGGCGAATCGCATCGGCCTCTGTGTATTTGCCTTGTTCAGCCAATTTATGAGCTTCGGCGAATTGGGCAAAATTTTCCTCAGTTATGACATGACTTACTCTACCTCTACCTTCCATTAAATCTCTCCAAACGTTGTAGTCATTATTCTCAAAGGCCATTTCCATAGCCTCGTGTCGCTCAGCTGTGCAGTTCGGCCCTTTTTGGGTGTAATCACCCTGGTAAGCTATGGCGGAACTTGCTGATGTTAGACCTATAATGCCTACTAAAGCAAGCAGGGAAACTGGAAGCAAGATTTTTTTAGCGTTCATATATTTCATCTTTATTGGTTAATAATGTATCGACTCTTATGCTTGTTATACAAAGGAAACAACCTTTTTCTTTCAATTGATTGATAAAATCAACAATTACAATATCAAACCATAGACTGGGTTTTTAGTTATTAACATCTTTACGTAGAGCGCAGTGGTGCTACATTTAACCTGTAATGAATCCCGTAGTGAAAAATGGCATTAAAAAAGTAAGAAAAACATTATTTATATGATTGAGGCCGAATTTTATACACATATCACACATAAAGAAAAATGGACGCTTTTTTAAAAAGCTATGCCGTTTTCTACTAACAGGATGAAAAACATATGTCCCGAAATTTTTCGGCAGCGACTTATTATAGAAGGAAAGTACACGAATAAACCCACACGCGCGGACGTGAAAAAGTTTCTTGTGGCGCTTTCAAAGAAGCTCAAAATGACCATTATTTATGGACCGGTTATTAAAAATGTCGCTGGAGATTTCAATCCGAAGCACAAGGGTCTTGAGGTGGTTTTAATATGGGCGGAATCTGGCGCCTCTTTATATATTTGGGATCGTTTGAAATTTTTTACTTTTGACATTTATACCTGCAAAAAATTTGACCCCGAAATCGCCGTTGCCTTTACGAAAAATTTTTTTGAGGCAAAAGAAATTGTTTATAAAAACGTGTGATAATGAAAAAAATTTTGGTATTGTTTGCGACCCAGGGGCTTTTTTTGGTCTTGTTGTTTTTTCTTTTCACCGCGAACGAAGAAAAAAAGGATTTTACGATAGAGCTTCGGATAGGAAACGCGACACTCTCCACAGAAGTCGCGTCAACTCAAGCTGCGCGAACAAAAGGGTTGTCCGGCCGCGCGGAACTTTCTCCCGCGGACGGAATGCTTTTTATTTTTGACAAACCTGATACGTATGGATTTTGGATGAAGGGAATGAATTTTCCGATTGATATTATCTGGATAGGAGAGGGTAAAAAAGTAGTTTCAATAAAAGAAAACGCTCTCCCCGAATCGTTTCCAAAGACCTTTTACCCATCTGAAAAGGTTTTGTACGTATTGGAAACAAACGCGGGGTTTGTTAGAGAGCAAGAAATATCTCTAGGTAATATTGCGGAATTTAGCTTTTCCCAATAGTTACCGACTATGCTGTTTGTCGTGTCCCGTTAAAGAAAAGCCGCCTCGAGGCAACCGAAGCCGCCGCCTCTGGCAAGGCGTTCTCTAACGGGATATACTTAGAGGGTATTATTGTTAATTAAACTATTATGAGTGAAGGAAAAAACATTCGAGTGGCGATAAATGGCGCGGGGCGTATTGGAAGGGCGTTTCTTAAAATCGCGCTTAAAAAAGAACTAGATGTTGTTGCGATAAACGATTTGGGGGATATCGAAAATATGGCGTATCTTCTCAAGTATGACACGGTATATGGGGTAAATACTTCTATAATCTCCATATCTCCTGACAAAAAAAGTATTGTCGTTGATGGAAAGACCATTCTCTATCTTTCAGAAAAAGAACCAAACAAGCTTCCATGGGGCAGCCTCAATGTTGACGTAGTTGTTGAATCAACGGGATTTTTTACTACGTATGAAAAAGCCCGTATGCATATTGCCGCCGGCGCAAAACGAGTCGTAATTTCCGCTCCCGCGAAAAGCGAGCCAAAAGATGAAACGGAAGCGACTATTCTTATGGGAATAAATGACAGTATTCTAAATAAATGCGAAGTAACTTCAAACGCTTCGTGCACAACAAACGCTGGAAGTCCTTTAATTCAAATTCTCAACGAAACAATTGGTATTGAAAAAGCTCTTCTCAATACGATACACGCTTACACGTCAACGCAGGCGATTGTCGATTCTCCCGGAAAGAAAGATTTTAGAAATGGACGCGCGGCGGCGCAAAACATAATTCCTGCGTCAACCGGCGCGGCTGTTGCGACAACAAAAGTTATTAAAGACTTGGAAGGCCTCTTTGACGGCATTGCTATTCGCGTACC
>JAGLPS010000024.1 GCA_023137185.1 Minisyncoccota bacterium
CTTACATACATTTGCCCTCTCGCGAGAAATGAAGACCTCTCTTCAATACCACAAACACCAAAAAATGATATCTGCCTCGACTACATAGACAGAATCCCCCGCTGCCAGATTCCCACGCGTCCTCTGACTCCAGAGTTCTCATCTGAATGTTTTTATTTTATTCAGAACATCGTAAATTATAAAGGGTGCGTTGACATTCATAAACACGATATTGGCTTTTACGGAAATGAGTGGCGTATATTTTTAGACCGCAATGAAAGTCTGTGGAAAAACCGACGGGAAACAATTGAGCTTCTTGATGAATTTGGAAAAGTGGTTGATACCTACGAGAAAAAATAGCAGCTACCCGACATTTTCTAAGAGCCTAAAAAGAGAAATACCCACAGATACCGATACATTAAGGGATTCTTTGCTCCCCTTCATCGGAATCTCAACGATATCGTCGCTCATATTAAGAATTTCTTGCGATAATCCATTGACCTCATTTCCGTAAATAAATGCCGCAGGCGCATTAACACAAAGAGTTCTATAATCACGGGCTTGAGGCGCTTGTTCAACAGAAACAATCACTACTTCTTTTTTACGAAGTCCTTTTATAAGAGAAAGGATGTCACTATGTTCCTCCCATGAAACGCTTTTTTCCGCCCCAAGAGAAACTTTGATAAAGTCTTTTCTTTCTCTCTTGAAACGGTCAATTGGCGAAGGCGTGTAGCCGGTAAGAAATATTTTCGACACTCCTGCGGCATCAGCGGTACGGAAAATGGAGCCGACATTCTGCACACTGCGTATATCGTGAAGTATGAGAAAAATACTGTTCTTGTCTCTTTTCATATAGTTTTAACGTATCACAGAAAACATATGATACAATAGAAGGTATGCTTAATCCTTTTCCAGAATTACTAACCTTTGGCCTGCTCGCGCCTTTTATTCTTCGCGTCGCTTTGGGAATTCTTTTTATTGATTTAGGTAAACTTGCCCTGCAAGGAGAAAAAGAAAGCTGGAAAATGTTTTTTGAATTCCTCCGACTCAGACCAAGTACTTTCTTTGTAACAATCTTGGGGTGGACAGAGATTATTGGAGGAATAATGTTGATTGCAGGTTACTCTACTCAAATTGTCGCGCTGGTATTTTCCGCGTTGCTCTTTATAGAATTTGTTATTGAATACAAAGAGGAAAGCCTTCTCAAAAGAGATATCGTGTTTTATCTTCTGATGTTGGTAATTTCAGTCTCTCTACTTTTCTCTGGCGCCGGATTTTTCGCGTTTGATTTACCACTGTAAAAATAGATTCCAATCCGCCAGCTGACAGATTAGCTTTTTAGGAAGGAATTTAATCTTCTAATTCTTGTTATTTCGTGTTATAACTTTTGAGACAGTACAGTTACCCGCCCATAACCATACCCCATACCTCCCACAGCGGGACGGTATCGGGGTCAGTCGACCACAGCACCAATACTTCAGTCTACAGAATGTGATAGATTACAGAAGATGATAGAAATTTATGGTTCATTCCTTCGTCCGCCCATAGCTCAGTCGGTAGAGCAGTTGCCTTTTAAGCAAATGGTCGTAGGTTCGAATCCTACTGGGCGGACGAAGGGATGAACCGTTGCTGAAAAGCGTATTGGTGCGTGGTAAATGCCGCAATTGCCTTTTAAGCAAATGGTCGTAGGTTGAGGCGCGAATACTTGGAGCGCCGAAAGACCTTTTGAGGTTTTTTGGAGTCGAAGACGAACAAAAAATCCAAAAGGTGTACTGCTCCTGTAAGGAGAGAATCCTGCTAGGCAGACTGGATTATTTTAAAAGAAACTTTTCAAGTGAAGAGGAGAGTTCGCCCTTGCCTAATCGGACATTATGGTACATCTCAAGAAGAGATGACAGCGCGCGCGTAATTTTTTCTTGAGGCTGTTTTTTCGAAAAAGCAGCCGCCTTTTTAAACACAAACGGCTTTAGTCCCGACTGTGCAGCCGAGGGAGCGAGTTGCGCGAGAAGTACCGTCTTCGCTTGCCAGAAAATCGCGCCGTGAATTTCTTCTGGCGTCATTGTTTTGGAAAGTTTCTGATAGAGCACCCACGCGCGTTTTTTATCCTCTTTAGCCCACGCATCAGTCAACGCGAAAACATTTGGCAGATACTCTCCCTTCTTTTTTAAAACAAAATTTTCTATTATCGCTCCCGCTTTTTTAAAAGAAGCAAGCAACAAAGTCCCCATTTTTTCTTCAATAAAAAGAAAGGCATTTTCAGATTTTTGAGCCGCGTCCAGATTATTAAGTATCACTTCTTTCGCGCTAGTGTGAGTGAGAACAGAGTCTAAGGTGGTAATTGTTTTTCTATCAAAAAGACCTTGTCCCGATAGACTCTCCTCAAATTGGCTTTCATTCCAATTATCCGAAGTCAAAGTAAAAACCGTCGCGTCAGGCCTTTTGCGTTGAAGCGCGCCAAGAATTGTTTTTAGCTTTTTGCGAGACGTCCGTATATCATTTCCGTGAAAAAGATATATCATCCCGTACGAAATAGGACGCGGACAGTCAAGACCGCTTTTCCTAAAATGTCTTTGATAATGTCGACTGTTGTGTCCATATTTAGATTCTATCTACTGCATCCGCGATTTCGTACGGGATATCATACGTTAAACTGCCTTCTATCCCCCCACGTATCCCCTAGCTCAACATTTACTACAAGGGGGATTTCTTTTGCTTCTTTGGAAGACACCGCTTTCTCCATAATTTTTTTTATTTCGGGAACAATGAGACTGATTTTTTCTTTGCGTACTTCGTATATAAGCTCGTCGTGAACCTGAAGAATAAGAGAAACGTCTTCCTTGAGATTATTTTCAACAATATATTCGTTCACGTTTTTCATCGCAATTTTCATCACATCCGCGCACGTTCCCTGGAATGGCGCGTTTATCGCCATCCTCTCTTCAGCGGCCTGAATGTACGGAACGGAAATGTTGCTTGTCCCAAAATAACGGCGACGTCCAAAAAGCGTCTCGGTACATCCCTTCCGTTTTACGTCTGATTTAATACTGTCAATATAGCGGGCAAGTTTATCAAACGTTTCAAAGTAAGCATTATAAAACTCTTGGGCATCTTTCCTGTCAGTGCCCAAATTCTCCTTAAGCGCGTTTACCCCCATACCGTAGAGAATACCAAAGTTTATCACTTTCGCGCGCCGCCTCATTTCTTTGTCTACGTTTTCTGGGGAAACATTAAAAATATTAGCGGCAACCGCCGTATGGACATCACCGCCCTCTTTAAAAATCCGCGTCAACTTTTCATCTTCAGAAAGAATAGCGGCAATACGAAGCTCTATCTGCGAATAATCAAAAGAAACCAGCGTGAAGTTTTTTTCCGCAACAAATGCGTTGCGAATGTCCTGTCCGAGTTCGGTTTTTATTGGAATATTTTGAAGATTTGGTTCGCGCGAGGACATTCGCCCAGTCGTTGTGCCTGTCTGCAAAAATGTGGCGCGGAGCCTCCCGTCCGAAGATACTTTATCCGGTAGATTGTCTATATATGTTGAAAGAAGTTTTTGAAGTTCTCGATATTTGAGAATAAGCGGAATAATCGGATGCAGGTCTCTCATTTTCTCAAGTTCCGATTCCTTTGTAGACTTCGCGCCGGTGCTTGTTTTTTTGTGCCTCTTAAGCGCAAGACCAAGATTATCAAACAATACAGACCCGAGCTGTTTAGAGGAATTGGTGTTAAATTCTTCTCCTGCAAATTTCCAAATCTCTTTCTGCAACTCATCGAGCGTCTTATGATGCTTCTGTGAAAGTTTTTTTAGGTAACCGACATCTGTCTTTATACCACGCGCGTTCATTGCCTCCACAATCGGAATTACAGGGGCTTCAATGTCATTTAATACCCGCTCAAGCCCCTCTGTTTTAATTTTGGAAACAACAAATTCGACGGCTTCTGAAAGAGATTTTTTCTTTGTAAACCGCAAAAGGTCGTCTGGTGTAGGGTTGGTAATGTTTGAGTCGAGAAGCCACAATCCGACAAGCGCCTTTTTTAGTTCTTTTTCGTCTATTTTTTCACAACTCTTGCGCGTAACATTTTTTGTTGCCACCACTACTCCTTTCAACAAATTCGCAAGACGAATTTTGAGAGTTTTAAATTCGAGCTCATCAAAAATTCCAAGTATTTTTTGTTCATCTACTGACTCCTTCCATATACGTGATGGAATAGAAAACGCAATAGGAGCATCCCGACGAATTGTCGCGAGCATTTTGGAAAAAACAGCTTCCTCTTCACCTTCTTTGAGAAGGGTAAATACACGCTCTGATATTCCAATTTTTTTGAAAGTGTCAGAATCTTTTTTAAGTTCCGTATACATATTTTCAATAGTTCCAAATTTCTCAACAAGCGTTGTGGCTGTTTTTTCCCCAATTCCTTTTATTCCAATAATATTATCTGAAGGGTCCCCGCGAAGTCCCTTGAAGTCAGGAAGCAGCGTTGGTTTAAAACCAAAACGCTTTTGCACTGCTTTTTCATCATAGAGAATCGTGTCGTTTATACCTTTCTTAAGGGTATAAACCTGCACTCGCCTATTATCAACAAGCTGCAGAGTATCCATATCGCCTGAAGCGATGATAACGCGTATCTCTTTTTTATTTTTTAGCGCTTCAACAATCGTTCCCAACATATCATCTGCCTCAAACCCGGAAAGAGAATATATAGGGATATCAAAGGTTTCAAAAATATCTTTTGAACGCTCTATTTGATGAACTAGAGCGCCATCAGTCTTTGGCCTGCCCGCTTTGTACTCGTCATACGCTTCGTGACGGTATGTTGGTTCTGGAAGGTCGTAGCAGGCAATAATATAATCGGGCTTTAAATCAGTAATAATGCGAATCAGCATTGATGAGAGACCATACAAAGCCCCTGTCGGTTCTCCTTTACTTGATACAAATTCTGGAAGCGCGTGGTACGCGCGATGTAAAATGGCATGAACATCAAGAAGCACGATTGTTTTTTCTTTACTTCGCGTTTCCATATTACATTTCTATTTTCCTCGAATGTTCGTTAACAAATTCAAAATTAAGTTTTATCGCGCGCGCGGGGAGAGCGTCGACTACATTGCCCGACCATTCAATAAAAATCAAGTTCCCGGGATTATTTTCTGTCTCTTTCCAATTAAGACACTCGAGCTCCCTCCCTTCTTTCAAACGATACGCGTCAATATGGATAAGATTATTGAATTTCTTCCGTCGTAGAGGATATACTTTTTGAATGACGAACGTAGGACTCGTCACGGAGGAAGATACCCCAAGCGCTCGAGCAATACTTCTTACAAACTCTGTCTTACCCGACCCCAAATCGCCCGAAAGAGCGTATACCTTGGCATTAGCTTTAAATGGGGTGAGATTTTTAGCAAACCGCTGAGCAAACTCCCTTGTTTCTTTTAGACTCTGGAGGACATATTCCTTCATCAAACCTGATTTTAGCACATAAACTCCCATACCTGTTTTTCCGTAGTATTTTGTTGCTTAAACCCTGTTATTTATAAACTTAACAGTGACCGCCGTAATTTTAACGCCTGTAATGTAAATTTAAAATACTGTCTCCCTACGGAAGATGCCCCGAGGGGACAGACATCTCCTATAGGGATGACTGAAGGGACACAGCAACGGGAAAGGGTGTGGGGGCAAAAAGAAAAGGCGCGTTTGTTTGAACAAACGCGCCTTTAGGAGTTTAATTACTTGCGAGAAAATTGTTTCTCAGCTGCTGTAGAGAGCCACTCAACATCTTTGGGGTGTAGGACAATCTCCAGCGTCCCGTCAGTTGAATATATTTCTTTGGGACGATGTCTTTGCATCGGAGCGACACTTCCATACCGCGGATAAGAAAATGGACTTGCTCCGTACATATATTTTCCCCTGCGTCCCCTACGACCCCTGCGGTTTATTATTCCCACCTGAACATTCACTGAAACAGTATTACGTCCGTAATAATAACCTCCTCGACGGTTACTCAATTTTAACACCGCGACTCGCTCAACAATTCCTACCACCTCATCCGTAAATGCGTTGTGAATCTTAAAATACAACGTAAATCTAGGACTGGTGAGTATCCGTTCCCAAAAAGAGTAGACAACATTCACATGACACGTTTGTCCATGAAATATTTTTTCTTTCTCTTTTGTTGGGCCATCGGCGCAAAAAAGGACATTCCCGTCCCTGTCATGCGCTACAACATAAGAACCGGGGACTCCGTTAGTAAGACGAATTTTCAAGGTTTTCCCCTTGGGAGTTGTTTCAGAAGGTTCTTTGCGAGGAACCGAAGCGGCATAGGAATTTAAAACCAGACAAAAATTTAAAACTGCAGCGACAAGTATTGCAAAGAGCAAAATTGTTTTTTTCATTTTCAGCCTCCTTTTTAGGTGAAAAATATGTTTTTTAACTTATCTAATTATTATTATATCACCTTTTCAATATTAAGTCAAATTTCTTTCTCCTCCTTATCTCTTAATAAATTGTGAAAAGACCTGAAAAACGGTACTATTTTGATATGATTGAATTCAACGAAGAAAAACAAGGAAAGAGAATCTCAGACTTACGGAAGAAAGAAGAGGAAAATTTGGTCCAAATTCTTTCCCAAAAATACGGTCTTACCTATCTTGACCTCTCCGTAACATCAATAAATAGAGACGCCCTCAGAATACTTTCCGAAAAAAAAGCTCGCGAGGCGCAAGCTGTCGTTTTTGATATTACAAACAAAAAAATCAACGTTGCGATACGGTCGCCTAACAGCCTTAGAACGCGCGAAATAATTGATGAGCTTAAGCAAAAAGGATACGCTCCGACTCTTTTTATGGTTTCGTCCCAAAGCCTTGAAAGCGCGTGGGAAAGGTACAAAGACCTAACATATTCACTTGAAACAAAAGCGGGTTCGCTTGACATCTCAGGGGAAGAGATCGCGCGCGTAGTTAACACGGTTAAGAGTGTTGAGGATGTAAAGAAGATGGTTCATAACATTCTTGCTCTCAAAAAAGGAGGGCAAGTGTCAAAAATACTTGAAATTATTATTGCCGGAGCGCTTGCGACAAAAGCGTCCGATATTCACCTTGAACCGGAAGAAGGGTACACACGGCTTCGCTATCGCCTTGATGGTGTCTTGATTGATATCACTGATTTCAATAACGAAATATATCGGCTTGTGCTTTCTCGAATAAAACTTATCGCGAGTATGAAGATAAATATAAAAAACATAGCTCAAGACGGACGCTTCACAATAAAAGTTGAGGAAAACAACATTGAAGTGAGAGCCTCCGCGATACCAGGAGCATACAATGAATCAATTGTATTGAGAATCCTCAATCCCAAATCAATCTCTGTCCCTCTTGAAGAGCTGGGTATTCATCCGAGACTCCTCGCTGTTCTTGAATATGAAATCAAGAAACCCAATGGAATGATTTTGACCACAGGACCCACGGGGTCAGGAAAAACGACAACACTCTACGCATTTCTTAAAAAGGTCCATTCTTCGGAAATAAAAATTATCACTATTGAAAATCCGATTGAATACCACCTTCCAGGAATTGTGCAAACACAGACAGACTCCAAAAAGGGTTACACTTTTTTGGAAGGACTTCGTTCCGCGCTCCGGCAAGACCCAGATGTCATTATGGTTGGTGAAATTAGAGACGCGGAAACCGCAGAAATCGCTGTCAATGCCGCGCTAACCGGTCATTTAGTATTTTCCACCCTCCACACGAATAACGCCGCTGGTTCATTCCCCCGCCTTATTGATCTTGGAGTAAATCCCAAAGTTATCACTTCAGCAATTGGTGTATCTATGGCCCAGCGGTTGGTACGAAAGCTGTGCGGAAATTGTAAAAAGGAAATGGAACTTACTGGCGCGCAGAAACAGACGGTGGAAATGATTCTTGGAAGCATATCCGACAAAAGTTATCTGGCAGGTCTCAATACAAAAACTGTCTGGGAGCATGAAGGATGCCAGGAGTGTAATTTTACAGGATACAAAGGTAGAATCGGGGTATACGAAGCAATACGAACAGATGAGAGCATAGAAGATATTGTCCGCAATAATCCGAGTGAGCGCGAAATTAAAAAAGCCGCGCAAGGTCAAAATATTTTAAGTATTCGTCAAGACGGTATTATCAAAGTGCTGCAAGGAACTACCTCCCTTTCCGAATTGCGACGCGTCGTTGATTTGGAATATGAATAACAGCAGAAATCGAAAGGTATCTCCCGTCAATCTTGCATAGATATAGAAACGTTCTAGAATGAAGCCAAAAGAAAAAAATCCAAAACACAAATCTCTAAGTAACACCTTTAATATGAGTACCAAAGTTAAGTGATTCTTTTAAGGATGGTTTCAGCGTAAAACCAAAACGTCCTCAAGGAAACACTATGAAGCCCAAGGGCTCCGTTGCTTAGAGATTTGTATCTTGGATATTAAAAAACAGCCGACCGTAACGGATGTCAATCTATCATAAAAAAACATCTATGTCAAGTTCACTGCCCCAGCCATCGCAAACAGAATCTGATCTCGCGTTTTTGGATCAAACTCTGCGACCAACACAGTGGAATGATTATATTGGGCAGCAAAATATCAAGGAAAATATAGCTATTTTGCTCAAAGCCGCTAAAGAACGAGGTCACCCCCCAGAGCATCTTTTGTTCTACGGACCACCCGGACTAGGCAAAACAACACTCGCTCACCTAATCGCAAAAGAAAGTAACACACAAATAAAAATTACATCGGGGCCCGCAATTGAAAGGGTGTCAGATCTGGCTTCAATTCTTACCAATCTTACACCTCACGATATGCTCTTTATTGATGAAATCCATCGCCTTAATAAAACAATTGAGGAAGTGCTTTATCCCGCTATGGAATCTGGCTCACTTGATATCATCATCGGTAAAGGTCCTTCTGCTCGAACAGTCCAGCTTGAGCTTCCTCCATTCACTGTTGTTGCCGCAACAACACGCATTGCGCTCTTATCGTCTCCCTTGCGAAGTCGTTTTTCAGGTGGAGTTTTCAGGCTTGATTTTTATTCTCCCAATGAAATAAAAGAGATTGTTCGGCGGTCAGCCCAAATGCTTGGAGTTCTTGTTGACGGAAGCGCTCTAGAAGAAATCGCGAAACGAAGCAGGTTTACGCCTCGCACTGCAAACTATCTACTCAAACGATGTAGAGATTTCGCGCAAGTACACAAGAAACCTCTCGATCAAAAGGTGGTTTCTGAGGCATTATTGTTATTGGGAGTAGACGAAAAAGGGCTTTCTCCTTCAGACAGAGAGATACTGGACACTCTTTATTCAAAATTTGGAGGAAGTCCGGTAGGGCTTAGTACCCTTTCAGCGTCTCTTTCTGAAGAAGAGTCGACTATTGAGGAGTTTAACGAGCCTTACCTGATGCAAATTGGATTTTTGGAAAGAACACCCCGCGGTAGAATCATTACAAGTAAGGGTAAAAAGCATATAGAAAATCAAAAAAATCTTCCCCCGTCTTCCCTTATATAGAAAAAGTTTCTACAAAAATATAATCATTTATATGGCAGGTCACAGTAAATGGAAACAGATAAAGCACAAAAAGGCCGTGACTGACGCAAAAAAAAGTCAGACCTTTTCAAAAATAATCCGCCTTCTCACGGTGGAAGCAAAAAAAGTTGCTGGAGATATTAATTCGCCTAATTTGCGCAGGGCTATTGAAAGAGCGCGAGCAGAAAATATGCCCAATGATAATATTGAAAGAGCGATCAAGAAAGCGCTGGAAGCAGGAGGCGAAAAAATGGAGCCTGTCATATATGAAACGTATGGACCGGGAAGTTGCGCGATTATTATTGAAGGACTCACTTCAAATCGTAATAAAGCGGCAGCTGAAATACGGCACATACTTTCCAAACAAGAACTTGAGCTTTCTGCAAGCGGATCCGCAACGTGGGCTTTTGAGAAAAAGGACGGTGTATGGGAACCAAAAAACACCGTCCCTCTTTCTGAAAAGGAAGCAGAGAAACTCTCTCAGATAATTGATGAGCTTGAAGAGAATGATGAAGTCCAAGATGTCTACACAAACGCAGAATAAGGTGAGGGTGCTGTCCATAGACCCCGGTTATGGCCGTATGGGGGTAGCAGTGCTTCAAAAAGAAGGAGGGAAGGAAATCCTTCTATATTCAACCTGCCTTGAAGCGTCTCCCTCTCTTGACCACAGCAAACGACTTACATATATGGGAGAGAACTTAAGAAAACTTTTTTCGGAATGGAAACCAGATGAATGCGCGCTTGAAACTCTTTTTTTTAGTAAAAACAGCAAGACGGCCATGCAAGTTGCCGAGTCACGCGGTGTTGTATTGTACGAAGCAGGAAGGCATAAAATTCCTGTGTACGAATATGCGCCAAACGCGGTAAAAATTGCAGTAACAGGATATGGCAGAAGCGGAAAAAAGGGGGTTATGTCAATGATTGAAAAAATTTTGACTGTAGGAAAGAAAATAGAGCAAGATGATGAATACGATGCAATTGCTGTCGGCCTTGCGCACTTGTCAAGCAGGAAAAGCCAGATACAAACACTTATCAACATACGCAGAAGATAAAGTTCTTTGCAAAAAGCACCTTCTGATACAAAATAAGGAGGCTCAATAAGAGGCTTAAAGAATAATTATTAAATAAACGTATGCAAAATACACATCTCCTTGAAGAAGATTTATTAGAAGAAGGTGGTAAGTCTTTTGATGACCACGTTCCTGACAAAAAGGAAAATGCCGAAGAAGAAACCTATGATAATTACGAAAAAGACTGGGACGAAGAGGAGTAGCAGTCGTTCGCATATTATTTTCAAAAGAACGGAATAAATTTTTGCTAAAATTTTTCCTCCTGCTCGACCTCATCGGCCTGCGCAGAGTCTTTTGAAAATAATACGCTCACTCTAAAGGGAGAGGGAGTTACAGAAAGGCGCTCGTATTCTTTTTCTGGAGCACGGATATCCCTGCCCACTTTGAATACTTGTCTGAAACAACCACTTTAAGATAGGTCGTGAGTTGATTTGACCGTAATTATTTAGGGTAAACATTCAAAGTGGAGGGGGGGGGTTGCTGCGGGGATCGACGGGCGGCAAACTTTATTGGGGAATAATTTTAATAAATTTTCTTTTTCCAATTTTTAACACAAGCTCTATGTCTGCGACAATATTCTGATTTGAAATTTTTGCCCCAATTCCCATATCAAAAATGGCTCCTTCGGATATAAGCCTGCGCCATTCACTCTTTGAGGAAACCACACCTTTTTCAGCAAGAGCATCTGCAATTGAGGCTCCTTTAGAAACAGAAACCGAAGGAATTTCATCAGGAAGCCCTTTTTTTTGAAATATCTCAATAAAATTTTTTTTCGCCTTTTCCGCGCGTGTTTTTCCATAATAGAGAGAAACAATTTCCCGAGCAAGCGACATCTTGATATCACGAGGATTTTCTGAATGTTCCTGAAGTGTTTTTGTTATACGGTCAATTTCTCCACGAGGAATATCAGTACAAAGAAGAAAATATTTTTCAATCAATGAGTCGTGTAGAGACATTATTTTCCCAAACATATCTTCTGGAGCATCTGTAACATTAATAACATTATCCCACGTCGTTGACATTTTTCTTCCGTCGGTTCCCTCAAGCATTGTTGTAGTAAGAATGTCTTGCTCAGAAAGCCCGTAATGTTTCTGTATTACACGCCCTGCTTTGAGATTGAAAAGTTGGTCAAATCCTCCCACTTCAACGTCCGCACGGACATAAAAAGAATCATATCCTTGAATAAGAGGGTACAAAAACTCCCGCAGTGAAATTTCCCCGCCCTTCTTGTATCGTTCCTTAAAGTTTCTCCGCTCAAGCATTTGTCCTACGGAAAACATCTCGGCAAGTTCTGTTATGTTCTGAAAATTAAGTTTTTTAAGCCACTCGCCATTAAATCTAAATTCAGTATGTGAAAGATCGAGGATTTTTCCTACTTGCTGACGATACGTCGTAAGATTTTCCCGTATATCTTTTGTGCTTAATATCGGGCGTTTCTCAAGTTTATCAGATGGATCCCCAATCTGAGCAGTAAAATCACCGACAATAAACACAATGCGGTGCCCTAATTCCTGAAATGCTTTTAATTTACGCAACACAACAGCGCGCCCAATATGAATGTGTTTACCAGTTGGGTCAATGCCAAATTTAATTCGCAGCTGACGTCCTGAGAGTAGTTTTTTCTTAAGATTTTCAGCTACAAAAACCTCTTCTACCCCACGATTGAGAAGCTCTTCCACCTTTTCTGGAGAAGTATTGACCTTTTTCAGAGAAAAGTTAAACATAAGATAACTGTACCATAGTTTATTTCTGTTTGATACAGAAACCCTTTTAGTAAGCCTTATTATGTTAATATAAAGATTATGTTTCGTCGCAAAAAAAGAAGGTTTGGATTATCAAAGAGTATTTTTAAAGTTGCAGGTATTGTTTTTCTATTTTCTCTTGGAATTGTCATTTTTTGGGTATCAAGCTTCAAAATTCCCGCTATAGAATCATTCGAAGAGCGACGGGTATCACAATCAACAAAAATATATGACAAGACTGAGGACATCCTTTTATATGATGTTTTTCAAAATGTTAAAAGAACCGTTGTTCCTATCGAGGAGATTTCACGAAACATTAAAAACGCGACAATCGCGATAGAAGACAGAGAATTTTACGAACATTATGGAGTAAAACCAACAGCTTTTCTTCGAGCCATCCTTGTAAACCTTAAAAGTGGAGAATTTAGTCAAGGAGGATCGACAATCACCCAACAAGTAGTAAAAAATTCCCTTTTAACAAGTGAGAAAAGTATCGCGCGAAAATTAAAAGAGTGGGTGCTCGCTGTTAAACTTGAGCAGATTCTTGATAAGGACGCAATTCTCGGGATGTATCTTAATGAAATTCCGTATGGAGGAAGTGTGTACGGTATAGAACAAGCGTCTCAAGAATTTTTAGGAAAACACGCAAAGGAGCTTACGCTGGCTGAAGCAGCGTATATGGCAGCGCTCCCCCAAGCCCCAACATACTACTCACCCTACGGGCAACATAGGGATAGACTTGAAGAGAGAAAAAATCTTGTATTAAGTAAAATGCTTGAAAGTAGATTTATTACTGAGGAGGAGCACATTGCAGCGCGAGAAGAAAAAGTGAAATTCAAACCATTACAAGATAAAGGGATTAAAGCCCCTCACTTTGTAATGTTTGTGAAGGAGTATCTCGAAAATAAGTATGGAAAAGAAGTGGTTGAAAATGGAGGATTGACCGTTATTACAACCCTTGATTACTCTCTTCAACAAAAAGCCGAGGAAATCGCAAAAGAATATGCTCTTCAAAATGAACAGAATTTCAATGCTGAAAATACCGCGATGGTCGCGATTGACCCGCAAAGCGGAGGTATTTTAGTTATGGTAGGTTCTCGAGATTATTTTGATAAGGAGGTTGATGGAAATTTTAATGTTGCAACCGCGTATAACAGGCAACCAGGATCTTCATTTAAACCTTTTGTGTACGCAGAAGCGTTTGCCAAGGGATACACTCCTGAAACCAACCTTTTCGACCTTCAAACTGAATTTTCAACACTTTGTGACCCTCAAGGGAACCCCCTTAACCCACTTCAAAAAAAGGAGAGGGTGTGTTATATGCCAACAAATTATGATGGTGTGTTTAGAGGTCCTGTTACAATGAAAAATGCGCTTGCCCAATCATTAAACATCCCTGCCGTCAAAACACTATATCTCGCGGGTTTGCAGGACTCTCTAGAACTAGCGCGCGATATGGGTATTTCAAGCCTTACTGATATTAATCAATATGGACTTACACTTGTATTGGGGGGTGGTGAAGTCTCTCTCCTTGATATGACAAGTGCCTATGGGGTATTCGCAAATGAAGGAGTACGATATCCATACAATGCAATTCTTGAAATAAGAGATAAAGATGGAAAAGTTCTTGAAAAAAGTAGCCTCTGGACACAAAAAATAATCGAACCAGAAATTACCCGAATAATTTCGGATATTCTCTCCGACAATGCCGCGCGAACACCTGAATTTGGCACCCGATCGCCGCTTTATTTCCCCGGAAGAGATGTCGCCGCAAAAACAGGAACAACAAATGATTATCGTGACGCATGGATTATAGGATACACACCCAATATCGCAGTGGGTGCATGGGCAGGAAACAACAATAACAGTCCTATGGAAAAAAAGATTGCGGGATTTATAATTGCGCCGCTTTGGAATGCTTTTATGAACGAGGTTCTGCAAACTATTCCTAATGAATCTTTTACAGAACCTCAGAAAAACACCACAGAGGGCGTTAAACCTGTCCTGAGAGGAAAATGGCAGGGAGGTGTTTCTTTTCCTATTGATACTGTTTCAGGGAAGCTCGCGTCTCCATATACCCCACTAGAAGCGCTAGGAGAAATTCTTACAGGAGGAGTCCACTCAATTCTTTACTGGGTTGATAAAAATAATCCGCAAGGACCAACCCCGCCCAACCCACTCTCCGACCCCCAGTTTGAACACTGGGAGTATCCAGTACGAAAATGGGTTGAAGAAAACAATATCTTTGAAGTACAAATTGAAAACCTCCCAACAACATACGATAATATTCATACGGCAAATTCAGCCCCGAGTATTGCCATAACCTCGCCTTTATCAAAGGGAAACTATTACCTAACAGACAAAATTACCATTTCATTCAACTACAGTGGTGTGTACCCTCTTTCGAAAGCGGAATACTTTATAAATGATGTGTATGTAGGAAGTAGCGTAAAAGATCCTTTTGTTTTTTCTTTTCTTCCACAAAGCACCCCTCAAATAAAAGAGTCCAACACCCTTACTATTATTGTGTACGATAGTGTTTTTAATAAAAGAGAGGAAAAAGTGTTTTTTAGTATTTCAGAAATGTAAAAAGAATATATACCCTTGTGGCAGGGAGGGGTAGCTTACTTGTGTTTTGATTTCAAACCACCTACCACAGACAGACCTCGCTCGCCAAAATAGAGACCTGAGTAGGAAAGAGAGGGAATGGTCTATGTTTTGCCTTCACTCGTATACCCTGAAAACCCAGAAGCTTTCGCGGTCTCCCTCGGCCGTGTGCTCGTCCACGGGCGAGGCCTTGCTCGTCAAAATAAAATTAATTAATATCCCTTATCAAAATAGGTAATTGTTTTTCTTCTATCAAATGAAGGAGGGTTTTTTTCTGAAGAAGAATTTCATTTTTTATTAATGGCGTTGTTGAGATATATGCAGTACTGTTCTTCAAAACAATATCCTTTTTTAAAATATGCGCCCCTGTTCTTTCCAATAAAAGTTTAGAGACCACTTCTTTAACTTTTTCCTGCGCAAAAAGGATTTTTTTAAAACGATTAAATAACGCAGAGATATCTTCCATTCTATTTACTCATAGGCATTACAAGGTAAAAAAAAGTTTTATCAGAACATCCTCGCATCACCACTGGTTTTCCAACCCCACTTAACTCAAGAGAAACACTGTCGCCATTAATAGACTGGAGACATTCTTGCATATATTTATAATTAAAATTTAGTGAGATATCTTCACCGGAAATCGTCGCGTCTACATATTGAACGTTCTCACCAATATCAATATTTTTTGTGCTAATTTTAAATTTTTTTTCTTTTTTAAAAACATCAATATGTACTTGGTGAAATTTGTCTGAAAAAAACTGAGAAAGGTTAAACGAGTTAGCTAAATCGTTTTTCAAAACTATTAATTGTGTAAGGGACTCTTTAGGAATAATTTGGCGGTAATCAGGAAAATTTCCCTCAATTAAACGAGAAGTAAGGTATGTGTGTGTATCTGAAAAAGATATTTGGTTTTTATCAACAGACAACGTGATTTCTCTCTCCATTTCCTCAAGAATCTTCATAATCTCTGGGATGTTTTTGATAGGAATGAGTACCTCATTTACACAAATGTCTTTTTTGACTTCGATTTTTTTTTCAGCGAGCCTAAATGAGTCAGTCGCGACAAAATACATATAACCATTATCAGTATTTATATACACACTCGAAAGCTCTGGTTTCATATTAAGTGTTGTTGCGCTATACCAAACTGACTGTAAGCCACCTAATAAGTTCTTTGAAGAAAGTATGGTATCGTTCTTACTTGAGACAACAGGAATAGTGGGAAAATCTGTATCGGGATATGTTTTTATTAATGTTTTTGTCTTTTTTGTAGACACCTCAAGTGAATCTTTTTTATGTTCGATAATCACAGTTTCTTCTTTCAAATTTTCAAGCAATGTTCTTAATACCTCACCAGATACAACAACCTCTCCTTCAGAATAAGTTTTTACAGGTATAGTAATTTCTATACCCAATTCCAAATTAGTTGATTTAACTAAAAGACTATTGTCTTCGGTTTTTAAAAAGATGTTATTTAATATCTGAAGAGATAAACGTTTACCTGATATTCTATTTGATTTTAGAACAACCTCTTTTAGATTATCTTTAGTGCATTCTATTTTCATAAAAGTTTATTATTAGTAGTGTTAAGATGGGGAAAACATTAAAATAAGGCTATAAATCTAACTTCTACACTGTTGTTAATGTGTATAGAAGTGTGAGTAAGGGTTTATAAGAAGTGTATAAGGTGTTTCCTTGGCTCATTATTTTATTTTTATTAACATCTTATTTTACTGTTTTCAACAGAATATTCACACTATACTACGAAACAATCAAGGCTCGTATTTGATTAATTTCTTGACCAAGAAGGATATCTGTTTTTAATTCATTTTTTACCTTTTCACACGAATGAATAATTGTTGCATGGTCGCGCCCCCCTATTTTTTCTCCTATTGAGGGGTATGAAAAATTAAAATCTTCTCTTAAAATATACATTATTACTTGACGAGGTTTTATTATTTCTTTCTTTCTTGTTTTTTTGTATATATTGTCTTCTTCAATATTATAAAAATTAGCGACCACTTTCACCACTTCTTTTGTTGAAAGATTACGTTTTGGTTTCATACTGTCTTTTACAAGGGATTTGATTTCAAAAAGAGTCAGTTCGCGTCCTTTAAGTTGAGTTTGAAAAATTACTGAATTAAGTACTCCTTCAAGTTCGCGTATATTGCTTGATATTGCGGACGCAAGAAAATCAATAATTTCTTCTCGTAAACTAAAATTATTCATTCTTGCTTTAGTTTGTAATATGGCGAAACGAGATTCTTGGTCTGGTGCAGGAATATCCACAATCATTCCCGCTGCAAATCGTGATTTAAGGCGGTCTTCAAGGTGGGGAATATAATTAGGGTGTTTATCAGAGGAAAAAATAATTTGTTTGTTGTTATCGTATAAATAATTAAATAAATGAAAAAGCTCTTCTTGGGTTTTTTCTTTATTTGAAAGAAAGTGGATATCATCCATTATTAACACGTCATACTTCCTATATTTTTGTTTAAAATAATTTGTTTTATTTGATTGAATAGAGCTTACAAGATCAAGGACGAACTTTTCAGAGCTAACGTAGTAGATTCTTTTTCCGCTTCCTGTCGATTTCAGATAATTCCCAACAGCTTGAATGAGGTGTGTTTTTCCATGTCCTGTGTTTCCGTATATAAAAAGTGGATTGTACACCATCCCCGTTTTTTTGATTATGGCCTGAGTTGCCGCGTGCGCAAGCTCGTTAAAAGGGCCAACTACAAATGATTCAAATGTGTATCGTGGGTTTAAGTTGTCCTCTTTATTAATGTACAGGTCATTTAAGGGTAGTTTATCAACTACCATTTTATGTTCTTCAAAAATATCTTTCCTCTCTTTTAATTCTTCTCGTGAAACGGTATATTCCACAGAGCGTACACTTTCTGTGAGATTCCTTAAAGAGCGAAGTATCATAGAGTGGTATTTATTATGCAACCACTCTTTAACAAAGGTGTTCGGGACGCTTACGTAAATTATTCCCTCTCCTTCTTTAAGAATGTATGTCTCTTTAAACCACGTGCTAAACGTCGCCTTGGAAACATTCAATTCGATTTCTGTGAGTACGTTACCCCAAAGTTTTTTAGTATCAGTAGACATTGTAGTGAGTAGATAGAATTATATAACTTTATGTAAATTATAAAACTTCCCAAACCACATTGTGTATGTTAATAAAATGTGAATATGATGTGAACAAGGGTGGTGGTTGAGTTTATTTTGATGTTGTTGTATAGTTTTTGGACATGTCGCAAACATACCAACCTAAAAAACGAAAAAGAGCTAAAACGCACGGATTTCTGTCACGCAAAAAAACTTGTGGGGGAAAACGAATATTGCAGAATAGAAGGAGAAAGGGAAGAAAAAGACTCTCTGTTTAGTGTAGGAATGCCTAAAAAAAGTAAAAATACAAGGCCTGTCTTGAAGAAAGTGTTCTCTCAAGGAAGGACTGTGTCTTCTAAATACTTCACATTAAAAGCACTTCCCTCTTTCGGAGAGAGAGGGGTATCCACGGTAGTTATTCCTTCTCATTTATGTAAAAACTCTGTGGAAAGAAATTTTTTAAAGAGGCGTTTTAAAAATGCATTTTTTCCACTTACCTCGTTTTTCTACTCACAAAACCTTGTTTTTATCCTTAAAAAAGAAGCAAAATCTCTTTCTTTTAATCAGTTAAAAACAGAAGTGAAGAAAGGAGTTTCCTCACTGAAAGCTTAGAAGCTTTCGCGGCATCCCTCGGCCGTGTGCTCGTCTACGGGCAAGGCCTCGCTCGCCAAAATAGAGACCTAAGTAGGAAAGAGAGGGAATGGTCTATGTTTTGACTTCGCTCGGAGACCATGAAAACTCAGAAGCTTTCGCGGTCTCCTCGCTCGCCAAAATAAAAAAAATGGGTTAAAATTTCACAATGCTGTCTACCCTATTTAACACTCTTTTCTATCAGCCGTTATATAATGGTCTTGTTTTGTTTATAGTAGCAGCCCCGTTTTTTGATGTGGGTGTAATTGTTGTCCTTTTTACTTTTTTTGTTAAAACAATCCTTTCCCCTCTTTCACAAAAATCAGTTCAAACTCAATTAAAGATAAAAGTTTTAGAACCGAAAATTAGAGAAATTAAAAAGAAATATAGTGACGATAAAACAAAGCAAGCTGAAGAAACAATGAGGGTGTATAAAGAGAATAATGTAAATCCATTTTCAGGAATCCTTCTCGCGTTTATTCAGCTCCCGATTATTTTTGCTCTTTTCTTTATTTTTAGAAAAGGACTGCCTGTTATTGATACGAGTTTGTTATACAGTTTCGTAAAAGTGCCGGAAGTTATTAATATGAATTTCCTAGGGCTTATCAATGTCGGAGAACAAAGCGCCTTTCTTGCCGTGTTAGTTGCCGTGTCAGCCTTTTTTCAGATGCGTCTTGTTATGTCAAAAACGACACAGGGAGGGCAACCCTCTAAGGAAAATGAGCTAGCAACCCAGCTCCAAAAACAAATGAAGTATTTTTTTCCAGTTATGACGGGTTTTGCTGCGTATTACATCTCGGGAGCCATTAGCTTGTATTGGATCACTAGTAACCTTTTTATGATTGGACAAGAGTTGCTACTAAGAAAGAAAAAGGGATTAGTTACTGTTCAATCGCAAACTCCAAAGGCTTAAATCTTTTTTGTTTGTAAAGATTAAAAAACTGTTTTGTTTATTGAGAAGCGGTTTTATCATATCGATTTTTTCGTTTTCTTTATTAAAATCATACAACATTTCTGTTTCTCCTGTGTCGGTGTTTATCTTCCATAATGAGTCGTTGAAAGAGACGGTGCCTTGATACCATGAATCAGGGTAATCGCCGTTTTGAATTGAGTAAGGGACCGCGCAATACAAAGAAACCTTGTCTTTCTGACTCCAGACACATTTTTCCGGAAGAGTCGGAAGAGAGATATCAATTATTTTGTTAGTTTTTCTGTCAAACAAAAAGAGGTTAATTTTTTTGTTTTTACTTTCCGAATACAATATTTTTTGTCCGTCTTCATTGGCAAGGGTGGTTAACCCAAATATACCGCCTAATATTTTTGTGAGACCACCTGTTGTGGTGTTTAGAAAATACAAATAACCTTCTGCCTGGGAACTTGGTTTTGTCGTTAAAGTAATAATGTTTGTTTGTGGCCAAGAAATAAGCCATTCTTTAACTGGAAGAAAAAAGGCTTCTTCCTCTGTTCCGTCAGGATTAGACACTTTCCCCACTCCCCCCATAGCTGTTTCGGTAATTGAAAATATTTTTTTACTATCCGGAGAGACGGTGATTTCCGTAATGTTTGTGGAGAGAAAGGTTCCTTCTAAATTACTTAAGTCCGTTTCTTTTTCTTGTTGGGTAAGAAGTTTGGCGTAAAAACTTTCGATTGTTTCATTATCCTCTTTCAAAAATCTTATAATCAATGCAGGTTCGCTATCTATCCATAGAGTTTCATAAATTTTTGGAATTGTTGTGTTTGAAATTTTTTTCTGAACCAAAGAATCTATACTAGTGTTATAAATATGTCCGGTACCTCTTTCAATATAGAGAATATCTGTGGAACTTGCTGTTTCAAGAAGAGTCGCTCCCGCAACGGCAGTATCGCTTACTTTTCTTAAAACTGGAACAGGTAAAGCCGCTAGACCATCTGATGTTTTATCTAGGAGACCTGTCTCACTTGTTTCACGAGAGGAGGTGCTTATGGTGGCTTTCCCAAAAGGAAAAAAATTAAAAATTCCCAACGCCCCATCTTCCTCTTGCTGCGGATTTAAAAAGAAAACAAAAAACAATGTTCCCAAAACAGCAATTATAATCAGCGTGGTAATAAGTATTTTTTTAGACATAGCTTTTTTATAGATCCAATATCTTTAAAAGGTCGGGATTGATTGTGTTTAAAATAATCCAGGCAATTATTGCAAGTAGAAGACCTCCTACCGCGCTTTGTATCATATGTTTCCCATCTTCTTTTCCACTTATGGCGTCGGTAGACATATATTGAAGACCCCCGAGTATGATTTTAATAACAGCAAGAATTCCTATAATGCCTAAAATGACGCTGAATATAACATTTAAATACACACCAAGGTCATTTACTTGAAAAACTGACATAGAAGGACCTGTAAGCGGCTGGAGAAGCCTATAGGACTCTTGGGCGGTTACAGGAAGCGCGTAAAGGAAGATGAAAAACCCTATTGCAAATGTTTTTATTCTAGAATATCTTCTCATATCTATTGTCCGCTCTCTCTCTTACCGCTTGTGTCTCCCTCAAATCTCATTACGACACCGCTTCTCGCAGATTGGAGAATTTTGTTTTTACTTTCGACCTCTATATTAATATTTGAAAATCCAGACATATCGGGCTGTTTTAAAGTGACAGTATTTTTATCTTCTCCCGTGTCGAAAACCTTTCCATTCATTCTCCACGTGTGAACAAGTGTATTAGTCTCTTTCTCCTCGGGACTGAAGAAGTAAGGGACAACAACAAGGTTTACTTCTTTTTCTTTCATTAAAAATTCGCCCATAAAAGCTTGTTCATAGCGTACTCCGTTGAAAGGATTATTTTCATAAATAAGAACTCGAGGGCGTACTGTTTGCACCACGAGGTTTTTTTTGGCCTTTATAGCTTCGTCTGGGGTCGACACCTCCACACTTACTGTAATCGGTCGAATAAGAAGACTTCCTTCAATTGTAAGAGTGCTCTTCCCCCGTCCTGACTGACTACCAAGAAGTGTTCCATCTTTGCTCCATTTATATATAAGAGCATTAGGGGAAAACCGGGTTCCATTTTCAATAAGATCAGGTAAAGCGACAACCCGTATTTCTCCCTGGTACGCGTTAAGAGCCTTTCCTTTATAGAAAGGAGGGACATATCCGTTAGTTTCCCACAAAAGCTCAACCCCGGCTGGTTGGACAATAACCTCTTTAGTTACCACAGTTCCTTCTGCGGTAGTAATAGAGGCCTTTATACGATTTACTTGGCCAATCGTTCCGGAATTGAATGAAAAATCAACTGTTCCTCTTCCGCTTTTCCTGACAATTCCGTTAAAGGACCAAGAAACAAAAGATGTGTTTAGGTTAATTGAATAACTATTTAAATTTACACGGACATCTTCGTTTGGACCAGGTGTCAACGGACTTGTGTTTATAGAAATTGCCTTTTCTGCAAGAATTTCTGGGCTTATCAACTTCTGTAATTGCTCAATTTGTTTATCAATAAGGCTCTGGACACTTTCCTCATCCAACTCATTTTCAGCGGTTTGAGATATTGCAGGCGTGGCAATAGCGAGAATAACCAAAATGCTCAACACCAAAAAAATTTTAGGAAACTCTTTTTTCATTTTGCTTATAATTATTGTACCACAGCCCAATGGAAGACGGTTCATATTTTCGTGGCAGTTTTCGCAACTCTCTCTAAAGGAACCCTGGTGCTTAAGACCACTATAGTTACTGCAACCGTCCAAGCGGGCAACGCATTCAGCAAGGGAACGCACTCTACGATAGCTCCTCCATTAAAAGAAAGAACTCTTTTTGCCGTATTAAAATTGACACCCTTTATTTTGAAATAAAGGTAAAATCCAAACCACGCAAGAAACGTTAAAAGCCATGTCCCAAATGTGGCCACAGCGGTTCCTATTACAGGTATGGCGTGGAAGAGATTAAGAATAACTTGAGCGAAGTCTATGAGACATGCTACGACTACTATTCCCCACCCTACCCGATTTGAATTTTCTTCCGTCATAATTTTTTATTATGATGCTTCAATTTCTTTTTTAGCCTGCTCTATTGCAAGCAATTGAGAGGGGTCCGAAGTAATAATTTGGTCTTCCGTGTATGAAGCAATTATCTTTATTGCGACGTGCTTGAGACCTGCGAAAAAAATACCCTCGCCTATCCCCGATTCTAGAAGAAGATATTTTTCTTCGTTTGTAAGATTAAATATTTTTTGCAGCTTTTCTCCAGCAATTGGTGACTGCTTTAAAAGTATTTGAATAGACGAGTTTGTGATAATTGGCAGCCCGTAGGGAGAATTTAAAAAGTCGTCAACGTCTTGAGTAAGAGTGGCCACACCGAGATAGTATTTTCTTCCCCTTTTTACAAGACTTAGGAGGAAAGAAGCCGTATCTTCTGATTTCATCATCCACCACGCCTCATCGATAACAAGGAGACGTTTTTTTATCTCTTTCCTGATAGCATTCCAAATGTAGTGGGTAATAATATAAATTGCGACTGGTTTCAGCTCATCCTCCATATCGCGAACAGAAAAAACGATAAATTTCTTATTGATATCTATATTTGTGGGCTGATTGATAAAACCCGCCCATGTTCCTTGCGTATATTTTGTTAATCGTTGAGCTAATGCTTCTCCGCCTTCCATATTTGAAAGAACCATCTCAAAGTCAGAAAGAAGCGGCGGGTTTATTGAACTAAAATCAGAGTCTGGTGTAATGTCTTTAAGAGCATATGTTTCAGCAATAGCTCTGTCTACGAGAGCATCCTCTTCTGAGGTTAAACCGCCGAGCATAATCCTAAACAAACCAACTAGATTAATTATGTTTGTTCTCAAAACATTTGCGACGGACTCTCCTTCCTGAGGAGTCGGGAGGTCAAAGGGGTTGATGTGGTGTTCTGATGTAAGCGATATTTTAAAGTAACGTCCTCCTGTCGCCTTGGCCATATATTCGTATTCTCGTTCCGGGTCAATAACAATAATTGATGTATCAAACATTAGTGAGCGCAAAATCTCTAATTTTGTAGCATATGATTTGCCTGCTCCTGATTTTGCAAAGGTTACTGAGTTATAATTTTCCAGTGAAAATCGGTCAAAGAGCACCAAACTTGAATTGTGGCGATTAATGCCGTATAGAATCCCTTTATCCGAGGTGAGGTCAAATGAAATAAAGGGAAAGATGCTTGAGAGAGGGGTTGAGTTAAACTTTGTGTGGATATTCAATAAATCCGTTCCTATAGGAAGAACCGATTTGTATCCTTGTTCTTGCTGGAAAAGAGCCGGTTTTACGTATACAAGTTTTGCTTCAAGGATGGAACGAATCTGAGATTCCGCCTTATTAAGTTCATCTTCGGTTTCTCCATATACAGAAATATATAATCCTACATCAAATAAACGCTCCTGAGCTTGCTGTAATCGGTTACGTAACTCTTCCAGGTCTTGATATGCTGTATCAAGCTTGGGGTCTCTGACAAGCCCCTTTTCTTCCCGCTCGTGTATTTGGCTTTGCACCTCAGCAACCTTTTTTTGAAATGTGCGTAGTACGGTTGATGTCTCGACGGGGTGAATAAATATAGAAATGTCAAAGACACGGTCAAGATTGATGATTGGAGAGAACCAGCTCTCCGCGAGGAAGCGGGGGTATGAAATGACAAAAAAACTTCGTACAGTTTTCTCGCCTAAATCTAGTTCTTTGGGCGCAATGCGAAGGGCGCTTGGCGCGATAACATCTTTTAATTCAAGCGCTTCTGCGGCGTAAATGTCTTGCGGCAGCGCTGCTGTCACCTCCTGTTCCTTTGTTTTTGGTTTTAAAAAATCAAGTAATCCCATATATACATATTTATGTAACTTGGATAGGTTTTTCTGTTTCTCCAGGATTGAACATTTTATAAAACAGCTCAACAACTTCTTCAGTTCCCAGCACAACTGTTCGGACACCGCATCTTGTAAGGCCTTGTTCTACTACTGACACACGCTGTTCAATCTGGGTTCTATTTTCTTCAAAGATATCCTTTTCGTCTCTCTCCTTATTTGGATTTTCATTTTTTCTCGCAAGCAGATTAAAATTTGCAGAGACATTTTTTCCTTGTAAGATCGGAGGTGTGTAGGGAATGACCACAAAGAAATTTTTTGTCATTATATTCGTATTTTCGGTAAAATTTCGCACAAATTCAATATATTCCTGTGTCTGAATTCTCATCAGATCATTTACTTGTTCCTTGTGTTGTTGTTCGATAAGAGTTAAATACGGTCTAATATCCAACCGTCGTGACTGAATGAAGAGTTGAATTGAAAAATCAAGAGAATTCAGAAAATTTTGAAATTGAAAGATGATAGAATTTCTTTCCTCGTCTCCCTTAAGAGCAAAGTTTAAAGAAGATGCCATAATAATTGACCGTAATGACCCATCTTTAAGAACCACGATGCCGTTTTCAATATCTTTTATTGGGATGAAGTCTTGTGTTGCTTGAGTTTCAAGTGCCATTATGACTATTATACATTTTAGTTTTGTTTCTCTCCATTTTTTCGCGCAACAGACGTGTTTGCAGCTTGTCTAGTAACGGTATTTTTAGTTGAGGTGTCAATGTTTTTGCTTACTCCTAACGACCACGTAAGATCTTTTAGTTTGCTATCAGAAAGTCTTGGCACGAAAAGCCCCAAATTATCTTCCCCCGCCCGTTCTTTTTTGGCTGCCACCTTTTTAGGAGTTTTCTTCCAAATATACAATTTATTTCCTGAGGCGAAAGAAAAAAATGATTCCGCAAGTTCCACAAAAGGTTTGTTGTTTACTTTGTAAAACGCAAGAGCAAGCGAGAGAATCCCGACAGGTATTGAAAATAAAACGGCAAGAAAACGCGGGAGAAAACTTGCGAGCACTGTTATAAGGCCGGCGCCTCCCGCAAGATATATAAATTGCTTGAAAGTCAAAGGTCCAAAAACCTTATCTTCGACCTCAAGAAATTGTGGTACTTGGAATCTCATTGTAATAGTTTGTAAATTTCAGTTACGAGAATTATCGATTTCTGCCAAACGAGGAGATTTTTATAGGAATTCACCTGTTTTTTCTCTTGCATTTTCCTAAAAGCTAATAGCTAAAGGCTATTCTATTGGTTCGCGATAAGGATCAGCATTTTCGTATTGGCTAGTCGGCTTCGGCCCCACTTCTGTTTTTTTGTCGCTATTTTCATGAGGAAGTTTCACCACTTTCCCCAGCTTGTCTTCAATGATATTCGCGGATTGCGGGACTGAAAATGTTTTTTCAAACGCCGGCGGGGTTTTTTGAGGGTGCTCTATTTCGAGACGCATTTTTTCTCGAATTTTTTCTTCTTCTTGTGGAGTGATGTCTGATTTTTCTTCTACTTTCTCAATTTCAATTTCTTTCTGAATTTTTTCTAGAGAGTTCCGCGCGGAAGAAAAAATTTGTTGTTCAATTTGATTTGCGAGACTGTCGGTCTTTTCTTTTGGAAGAAGGAGCGTTTTTGAAAGATTCCCTCTAAAACTTCCCAAGGGTTCAAGTCCAATGAGCACAAGGAGAACTTCTGTTTCAACAGAATCAGCGCTATCCAAATCAAGGCCGCTTTTTGAAGAAATGTTCGCAACCGTATCCCTCCATTCTTCAGATATAACTCTTTCCTTCAAGTCTTGAGGAAGAATTTTATATTGCGATTGTAGAATTTCTTTTAACTCATCCATAATAATTATACTTCTTTTGTTTTACCTTCTTCGCTTTCGCCTGCTTCTGGTTTTGTCTCTTTCCCAGGCACTTCTACTTCTCCAAACTCACCCTCTTCCTCAAGTTTTTTCAAGGCGCTTATCGCCTCTGTTTTTGCGTTTTTTCCTTTCGCAAGCTTTTTTACTTTCGCGGATTCTATGTATCTTGTGGTTGGGTCGGTGAAACGAGATTTTTCAATTGTGCTGGCAAATTCCTCCTGTCTCTTTGAAGCCAGACTCTTGTCCGCTTCAATTCCCTTCTGCTTTGCTTCTTTTTCTGATATGTGGAGTCTTTTGGCTTTTTCTTTTACAGAAACGCCTTTTAGTTGATCAACTTCTCTTTGGGTATTTTCTACAGATTTTATTCCTTCTCCTCTCTTTGCCTTTTCAAGTTCTATTTCTGCTTCTCGGATGGTTTTCTCGCTTGGGGCTAGAGATTTTCCAGTTTCCTCTGCCTTTTTTTCTCTTGCTTTTGTGTACGCTTCAAAACCGCCTTTTCCTTCAGCTTTTCCTAGCCCGGCTCCTGTAATTGCTCCTCCAATACCATGAGCGGAGCGAGCGTCAAAACTTGATTTTGTGGCGGCTGTAGCTGTCCGAAGTTGCAAACGGGCTCCAGTATCCCCTTTGGCTGCTTTTTCTCTTAACTCTTCTGCTTTGTCACTTTGGAGAAAACGGGTACCAGCTCTTCCTATTACTTGTCTTCCCGCGAGAGCAGCGCCGCCAAACACCGCTCCCCCCATTGCCGCTCTTGACCATTTATCCATCGCTTTTCCTCCTGCCGCTCCGATACGAGATGCCATAATCATTGTCGCGAGAAGAAAACCTGTCGCTAGAACAAAGTTAAAAAGAGGTTGTCCAGAATCCGGTAGAGCCGCGACATTGCCGGAATCCTGCACAGCACCCATAACGCTCGCTAAAGTAAGATTTGTTGGTATGATTGCGGCATTCAGTATTTTTAAAGACACCCAGAGGAGAGCCATATACGCTGGGGCGAATATAACCTGGCTCCATAACGCGCTCCACCATTGGCTAGAGTATTTGTCGCTTGGCAATGCCATTGCCGCAAAGGCAAGAGCTGAAAATACCAGTAAAATAAGCAATATAAGATAACGAGCAACAAAAAGAAAAGCGGATGCCGCAAAAACAAATGTTCCTACGATATTAAAAATAGTAGTAAGGAAAGAGCCGGTTATAACATTTCTAAAGTTCAATTTAAGAACCTCTAAAACATTATAAGAAGACTGAAGTTTCAAATACCCCATAAATACAGAACTTAAACTGTCAGCCTTGTTCTCAACAAGTATTTTGTTATAAAAACCTATGGTAACAACATTTGAAACATCAATAATTACTTTCGTGAAGAAAAAACTGAAGTTAATTAGCAAAGCGATGATAATAAGACGAATGAGGAGTCTTTTTGTGCTAAATCCAAGCTGCAAGACTGTTCCGATGGCTAGATAAAGAAGAATAAAAATAAAGAAAATATTCGCGAGGTCTCTTAAATATTCCCAAGCTTCTCCTATTGACCCGCTCACTTTTTCAAAGTTTGCGTACATATCAACGACACTGTATGTAATTGCGGTGTCAAGGAAAAAAGCGCTTGCTGATACAAAAAGAGCCGAGAGAGAAGCGGTAATTTGGGTTACGACGGCAAACGGCGCCAACATAACATCAACGGCCTTTTCAGAAAGGGTTTCTTTTATTCCTCCGACAGCATCAGATATAAACGTATTCCACCACACCTTATCCAAATCTGCGTCAAATGGCGGCCCGGAAGCTTCGGCAAATACATTCTGTAACGGCAGCGAAATCAAAAAGAGTACAAAAAATCCTAGGGTGACATTTCTTATTTTTTTGTTTCTTCCAATGTTCATAATTTTATAATCCAAGGAGTCCTTGTCCTCCAGAGAACAGTTGAGTTACCAGCTGGCTTAAAAGCGCGGATACCAATTCATTAATTTCATCAGCGACTTCAAGCTGTCGCGTTTCACTTCCAAGATGGACGTTTAATTGCTCTTCTATAACAGCTCCCGGTGTCAGGATACTTCCTTCTTCGTCAATTTGTGAGAAAAATCCCTTCCCCCAGTCAAGTTTTGTGCTTTCCTGTATTTGCTCATGACCTATTGTCATATCAAGTCCTTGTGATGCCAGAACAAAAGACGCGTAAGGGTCATTTTGAGGATTTTGGGTCAAAGTTACCCACCCATCCCAGCCACCCTGTTCGAAATCTCCGCCTAAGAAACCTTCCACGTTTCCAACAACGTCAGTAAGCGTGCAATCAATTCTGTCAAAATACGTGCCTGAGTGGCGGGCTGATAAGGAAAAAGTAATAAGAGGAGCGAAAGGTTCGCATAGAAAAGGAGCCACCTCTTCTATAAACTGTCCTCCCGCTTCATTGCCGACAGTCGCGAAAAATTTTCCTGGATTCTGAACAAAAGCTGGACCACCGTCAAATCCCGACTGCACCCAATCAATCGTGCTTCTTATAAAATTCTGTAGAAGCGTTTTTACGACTTCTGTCAGAAGCGGGTCAAGTACAAATTCCTTTAGAACTATAAGACCGGTGCTTTTGGTGGTTGCGGCGGCACTTGCAGCAGTTGCGGCGGTTGGGACAAGAACGGCTGGATTTGTTTCAAACGTGGGCCAAGCCGCTTCAGTTTTTTTTGGGCTAAGAAAAAAAGATGTTGGCGCAAGAAAAAATACAATAAGCGTTACGGTTATCGCTTTTACCCCCAGTGAATATTTTTTGCGAAACTGCATATTTACAAATGCCAATCAAGAAGGCTCCTTATACAAAATTATATAGTATTCATAAGGAGACTGCCATCTTCTTGCTGTTGAAAGGTAATGTTATTTTCTAGAAAGTAGTGAGCAATCTCTTTAAGCGCGTCTCCTATCTTTCTGACAGAGCCAAAGTAGGATTGTATGTGAACGATGGCGCTTAACGGGTCGTTTAATACGTTTGCCATCGCTTTGAAATCTGCCGCTAGAGAACTGATGGCGTTTATAAGTTTTAGATGCTTATCTGCTAATGGCTGTGGAACTGCCAAAACAAGAAGCTCCCTAACTATATTTTCACCGTCCTTTTCTAAAATTTTAATTTCGTTAAGCCCGTTGGGGTCATTATTTGCAAGCGCTTCCTCCATTGTTTGCAATGGTTCATACGCGTTTTCTGGAAGCGCGCTTTCTTTAAACAGTTTTCCTATGGTATTTCCATAAGTTTTTAGAGTAGCACCGTCCTTTTTTGCTGAAATTGATATGTCAGATATTGAATAAGTCTTAAAAGACGCTTCGGGAGTTTTTAAAAGAAGCTGGTCTATAATTTCTTTTTGTGTATCTTCGTCAACCACTCCTTTTTCTTGTTTTTTTATCAGGTATAGTTTAAAAAAATCTTGCGCGAACTTATCTGTAGGAGTTAAGTTTTCGTTGAAGACTTCTGTCTGGGAACTTTTATCTTGAAGAACATCATCGGGACTTTTGACCAAAGGATTTCTGTTCTGGGCGACTTCATCTCCATCAGAAGTCCCGTCGTTGTCGGTATCGGGATTAGTTGGTGACGTTTTCCAAAGTATTTCTTCCCAATCTTTTAGTCCGTCATTATCGGTATCCGTTTGATTTAAGAGTGTTCTCACTCTTAAAGTCACATCCAAATCCTTTGCTATATATGTTTGTTCACCTGCAAGTTTTATCGCAAAAAAAAGCAACGACCCGCTTAATAGTGCAGCTCCTATAATAAGTTGTTTTTTACTCAATCTCATCTTAATTATATTGTAACACTCTTTTTTGGGAGCTTAGAGGCAAGACATTTCCATTTTAAAAGCGGAACATCTTCTGCTCTGACATTTTCTGTAAGGGAGCATATTTGGAAAGCCTCCGCCACTTTTTTTGTGTTGTATGCTTTTAGATTATTTATCAATTTTTTTCTTTTTTGGCCGAAACCTTTCTTTACTACCTCAAAAAATTTTTCTTCTGAAATACCGTCAAAAAATTTTTCGGAAATGTTTGTTACGGAAAGAATCGCAGAATCAACCGTCGGTTTTGGATTAAACAACCCTCTTTTTACAATCCCTATTTTTTTTACACTACCGTACGCTTTCAGGCTTATTGAAAGCACGGATTCTTTATTGTCTCTTGCCACAATTCTCTCAACCACTTCCTTTTGAAGTAGCAGTACCGCGGATGACGGCTTCATTTTTCCTCCGATAAATGCTTTCAAGGTATATCCAGTAAGGTAATACGGGATATTTGCGACAAGCTTGTATGCAGATGGTATAAACTTTGATGGAGAAGGGCCAACATTTCTAATATCTTCTTCTAAAAGAACAAGTTGCGAAGCGGCAATTTCTTTTGAAAATTTTTCTTTAAGGAACAATGCCAATTTCGGGTCTTTTTCTACCGCTATAATTTTTTCGGTCTTTTCAAGAAGCATCTGTGTAAGCGCCCCTTTCCCAGGACCGATTTCAAGAACGACATCTTTGGGTGAAAGGCGTGCCTCATTCACTATCTTTTTAAGAGCGCTTACAGAGTGCAAAAAATGCTGTCCAAGATTTTTTTTCATCCCGTACGAAATAG
>JAGLPS010000025.1 GCA_023137185.1 Minisyncoccota bacterium
GCTGTAAACTTGAAAGTTTTGGAAGTTTTGGAAGCTCAACTTGGAAGCTCGGCTTCCAAATGAAAGCCTTAAAATGTGGTGTAATGTTGTTGGAAGTGTTGGAAGTGAAAGTGTCCGTGAGGTTTTTGGAGGTGTTTTCACCATCTTTGTTATTTTCACGCGCCAACACGGTATTCCATATTTCTTTTGTTCGCGTCCCTACTTTTTTAAACTCATCAACAACATCAGTTATTGAAAGAACGATCCCCTTTTCAATAAAAGCGACGTTGCTTCTGTATGTCTCCCCCATTGACTGTTTTATATCGGAAGATGGATTATTATCGTCAGCTGGAATCTTCAGAGAGACATCAGTATCAGTATACGAATCACCGGTATACATTGCTGACACTCTGGAGCGGATATTTTTAACAACGTAAAACGCTTTGTCTCTTGTGCCGTAAATAGTAGACGCGACCGCGCCGGACGCGCGAATTCCAAACAACGCGAGATTGTTTCCAGCCGCTTTAATTTTTTCTTGGACAGGTGTGATAACTTTTTCAATCGTCCGAGCGGCAATGTCGCCCGACACGAAAGACACGGTGTTCTGAGACTGTGCAAGCGCGTGCGCCGCGGACTCAGCAAAAAGCGCAAGTGAATTTTGGAAATTTTCAAATGTGGAAGCTACTGCGAAAGCTACGGCGTGTGCGCTTTCGGAAACAAAAACAAAAATTTTTCTGTAAGTATTTTGCAGCGCCCGCGGTATAACAGAAAGATTGGAAACACTCTCGGAAAGGCTGTTTCCAAAATTCGCGGTGGCAATAGCGGTGGTAATAATTGACTGGTTCGCGGCGGCACCAATTTTTTCCCCTTGCTCCAAAATTATATGAGCGATGTTACTTGCTTCAGTTGAAACAGAATCTTGCACGCGATTGAAGGTCGCGATAACCCCTTCCACTTTTTCAGGATTGCAATAAAAGAAGGAACCAGCAAGAACAATGACAAGAATTAGGGATGCGAGAACTTTTTCTTGAAACGGCGCTCCGATAAATTGCTCAAGTGGGAACCATTGGTTCTGTTTTTTGGGCTCTGACGTATCTGTGGTCGTCAGAGGAATATTCAATGCTGTAGACTCCTCCGCGGAGATTGTTTTTTGATTAAAAAATGAAAAGGTTTGTTTGATTTTCTTTTTATTTAATTCTTTCTTTTCTAGGATAAGCGCGGCAATATTTTCTTTATGTTCCAGAATAGATTTTTCAGATACAAACCAATTGCGTCCAATAAGTGTGGCAGCAATTTTTCCGCTACGACAAAGTTGCCCGACATAGTCTTGTTTGTAGCCACTAACTTCAGCAGCTCGTTTAGCCGAGATATACTTTTCTCCCTTTATAACAAGGTCGTCTGCCATTGCTTTTATTATATAGTTAGACGCCTATTATCTAAACACTTTTCCATTAAAAAATGTTGATAAGAAAAATATAAAAAAGGCCATCTCGGATACGCAAAAACACACAAAAAATACTCCTTTTACTCCCCGCCCTTTTTGGACACTGAGTGTCCAAAAATAATACTTGAACTTGGAAGCTCGGCTTCCAAGTAGAGTTTCCAAGGGGGTGAAATTAAGACGTGCAAAAATAGAGTTTGCAAAATTAACAGCAAAAATTCTAAGCTTGCTTAAATTGCTTTAAAACAAACACACCAGCCAAAGTCGGTGTGTTTAGATGTCAGATATTGTTATCTCGGGTATCCGAGATAGCCTGCGATAGAGCCGTATGTGAGACTGCCGCCCTATTCGCTAGCTGGTGGAGATTTTTTTCTTTAAAAGCTCTTTTAGTATCTCTGGATTTGCGCTACCCTTACTTTCTTTCATCCCTTGCCCAACAAGATATTGAAGAGCTGTCTCCTTACCAGCTCGGTAATCAGAAACAACAGAAGGGTTTGCCTCTATAACTTTTTCTATTATTTTTGACAGAGTTTCTGTGTCGCTTGTTTGTAGAAGATTTTTCTCTTTGGCAATCTTTTCGGGATTTCCACCTTTTCCAAACATTTCTTTGAGAATGTCTTTTGCTCCGCGAGATGAAACTTTTTTCTCTTTAATCATTTTCATAAGAGAAGCAAAATGTTGTGGTTCAATTTTCCCAACACTCTCTTTCTCTTGAGAAAGTCCAATAATATCTGAACTAATATAATTTGAGGACAAAAGAATGAGTGATTTGTCTCCCGCAATATTTTGTATGACGCTATCAAAAAATTTTCCGTAGACAGGAATTCTTATGTACGTTTCCGCGTCTTGCGGACGTATCTTAAAAGTATGTATCAAACGTTCTCGTTTTTTCCACGGAAGTTCCGAGAGTTCTTTTGCTAAAACATCGTATTTGAATTCTGGAATTTCTGAAATAAAAAGTTTTGGCAAGTCTGGGTCGGGAAAGTATCGGTAATCATGAGACTCTTCTTTTTGTCTTTGAGAAAATGTAATTTCTTTGTTTTCGTCCCACCCTCTTGTTTCTTGCGCTACCTTCTCCCCTTTTTCTAGAAGGCTCGTTTGCCGTTTTATTTCATATTCAATCGCCCGTTCAACCGATTTGAAAGAGTTGAGATTTTTAACTTCCACTTTCGTTCCTAACTTTTGACTTTTGATTTTAGACTTCGGACTCACGCTTACGTTGGCTTCAACACGCATTTCTCCTTTTTCCATATTTGCGTCACTCACGTTGAGATACTGCAGAAGAAGCTGTAATTCTTTCGCGAAAGCAACCGCCATCTGTGCGTTTGCAATGACTGGCTCGGTTACTAACTCCATCAGCGGCACACCAGCGCGATTGAAATCAACAAGGCTTTCACTACCTTTGTGGATTGAGCGTCCAGTGTCTTCTTCAAGATGAATGCGTGTCAGCTGTATGTTATGTAATGTCCCTCCTTTCACAAGAGGAAACTTGTACTGACTTATTTGGTAACCTTTCGGAATATCCGGATAAAAGTAGTTTTTTCTATCAAATTCCGTGAAATTAGCAAGTTCTCCTCCAACGGCAACACCAACTTTTAGCACGTGCTTGACCGCTTCCTTATTTATCACCGGAAGTGTCCCTGGATGCCCCATACATATAGGGCATACATTTACGTTTGGCTTCTTTTCTTCACTGTCATTTTTTGAGTGACAGAACATTTTTGTCTTTGTCTTAAGCTCCGCATGAATTTCCAATCCAATTGTTGGCATATATTTCATAAAAGTAATTTAAAAGTAATTTAAAAAAAATAATTTAATTAGTTCTCAAATACCATCGCACTCATACTTGGAAGCTCTACTTGGAAGCTCGGCTTCCAAATGGGAGCTTTAAAATATGGTATAATATAATTCTTATGCGAAAAATAACTTTCTCGTTAGGAGAATTCTACCATATTTATAATCGCGGCACAGATAAACGCGCTATTTTTAAGGAGAAAAATGACTTACTTCGCTTTTTTCAAAGTATGGAAAATTTTAACACAAAAGACCCGGTAGGGAGCATTTACGAACAATCTTTCCTTAAGGAAATACAAAAGAAACCAAAAAAACCATTGGTTAATTTTGTAGCATACTGTCTCAATCCTAACCATTACCATTTTGTCCTTGAGCCAAAAGTAGAACAGGGGGTGGAAAAATTTATGCACCGAATTGGTACAGGCTATACAAAATACTTCAATGCAAAATACCAAAGAACAGGAGTTCTTTTTCAAGGAAAATTTAAAGCATCACATATAGATTCCAACGAATATCTACTCCACCTTAGCGCATATGTAAATTTAAATAATAAGGTTCACCAACTTGGAAGCCGAGCTTCCAAGTTGGTGAAATCTAGCTGGGATGAGTACACTAAGGCTGGTTTTCAAGGAGAATCTATTTGTGAGAAAGATATTATACTGGAACAATTTGGCTCCAGAGATGAGTATTCAGAATTCGCGCGTGACTCCCTCCCGCAAATGCTTGAAAGAAAAAAAGAGGAAAAAGAAATGCAAAAATTATTGATAGATTAGAAATAGAATTCTGCATTTAAATTTTCAACCTGTTCTACTTGGAAGTACTTGGAAGCTTACTTGGAAGCTCGGCTTCCAAATGGGAGCCTTGAAATGTGGTGTAATATATATTTATACGCTTACATTCGTTTATATACTTGTATTTATACACCTATTTTATATATCTGTATTTATGTTTCTTAAAGTTTGTATTAAAAAGTCCCGAAACTGTTTTATGGAATCAGGATTATGAATAGAGACAACAAAAACATCCTCGCGGAGTTTTTTCATCTCTTGAAGCGTTTTTTCCGACACAGAAGCACTAGCAATGTCTGACTTGGTAAGTATTATTATCTCTTTTTTATTAGCAAGGTCGTTTCCATATTTTTTAAATTCTTCCTGTACCGTTCTGTAAGCTAATTGCGCGTCCTCATTCTCAAGAGAAACACAATGGAGAACAATTTTCGTGCGTTTAATATGGCGCAAGAAAGAAAATCCCAAACCTTTTCCCGATGACGCCCCCTCAATCAATCCCGGAATATCTGCGAGAATAAATCCGTAGAAATCGCCAAGGTTTGGCGAAAGCGTAGTAAACGAATATGCTCCGATTTTCGCGTGAGCATGGGTTAAGGTGTTTAGAAGCGAGGATTTTCCAGCGCTAGGCAGTCCAATAAAACCCGCGTCCGCGATAAGCTCAAGTTCAATAAGAAAATCGGCGCACTCGCTTTTCTCTCCTTGCGTCCATTCTTGAGGACAAACATTTGTTGATGATTTGAAATGGTCGTTCCCAAAACCTCCATTCCCTCCTTTGAGAAGAAGGGCAGTTTCTTCTTCTTTCACTAAATTGTGTTTCTTTCCGGTATTAAAATTCGTAATTACTGTTCCAACAGGAACGTCGATAATCAAATCTTCTCCGCCTTTTCCATGCATTACTCTCTTTTTTCCTGCTTCCCCATTTTCCGCCTGAAACTTGGTTTTGTGTCTGTAACGGGCAAGAATACTTAAATCTCGTATCGCGCGAGCATACACATCTCCGCCTTTTCCTCCGTTTCCGCCGGCAGGACCTCCAAATTCTTTTCCTTTTTCATGCAGCCAGCGAACCACCCCGTCGCCTCCGCGACCTGCTTGCATAAAAACCTTAATTTCATCAACAAAAGCCATAGAGAGTAGTCTATCAGGTCAAAAGTCTAAAGTCTAAAAAGAAAATGTTTAAAGTTTAAAAGTTTAAAGAGAAAGAGGTTTAAGAAAGTTTAAAGTCTAAAAGTTTCAAGTTTAAGAAGAAAGAGATCTAAAAAGTCTAAAGTCTAAAGTCTAAAGTGAAAAATACTTAAAGTTTAAAGCGCGAGCTTTGCAAGCGCGAGAGCCCCCTCTTTTGTTTTCGCAATTACAAGAAAACGACCATTATGACAAAACACCGCATCAGAAACTCCTGTTTCTGCAATGAGTTTCTCGTCTTGCTTCCCCGCCCAATTTTGGGGAAACATCTTGCGCGACACAAAATCTTTAAGGTTTTCGGTAACCGTTTCCGCTTTCCAATCACCGCTTTGCGGAGAAGGGCGGACAATAAAAAGCGTATCTGGATACTTTTTCATCACATCGTCATAGGGATAATGTTTATCCAGTATAAGAATTCGTTTATCCTCTGCCCGCTGATATATGAAATCAAAAATCCGCAGTCCTTCAACAGTGGCTTTCGCCATTCTAATTTCTTGACTAAGTATTTGTTTTGCCATTTCAAGCGCAGGGAGAAACGCGGAATCAAAATCAAATTTTTCATCTTTCCATGTCGCACCGAAAGAAAAAATAATATCCTGAATCGCGTATGGATACACTTTGAGCGGATGTTCATATATAGGAACCCCGTTATCAAGCATATCAATCGGCTCAACAAGTTTTTTTTCTATAATTGCCGCAGCTTCGTCCGTACCGCAAAGCGTCTTCCCGTACGTTTTCCAAACAAGACCGAAAGACGCGTACGGGGTGCCGCTTTCGCGCGTCCCCGCGCCGCCTTGCTGATGATGGTCAAAGCGTTTACGGGAAGGGTCATATTCACACCCTACATCAATTGCATAATCGGCGGTCTTAAAATTTTCTTCATCTCTGGTACGAATTATCTTCACATCCCCTTCAATAAGAGCTATTGTTGCCACGGCAAAGACATCATCAGTATGAAAACGGCCGTTATGAACTGCTATCACGGGATTTTTATCCATATTTATTACTCCTCGTTACGCAAAAGATTTTTATGGAGCAGAAAACCTACCGCTGAAACAAACAACGATCCGACAAGCGCGGGAAGAAAACCATCGACTGAAAAACCCGTGACAAGCGCGGCCACAGACCAGAAGAGAAACGCGTTAATAATGAAACTGAAAAGTCCCAGCGTAATAATGTTAATCGGAAGCGTGAGAATAATGAGAATGGGTCTGATTAACACATTGATAAGCCCAAGCAAAAGAGATACGAGCAGGGCAACGTAAAAATCGCTAACGCTAATGCCCGGAATTATGTGAGCAGACACAAAAACCGCTAACGCGGTTCCGACTAATTTTACTATGAGTGACATACTGGGCATATTATAAATGGAAGAGCGATATGGGGCAACCCCGTAGTAGATTTTGGCATTGCCCCGCGGCAATCTGATTGCCGTGGGGCACACTAAAGCGCTATGCCAAAACTCACTACAGGGCACACCCCCCCACAACTGTTTCGGTATAGTATTTTGTTGCCTCAATAGCGTTATTCATATATTCCAATGACGGTTGTAATGCAGTGTTACTACCGTACTTCTAAAAATACTGCAACAATGACTAAGTTGGCGTGGGGGCAAGCTTAACGCGCAGACGCTGGCGCAGTGTTCCGAACCGATTTAAAAAATGAAAAACCAAATTTACGCGCTTCTTCCGTCGCGATAAGAGAACTTGAGACTACGATAATCGCAATCCATTCCGCGAATGAAAGCGCGGTTGTGTGGAGAAGCGCCTGCATCGCAGGATGATAAATTGCGAACAGTTGCAGTATGAAGACAATGGAAACCGCGCCGACTAAATATCTGTTTGAGAAAGGATTCATTTTAAACACAGACACCGTTTCCGAACGACAGTTCCACGCGTTAACCCACTGAAACACAGAAAGAGCTGTCAGCGCAAGAGTCCACGCTTTTACAATGTCTCCTTCATAAACCTGTCCAAAAAGATACAGTGTTCCAAATGCCATTGTAAGACCCATAACAAGCATTCGACATATCATCATTGGGTCCACAAGAACTCGGTTTTTTACAGCTCTTTCCCTGTTTATTTTTGTTTTAGGTTCCATCGCAATCGCGAGAACAAGAAACCCATCAGTTACTAAATTGAGCCACAGAATTTGAGTTGGAAGAAGGGGAAGCGGGAATGCGATAGTAAACGCGAAAATAATGGTAAATAATTCTCCCAAACCTGTTGAAAACAAATACAGCAAGACATTTTTTATGGTTTGGTAAATACTCCTTCCTTCTTCAATTGCAAGAACGATACTTTTAAAGTTGTCGTCAAGAAGCACAATATCGGAAGCTTCCTTTGTTACTTCCGTTCCTGTGCCCATCGCAATACCCAAATCAGCCGCAACCAAAGAGAGCGCGTCATTGACTCCGTCGCCAGTCATCGCAATAATGTCCCCGTTTTTCTTGTAGGCGTTTATAATGGCCAGTTTGTGTTTTGGAGTCACGCGCGCAAAAACAGTCGCTTTTTTAATTTTCGCAGCAATATCCTTTTCGTTCATTTCCTCAAGCTCTTTCCCTGTTACTATTTCATCTCCCGTTTTCCAAATACCTGCAGATTGGGCAATTGCCCGAGCTGTTACCTTATGGTCTCCAGTAATCATAACGACTTTCACTCCTCCTTCCTTCGCTTCAGAAATTGCCTCTTTAACGGCAGTTCGTAAAACATCTCTCATTCCATATAAACATACAAAAACAAGACGGGGCATTTTCTCCACCTTAAGACCTTTTGGGGTTGGAGTCCGCACTGCGGCCCCAAGAACGCGAAGACCAAGAGACGACATTTTTTCTATTTCCGACTGGATATCGCTCTTTTCTTTGGGAGTAAGTTTTTCTTCTTTTCCGTCAATCCATACTTTATCGCACAAAGTAAGTACGTCTTCAGGAGCGCCAATAACAGTAAGTATAGACGGCTCTCCGTCATGAATAACAGAATGGTAAGGCAAGCCAGCCGTTACCGGAATATCAACAACAAGCGGAGATTCTTTCTCCAGCTCATCTTTTTGAAAACCAACTTTTCTGCCAAATACAATAATTGCCGCTCCAGTCGGATCGCCGACCACTTGCCAGCTTTTCTCTTCTTCGGAAAAAGAAACTCGCGCCGTAGCGCCAAGAGAGGCGATTTTTCCGGCAAACAAGAGCTCCGGATGATTGAGAGGGTCAATGGTGCTTCCTTCAAAAGAAATACCCCCAGTTGGCTCATACCCTTCCCCGCTTACGATAAATTCTTTTCCGCTCACAAAGACTTTTTCAATCATCATTTCATTCCGCGTCACCGTCCCTGTTTTATCAACCGCAATCACATTTGCGTATCCCAACGCGTCAACCGCGTGGAGTTTTTTAACAAGCGCGTTCTGTTTTCCCATACGATACACCCCTGTCGCGAGCACAAGCGTAATAACAATCGGCAGCCCTTCGGGAATCACTGATACCGCTATTGCGACAGCGACAAAAAACATTTCCTGTGTCGTATTTCCAGCAAACACTCCCGCGAGAAAAATACTGAAACTTATACCAAGAACCCCAATTCCAATTATCCGCGACAGTTTTCTTATCTCTTTAGTGAAGGGAACTTCTGAACTCATTTCAGTCAGATCGCGCGCAATTCCTCCGATAACCGTATCTAGTCCCGTTGCCACAATAATCGCCTTGCCATTTCCAGACACGACAAACGTGCCTTTAAACACCATATTTTTCTGGTCAGCAGTGGGAAGTTTCTCATTTTTCAAATCTCCCGCAAACTTGACAACCGGATCCGATTCTCCAGTCAGAGCCGACTCGTTTATTTTAAGCGTATTCACCTCAAGAATACGGGCGTCCGCTGATACTTTGTCGCCCTCTCCAAGTAATACAATATCTCCGGGAACAAGATGAGTATCCTCCACAATATATTCTTTTCCGTCGCGCAATACAGAGGCATGAGTCCGCGTAAAATTAGAAAGCGCACGAAGTGTCTCCTGCGCCTTACCTTCTTGAAACGCGCCAATAACAGCGTTTACCAATAACACAATAAGAATAATGATTGTGTCGCTTACTTGTCCAAGAAAATAGACGATGATACTTGAAACAAGAAGAATATAAATAAGGGGACTTTTAAACTGTCTCAAGAAAACAGAGAAAAGAGCTTCCCGTTTCGGCTCTCCAAGTTTATTAAGACCAAATGTCTGAATTCGTTTCCGCGCTTCAGTATTCGAAAGACCGCCTTCAAACGTGGAGAGGGCGTTTATGGCATCCTTAATACTACGGACATGCCACGGTTGATGTGTCTGTGTGAGCTTTGGAGGCATTAGCGTCAAATCTTCTGTTTTTTAACAATAAGAGAATAAACTTCAAGAAGCGTGAACAGAAGACTTAAGATAACAGGACCCGCGATAAATCCAATAGGACCAAGTGTTTCAAGACCTCCAAGAATTGAAATGAGAATAAGAAAAGGATGAATGTGAACGCCTCGTTCAATAACAAATGGCGCCAGCACATTATCTATAAGACCTACAATGCCGACTGTCCAGATAAGGAGACCTGTAAATACAAGAAATTTCCCCGCGAGAAAAAGACTGATAAGAGCAGGAATAAAAACAAGCGGCGCTCCAACAATCGGCAATATGGCAAGAATCATTCCAGCAAAACCCCATAGTACAGGGTGAGAAAAACCAAACAAGGCAAATCCAACTCCAGTGAGCACTCCTTTGATAATTGCAATAAGAAGATACCCGTTTATGACCGAATTTACCGCGAGTTGTAAACGAGAAATAATATTTTTGTCATGAATATCAGGGAGAGGGCTTAAGGCAATTATTTTTTCTATAAATTTTTCCCCATCACGGAGACAATAAAAGAGCGCGAAAATAAGGAAAAAAAGAATAAAAAAACTTCTCAAAATACTTGTGAAAACAGGCGCAAAATTATCGACAACCCATAGCAATCCGCGCTCAAAATATGTATTAATATCGATATTGCGCACTGTGTCGGCATCGATAAACGAAAGGGAGTCTAGACTGTGTGTCAGCTTTTCCGTAAGAGATACAATAATTCCCGACCCTCTTTCACCATCCTGAAGCGTTACATAGAGGTCAACAGCTTCCTGAAAAAGAAGCGTCCCAAAAAAAATAAATGGGGTAAGAATAAGCAGAATAATAAGAAAAACTGAAATACTCGCGGCAAGAGATTTCCTCTCTTTGACAAATCTCAAAATCCATTTGTGCACGGGGTAGAAAGCAACAGTAATCACCGCGGCGAGAAAAAGAACAAGCAAATATGGGCGAAGAATAAAAAACGTAAGCAAGGAAACTCCAATAACTAATAAGGTAAAAAAATAGAGCTGGAGTTTATGAGTAGTGGCTGCCATAATAAATATAATATCATAACAAAATCATAACTTGTAGGATTTTTAGATTCTTCCTGTGTTTTTTAAGAACCAGGGGTACAGAAGCAAAACCAAACAGTATATTACACCACCTTTTGAAACTTTTATTTGGAAGCTCTTATTTGGAAGCTCGGCTTCCAAGTTTAAACTATTCTAGCAGGGTATTTCTTTTTTTAGAAAGATGAGTTCGGTATGCGCCCCATACTACAAAAAAGACAGCTGCTAAAACAAAAACAAGCAAAACAGCGTCTTCAAAGCATTTTATGGTACCCGCGTATGTATAATAAAGCGCTCCCGCCTGCGCACCTAGAAAACCAAGAAGTGACGCTCTAATTAGATTTCCCAAAAAAGAGATGCCCATATATTTCCATACATTCATCCTAATAAGGCCACAAAAAGCGGCAATCGCGACTGACGGAACAATCGGTATAGTACGAAGCACAAAAAGTGTTATCTCATCAGTATAGGTATGCGAAAATTTTTCTTGCGCTTTTTCTATGTCACTCCACGAAAGTCCAAACCATTTTCCCCACTTTACAAGCACCGGCTTTCCGCTTATGTACGCAAGAAAATAAAATACTAAAGAGCCGATAGCGACACCAGCAGACGCAGGAATCGCAATAATAAAAAACAGGTCTCTGAAAAAAGAAAGCGACAAGCCGCCATCAAGAAGAAAGAATCCCGCAGCCGCAACAACAAGAGCCGACGGAATAGGAGCAATTACCTCTTCAATAAGAGACGCGATAAAAACTCCCAACGCGCCAAGAGGGACAAGGTTTATTTCAACAAAATTGATAAAGATTTCGGTCATACAAATGATGATATCATACTAGAAAAATTTGATGGTACTATGATATGGAGTATTCTAAGATAAGAAAGTTTTCACCTTTTTAAGCAAGGAGGTATAAATATAGCGAACTTCTTTTGGACACTGAGTGTCCAAAAGTTGTTTTTAACACCATCAGGGATTGTTGGAACTTAAAATTTATAAGTATCTTCACGGCGTTTCTCTATTGAAAGAACGAAAATATCCTCTTTATCTTTAACAAAAATAATCCGTATATTGCCCTTGCGCGCTCTAAAAATATTTTGATACCCTTTTAACTTCTTAACATCCAGAGCCTTCCAATCAAAAGAGATGATTTTCTCAATAAGGATTTCTACAACCTTTCTTTCCTTTTTATTTAATCTGGAAAGAAGTTTTTTGAGCCTAGGCATTCAACATACGCAACGTTCTTAAAACTTTTTTAGCAATTACGCCTTTTTTGTTTATATTCGTGAAATCGGCGACGGTCTCCCATTGGTCATCCGACTCGGGAGGAACAATTTTGAACACTGGTTTGGACCTTCTTACAATCATAAAAGACTTCCCCCCACTAACTTGAGAAATGTATGTTTCCAGATTTTCTCTCAACTCTTTTAAGCCAACAATCGTATTTTTCATATGTCTTTAGTTTATCTTTAGATAAACTTTGTGTCAATTCAAATTTATGATTCGTCTAAAATGATTTGTTTTTCTTTTAGTTTCTCCCAATATTCTTTGTCGTCAGCAAATGGTTGTCCTAACTGTTTTTTCCATGACAATGTTTATACTTTTTTAGTGTCCCGTCTGGTTTTTTCGCTCCGCACGGGCAAGGGTCATTTCTTCCGATTTTCTTTACAGGCGCAACCGAAACCGTTGGTTTCCCCGCGCCGGTAATCGCGGCGGCTTGTTTCTCCATTTCTTTTATTTGCGCCGAAGCGGTTACCGTTCCCCCCTCCTTTATATTGGGCAAAAGCCGCACGATTTCTCCTTTTACCGAAAATTCCATCTCCTTAAACATCCGAAGACCTTCTTTTTTATATTCAACCAATGGGTCACGCTGACCGTATGCCCGCAAATTAACGCTCCCGCGCAAGTACTCCATTGTTTCTAGATGGTCTACCCAAAATGTATCTACCGCTTGAAGTATGAGTACGCGAAGCATCGACGCGAAGTTGTCATTTTCTTTCACCTTTTCGATTTTCTCCTCTATTACTTTTTTTTCTTCAGGAGAAACAACATCAAATAAAGATTTGAGATACTCAAGAAGCGCCCCCTTTCCCCCTGTCAAAATTTTCCTTCGGCGAGAATATACGGTTTGGCGTTGATGATTGAGAACATTATCAAATTCAAGAATGTGCTTTCTCGCATCAAAGTTAAAACCTTCAATTTTCCGCTGGGCAGCTTCAAGCGAGCGAGTGATAAGTTTGTTTTGAATCGGCTCATCTTCGGGAATTCCAAAACGACCCATCATTCCTTTAATCATATCTGAGGCAAAGACGCGCATTAAAGTATCTTCAAGAGACACGAAAAATTGCGTTTCTCCAAAATCTCCCTGACGACCCGAACGACCGCGAAGCTGATTATCAATTCGCTGCGCTTCGTGGCGTTCAGTACCAATAACAAATAAGCCGCCGATATTTTTCACTTCTTCATACTGCTCTTTCGTGGCAGGATTTCCCCCAAGCTTTATATCAACGCCGCGACCAGCCATATTCGTCGCAATCGTAACCATTCCTTTCTTTCCAGCCTGAGCAATAATTTCACCTTCCCGTTCGTTATTTTTCGCATTCAATACTTCGTGCGGAATTCCCTCTTGCGAAAGATATTCTGATAAAAGTTCGTTTTTCTCGATAGAGGCTGTACCGATAAGAACAGGCTGACTCTTGCTATGCAGTTCATGCACTATTTTTGCAACAGCTTTGAATTTGCCATTCTCGGTTTGAAAAATAAGGTCATCTTGGTCTTTGCGTGCAACGGGTACGTTTGTTGGAATAGCTGTCGTCGTGAGACCGTAGACTTTATAAAACTCTTCAGACGAAGTAAGCGCGGTGCCTGTCATACCAGAGAGTTTCGTATACGTTCGGAAATAATTTTGATATGTAATCGAGGCAAAAGTGCGCGATTCTTGCTGAATTTGCGCCCCTTCTTTTGCCTCAATCGCCTGATGCAAACCTTCCGACCAACGACGTCCTGGCTGCAAACGACCTGTAAATTCATCAACAATAACAACAGCCCCGTCTCTGACAACATATTCTTTATCACAGTGGAATAACGCTTTCGCCCGAATGGCAAGCTCAAGATGGTGGACATATTTCATTCCCCGTTCTGTGTAAATGTTTTCAACACCTAAAAGTTTTTCGGCGCGAGAAATACCAGCGTCAGTTAGGATGGCGCTTTTGTGCTTTTCATCAATAGTATAATCTTCCTCTTGTTTTAATTGAGACGCTATTGAAGTAAAACGCTCGTAGAGCTTTTCTGACTCTGAAACAGGTGCGGAAATAATAAGCGGGGTTCTTGCTTCATCAATCAAAATAGAGTCGATTTCATCAATAATCGCGTAATGAAATTCGCGTTGACGCATACGTTTTTCATCAATCTCCAAATTATCCCGCAAATAATCAAAACCGAACTCGCTGTTAGTGCCATATGTAATATCCGCCATATACGCTTCTTTCCGCGTACACGGACGCAGAAATTCATACACCACCTTAAACGCTCCAAGCGTATCGCGAATTTCATCTTTTTCAGAGTGGTTAGCATCATATAAGAAAGAAGATTCGTGATTGATCACTCCGACAGACATTCCAAGTGCGCCATACACTTGTCCCATCCATACTGCGTCACGACGTGACAAATAATCGTTGACGGTAACAATATGAACGCCTTTTTCCGACAAGGCATTGAGGTACACAGGAAGCGTCGCTACAAGCGTTTTTCCTTCACCAGTTTTCATTTCAGCAATTCCCCCTTTGTGCATCACTATTCCGCCAATAAGTTGAACATCAAAGTGCCTTTCTCCAAGCGTCCGTTTGGCCGCTTCTCGAACTGCTGCAAACGTCTCGGGTAAAATGGCATCGAGTGTTTCGCCTTTTTTAGTACGCTCTTTAAATTCCTGAGTTTTTGCGCGTAATTCTTCAGAAGAAAGGGAACTAAATTTTTCTTCAAGAGCGTTTATTTCTATGACAGTTTTATACAGAGGCTTTAAAGACTCCTGTGTAGTATTTATGAAAAGATTCTTAAGAGAAAACATAACAGCACTGTAACATAAAGATTTTCTCTCTTCTACTTCACCCTGTAGTAGATTTTGGCATTGCCCCGCCTTAGTTTGCTTTGGCAAACTAAGGCGGGGCGCACTCTAAATGCTATGCCAAAATTCACTACGGGGTAAACCCCAAAAAACAGCTTTTAGGTGGATAGCTTTTAGAGTGGAAAAACAAAAGCAGCTTCTGGAAGCTCCCATTTGGAAGCTCGGCTTCCAAATGGGAGCTTCCAAATGTGGTGTAATAATTTTACAGCAAATATTCAAAATGATGCGGGATAAAAGGCAACCCCCACCAGAGGTGGGGGTTGCAAGGTGACTCACCAAAAGAAGACTATCGCTTCTTTTTCTTTGTTACCTTTCGTTTTTTGGTCGTTTTCTTCTTGGTAGCTTTTTTCTTGGTAGCTTTTTTCTTTGTCACCTTTCGCTTCTTAGAAGCTTTTACTTTCTTTTTCTTTGCCATCTTTTTAAGATTACCAGTCCTTTATAGAGACTGATTACGCATTACGCGTTCCTGTAAAAATTTTATTTTGAATTTTTCAAAAAATAAAATTTATTACGACCTATTTTTATTATCGTACATAATAAATACGAATACAATGTTTTTAAATTATAAATGTGGATAACCCCGTTAGAAAGTCTTCATCATAAAAAATATTTTCTTCTGTTGTTTTTTCGGTAAATATATTTTTATACTTTCTTTGTTGGAAGCTGGACTTCTAACGGGGCAGGCTTCCCAAAAAAGTTTTTTCAAAAAAACTTTTTTGAATTTAATTTTGATGAACAAGAGACGCCATAAAAACTTTTAACAAAGCAAACTTATTGGAAGCGGACGGCAAACTTTATTATTACTAAAATGAATTTTAAAATTCTCCGACAAAGCATACTTCAAATTCAGGAGAAACACCAACCACATCTTTAAGCTGTTTCTGAATTTTTTTTGCGTAATTGTAAATTTCTTTCGCAGAAGCATTATGGAGATTCACAAGTACTATGGCCTGTTTGTCATACACAGCAACATTTTCTTTGGATACACCTTTAAGATGAAGCAGATTATCTATAATCCACGCCAAAGGAATTTTAATTTCTCCGGATTCAAGAGAGAATCCCGGAAGGTTGGGTATTTTTTTGCGAAGTGTTTTGTATTTTTTATTAGTTACAACAAGATTTTTAAAAAAGGAGCCGGCAGTGCCTACTTGTGAGAGGTCAGGGAGTTTATTTTTTCGTATCTCTAATACCGCTTGTCGCACTGTGTACAAAGACGGAGTGTTTTTTTCCCGAAAAAATTTTTTAAGGTCTTGATACTCAATATCCACTCCGCCTTTTTTCCAAAGTGCAAACGTAACCGAAGTAACGATTAGATTCTTCCCCGCCTCTGATTTAAAGTAACTGCTGCGATATCCAAATTGACAATCTGACAGAGACAAAGTTTTTTCTTCCATTGAGTCTGTGTCAAAAACAGTTACTGATTCAATGGTCTCTTTGACTTCTGTCCCGTATGCTCCTATATTTTGCGCCACCGCGGCTCCAACACTTCCCGGAATCCCCGAAAGATTTTCAATTCCATATAAATTTTTTTGAACTGCCTCCTCAACAAAATCATCCCAATTTTCTCCGGGGGAAACAGTTGCCCGCGCGCCGTTGGGAACAAAATTAAACCGTTTCCCTTTGATATTCATTTTTACAACAAATCCAAAGAATCCTTCATCAGAAACGAGAATGTTTGACCCTTCGCCTAAAACAAAAATCGGCAGTTTTCTTTCTTTCGCGAAAGAAACTGCCTTGGCTAGTTCTTTGATAGACGCGACATCCGCAAGAAAACGGGCGCTGCCGCCCACTTTAAAAGTATTTAAATCACGGAAAGAAATATATTCCTGAATCTTAAACATACAATGCCCATTCATGACGAGCGGAGGCGAGCTCCAAATGTCTAAAAATGTGAGTGCGTCCGCTCGTCGTGGGTAGGCACGAACATATGTATACGATATCATGAGAAAGAATTAGAACGCAACAAACCCCCACGCCAACTTTGGCATAGTATTTTGTCGCCTAAGCCGATGTATTCATAACATCGGAAAGTATAGCCATACTTTTTACAATTACATTATTCCTGAAAATACTGCGACAATGCCAAAGTTGGCGTGGGGGTAAACGCAAATCCCGCCTTTCGGCGGGATTTGCGTAGACATTTTATATTTAGAGCTAACAACTTTCGTCAACACTCACAAAATTTATTGTAGCATAAGTTGATAAAAAACGCAAATTTTGGATGGACAGAAACTTTGTAGCCGGTGGTTTGTAGCACAAAAAACAAAAAAATAATTCCTCTGCTACTCACTATTCACTACAAACTACTGACTATCCTAGGGATTTCTTCCTGCTCTAATCTCACTTATGTAATACTCCCCCTGTTCTTTAAAATCTGGGTCAAGTATAATTGCATCCTCAAGTTCTTTAATTGCCTGCGAACGATTTCCAAGATTAAGATATATTGCGGCGCGAGTAAGACGATAACTCGCATTTTGCGGCTGTAATTCAATACGTTTCGCAATTATTGACAGCAGCGCTTGGTGATCCCCTCTATCGGCGTAGGCTCTAAAAACGCGTTCATCAAAATAATAGACTTGTTCCGATAACGAATTCAAAAGCTCTTCCGCGAGCGTGTCTTGCCGCGCGTATAACGCACCAATCGCGTAAATAATATGGGCTTCCTCAAAACCGGGCGCGAGTTCATAGGCTGTCTTAAAAACTTCAAGCGCGTTATCAAATTGCCCCATACGCAAATACGTCGTGCCCATTTCAAAATAGATTATCTGTTTACCAGGCGAAGTTTCTTTCGCATGCTCAAGATAGGAAAGAGCTTGAGCATAATTTCCAATCGCATTCGCAAGCGTCCCCGCAAATATAATATAGCGAGTATCATCGGGTGTCTTCTCCAGCTGTCTATCAAGCTCCTCTTGGGCAAGATTCACGAAAGAAGCTTTTGTATCAGAAGGAACTTCGGCGATAGAAACAAGACGAGTTGTGGTTTGAGTAAGATATTCCCTTATTTCACTATCAGCAAAAGTTTTGTAATTTAACGCGCGCTTAAACGCCTCTAAATTCTTTAAAACATCTCCATCAGCTCTGGGAGTAATCGCTTCAATAAGCGTCTTGCTTGCAAAAATAGGTCTTACATTTGCAAAATATAAAGTACATACAAGAGCAACAATAATAATCGGAGCGACGAATTGCGAGGAGGTTTGTGAAAGCGTACGCGATTCGAGAACTCGTTTCTCTCCCGCTGTCATTGAATGAATGAAGGCAAGCACAGAAAAAAACATCACATAACTCACCAGGTTATCAAAAACAAATAAATTATGGAAAAAATAAGCGGCAAAAAGTCCGGTTAGTATGCTTTTGTCACGCTCTGACATTGTAGACGTTTTCCACAGAGAACGAAGAGCAAAAACAAAAATCGAGAGATAGAGAAGAAGGCCTACAAGCCCTCCCGCGACAAACCAGTCAAGAACAGTGTTATGCGTTCTATCAAACCACTGCTCGTGTTTATACAACTGCGGATCATAATGTTTATTGAACACATAATTAAAACTCTCCTGCCCCCATCCAAAAACAGGTCGTTCAAGAAATCCCTGTACCGCCATCGGCCACACATAATAGCGAGCTTGGTTTTGGGCTTGTTCCACAGAAATCTTTGAGAATCTTACAAGGGTGGGACTGTCTTTTACAAACGCGCTATCCTTAATCGCGACAAATCCCCCCACTAACACTATTACCGCAACGCATACGCCAAGCGCGCTTTTTCTTGCTACCGTATCACTCTTTTCTTTCCAGAGTATGAGAAGCGAAGAGAGCAACAAACCTCCAAGAAGGCCTAATATCGCCCCTCGTGTTTGGGTCTCATATAACACATAGAGATTAAGAACTACCAGTGCCCCATAAAAAATCCTGACGTAATTATTTTTTGTTCGGAAGAAAAGGAACAGTATAAGAAAGATATGCAGAACAATATAAATAGCAAGATATGTCGCGTTTCCAAGCGTTCCGTCAACTCGAACACCTCCTTGGTTTATTTCAAATTTTCCCGCAAGCTGCAGTAGCGCGTACCCCATCATTATCGCATTGGCAAAAAGAGAAGTATTAAAAAATCGAGTCCAAAGTTTTTCCGTGTTGAGCATCACACCAGCAACAACAAAGTACAAAAAGAGATGGATGTGGGTAATCAAGCCTTCCATTCTTTCAAAATTACTCCAAAAACTTTTGTATGGATTTTCTGAAAATACAGTGGATATAACAAGAGACAAAAGAAAAGCGCTGATTGCAAATAAAATAAGCGATTTTTTAGGGCGATACTTTTCCTTTGACACCGCGAGAATAAGCCAGCCAGCAAAAATAATTTCAATAATAATCCGAAACGTAAATCCTTTTCCCGTGATAAACGGAAAAAACATTGATTTATCAACCAGAAAGGGAATAAAAAGAACACTAAACAGACCCACAAAGATAGTAGTTTTTAGTATTTTTTCGGTAGTGATATTCATAAAAGCAATTATGTATACGATAGTATAAAAACGGTTTAAAAACAAACCCACCTGTTTCTTCAGTAGAAAAACTGGTAGTGTAACAGTAATATACAAATATGAGTAAAACAGACTCCAAAAGAAATACCCCTCGCAAAAAAGCTCTTATCACAGGTATTACAGGGCAAGACGGATCGTATTTGGCAGAACTTCTTCTTGAAAAAGGATACGAGGTTCACGGTATTATCAGGCGCGCAAGCACTTTCAACACTCATCGCATTGACCACCTCTATAAAGACCCGCATATAAATGGTGTAAAACTTTTTTTGCATTATGGCGACCTGTCTGACGGCAGTAATATCAATCGAGTTCTTGAAAAGTCCAGCCCAAACGAGATATACCATCTTGGAGCGCAAAGTCATGTTCGTGTAAGTTTTGATATTCCTGAATATACAGGCGATGTCAGTGGACTTGGAACATTGCGAATTCTTGACGCAATACGAGACACTGGCATTAAGACGCGTTTTTACCAAGCATCATCAAGCGAGATGTTTGGTAAGGCGTATGAACTTCCTCTGAAAGAAACAACCCCATTCTATCCACGGTCCCCTTATGGTTGCGCTAAAGTGTACGCTTATTGGATAACAAAAAACTATCGGGAGTCTTACGGAATGTTTGCCTCAAACGGTATTTTGTTTAATCATGAATCCCCGCACCGCGGCGAAACATTCGTGACAAAAAAAATTACACGCGGACTTTCACGCATAAAACTGGGAAAGGATAAAAAACTTTATTTAGGAAATCTTGACGCCAAACGAGACTGGGGATACGCGAAAGATTATGTCTATGGAATGTGGCTTATCCTTCAACATAAGAAACCGGACGATTTTATTTTAGCCACCAATGAAACCCATAGCGTGCGGGAGTTTGTGGAAGAAGTAGGCAAGTGTCTCGATATAAACATTGTATGGAAAGGAAAAGGCCTCAATGAAAAGGGTATTGATAAAAAAACTGGAAAGACCATTATAGAAATAGACTCGAAATATTTCAGACCGGCAGAGGTTGATATTCTTTTAGGAGATTATTCAAAGGCGAAGAAAAAACTCGGATGGAAACCTAAAACAAAATTCAAAGAACTTGCTCGGTTAATGGCCGAAGCTGATTTTGAAGAAGAGAGTAAAAAAAATATATAGGTATGAATCCCGTACGAAATCGCGAACGCAGCAAGTAAACGTTATTATGTATACAAGTCGAAATTACTAGAAATTTATCATTAGGAAATGCGGTCTTTATTGTCCGCGTCCTATCCCGAACTGTAAATCCTGATAGGATTTAAGTACGGGACAAGTATGCACGATAGAACATTTATTAATTAATTTCTTGCCCCGTGACGTCTCAACTCTGGGAGAGACATGTCGGGGTTTTGTACGGGATGAATAAAAATTCAAAAATTTATGTAGCTGGACACCGCGGACTTGTAGGTTCCGCAATTACCCGAACCCTCCAAAAAGAAAAGTACGATAATCTCATTTTGCGAACCCGTGACGAGCTTGATTTGCTTAACCAAAAAGCAACGCGCACATTTTTTGAAAAAGAAAAACCAGAATATGTTTTTGTCGCGGCGGCAAAAGTCGGAGGTATTCTTGCGAACAACGCATATCCCGCGTCATTTATTTACGAAAATCTGGCAATTCAAAATAACGTTATCCACAATGCGTATCTTACAGGCGCAAAAAAACTTCTTTTTCTTGGCAGCTCCTGCATTTATCCAAAACTTGCTCCCCAACCACTTAAAGAAGAATATCTTCTCACCGGCCCCCTAGAAGAGACAAACAAAATGTACGCTATCGCAAAAATTACCGGAATTATGATGTGTCAAGCATATAACCGTCAGTATGGAAATAATTTTATTTCGGTTATGCCAACTAACATTTATGGTCCGAACGACAACTTTGACCTCAAAAGCGGACATGTTTTTCCAGCGCTTATACGTAAATTTTATGAGGCTCGCCTCGCCGGAGAAAAAGAAGTGGAGGTATGGGGCAGCGGTGCTGCGCGCCGCGAATTTCTCCACGTTGACGACCTAGCAGACGCCTGTGTTTTCTTAATGAATAATTATGACGAACCTGACATATTAAACATCGGTACTGGAGAAGACATTTCAATAAAAGAGCTCGCGGAATTTATACGAGAGGCGGTTGGTTTTTCAGGAGAGATTATCTGGGACCAAAGCAAACCTGACGGCACGCCGAGAAAACTGCTTGATGTATCAAAAATTAATTCATTAGGATGGAAATATAAAACAGCTTTAAAAGATGGCATCGCAGCGACATATAAGTGGTACAAAAACACGCAATCTTTATAACTTTGCTACGGTTTTAGCAAAATATCTATGATACCAATTGACACTTATTGACACTTTTGGGTTTTAGGGTACAATCAGTTTTATGAATGAAGAAATCAAACCTAATGCCGTATACACGACAGAAGAAACACGGCAACTTCTTAGAATAAGCGATAGCACTATAAAACGCCTTTTGAAAAAGGGCTTGATTAAAGCGAACAAGGTCGGTGGCCAGTATAGAATCTTAGGAAAAGAAATTCTAAGAGTTATTTCCCCAGATTTGGAAAAAAAAGCGGCAACATCATATCTGCGCCTTAAAAAAAAAGTCGCGGGAAGAATTAACAAATGGTAAAAATGAAACTGTACCCATTTACATTTCCCATAGGCACGATACGCTCGGTTTTTCGAATTTTTCCAAAAGCATTCCATGGATATACGCTCCGTATTTTTTTACTCGCAGCATTGGGATTTTTTGCGGGACTTTTTGAGGGCATTGGTATTACCGCGCTCGCTCCCCTTTTCCATTTCTTTGATAAGAACACAGAAGCGCCAACAGACTTTATATCCCAAACAATTGAAAAACTGTTTTCAATTTTACATATACCATTTTCACTTCCTGTTGTTCTGATATTTATAGTAAGTCTTTTTATTCTTAAATCCATAACAAGCGTGCTTTACACGTATATCTTAACGCGCATTCAAAGCAGATACGAGCAAAAAACAATGGAGAGACTGCTTGGGAGTACTCTACAAGCAGATTGGCCATACATATTGAAGCAAAAACTTGGAAAACTTGAGACACTGATTAAAATCGACTCCCGGTATAGCGGCGAAATGCTTCAGGCAATATCAAGAATTCTAATGATATGCGCAACTCTTTTCGCTTATTTGCTGCTTTCCGTCAACATTTCGGAGACAGTCACAGTAGGAGCATTCATATTTGGAACTATTATTCTTCTTTTGTACAAACCTTTGTTTTCTTTCGCGCGAGGACTTTCACAACAAATTTCACACATAAACGTAGATATTGCCCACCACATAAATGAAAGCCTTATTGGATTAAAAACCATAAAGGCACTCTCTGCTGAGAAAAGAGTAATGTTACGAGGAAAGAGTTTTTTCGAACAGTTAAGAGACAAACACCTGCGATTGACAATTTTGACAAAAATAACAACGGAGTCCTTGCAACCTATTGGCATATTGTTTCTTACCATGGTTATCGCGTTCGCGTTTTATCAAACATCTTACAATCTTGGAGCGCTTGCCGCACTTGTGTATCTTATTCACCGTATTTTCCAATACACACAAAGCATTCAGAGTATGACGCAAAATATCAGTGTAATACTTCCCTACGTTGAAAATATGACTTCCTACCTTGAGGAAGCCGATAAAGCAAAAGAAGGCCGTTTCTTTAAAACAAGAGAAAAAATTCAATTTGAGGAAACACTGTCATTTAATTCAGTATCATTTTCTTACAACGACTCAAAAAAAGTCATAGACAAGACTTCATTCACCGTAAAAAGGGGTGAGATGGTTGGTTTTATCGGACCTTCGGGAGCAGGAAAGACAACTATTTTTGACCTCCTCCTCCGTCTTCTTCGCCCTACGGAGGGAAAAATTCTCGTTGACGGAAAAAACATACACTCAATTGACATACCAGATTGGCGAAAAAATCTATCGTATGTTTCCCAAGACGTTTTTTTGCTTAACGATACAATATTTAACAACATTAAGTTTTTTGATGATTCCGTGACAAAAGAAGACGTGTTTCGCGCCGCCAAACTTGCCCAGATATATGATTTTATTAATACACTGCCAGATAAGTTTGACACCACTGTGGGAGAAAGGGGCGTATTGCTTTCCGCGGGACAAAGACAGCGTGTCGCGCTTGCGAGAGCTTTGGCACGCAAGCCGAAAGTGTTGTTATTGGACGAGGCGACAAGCTCGCTTGATAACGAATCCGAACAGCGCATACAAACAGCAATAGAAAACCTTAAGGGGGGTATGACGATTTTGGTAATCGCGCACAGACTTTCAACAGTACTCAATTCAGACAAACTTTTTGTGGTAGAAAAAGGAAAAATTGTTGAGGAGGGAAATCCCCGTACTCTTCTCAAGGAAAAAGAAACTTATTTTCATAAGATGTATAATTTAAGAAAATAGAATGCAAAAATTCTTGGCTATATAGGTCTCTGCAGCAAAGACCGCGCATTAACCTATAGTTTGATTTCGACCTGCCTACCGCAAGCAGGCCTGCCTATGCCGGCAGGCAGGCTCGGACGCTATGAAAACTCGGAAGCTTTCGCGGAATACTCGCTCGGCAAAATAAAATCACTGGAAATGAAAAAAATCTTAAAAAAATTTTTACCCGATAAACTATTCATAATCTACCGCTTTCTCAAAAAGCAGTTGAGATTTGTTTCAAAAGATAAGCAAGTACACTTTGATACAAATTCTGTTTATACGGGGCATTTGAAGGTTACATATAGAGGCATTCAAGCTATCAAGTGCCCTTTTGACTACGTAATATACCAAATGATTATTTCTGAAATGAAACCCGACTTAGTGATTGATATAGGAACCAATAAAGGGGGCGGGGCTCTTTATATGGCAGACCTAATGGACACAATCGGACATGGCTTTATTCATACAATTGATATAAAAAATCAACGAGCGGAAATCGTATCAAGACATTCAAGAGTCAAATTTTTTACAGAGGGCTGGCAAAATTACAACCTAAATGAAGCGAGGGGGTTCTCAAAAATACTTATTATAGAAGACGGATCCCACACGTACGAAGATACGATCGGAGCATTGCGTAAATTTTCTCCGCTAGTAACGTATGGATCTTATTTTATAGTGGAAGATGGTGTTGTAAACGAACTTGCAAAAGAAAAAGGGCTTAACGGTGGTCCATTGAGAGCCGTTGATGAATTCCTTAAGGAAAATAAAGGCTTCGTTGTAGACCGCGCATATTGTGATATGTTTGGAAAGAACGCGACTTTCAATGTAAATGGCTATTTAAAGAAAGTTAAGTAAATTATGGCGAAAGTATTTATAGGAATGGCAGTATATAACGGGGAGCGTTTTATAAGGCAAGCTATAGAATCTCTACTTAATCAATCTTTTTCTGATTTTACGCTTTTTATTTCTGACGATATGTCTACCGATAAGACTTCCGAAATTTGCCTTGAATACGCAAACAAAGACAGAAGAATAATATATTACAGGCAAAAAAAGAATCTCGGAATGTTTCCAAATTTTAAGTTCACTCTTGAAAAAGCGGACGCCCTATATTTTATGCTGGCTTCTCAAGATGATATGTGGGAAAAAGATTTTATAAAGACATGCGTTGAAAATATAGAAAAAAGAGGGGTTGACGCCGCTATGACGGTTGTTGCGGACACAGATTCGTACGGAAGAAACGTGCGGGAACTCACAAACATTGACATCTTTTCTGGAAAGCCTAACTTCGCGCAAGTGGCGCGTTATGTGCTTCAACCAGAAGTGCTTGGAAAATGCCACCTTATGTATTGCCTTTTCAAAACTCCCATAATAAAAAAAGCGTGGGAAATATATCCAATGAGAAAAGAATGGGGAACAGATTATCACTTTGGTCTAGTTATTATAAGCCATTTTAGCGTATATATCGATGGCAAAATTTTGTTTAAAAAACGGCCAGGAGGTATTACAAGTCCAAACGCGCTCAAAGATGACAGGTCAGATAGAGCAAAAAGAGTTACCATTAAGAACCCAAGGAATCATATGTTTCCTTTTGGTAGATTTCGGCAGTATTTTCGGGGGCATATGAAAGCGCTCGCCGAAACACCGTATTGCCCGCTTGTCGCGCTATTGCTTTTTATTCGTTTCCCCCGCTCATTTTTTATTTACCTTAAAGAGAGAAACTATAAAAAATTCTTTAAAAAATTATTCCAATAAAATATGATTCCTTTAATGAAAAACGCGTTCTTGCACGAACAGGAGACAAAAAAAGCTCTAGCTGATTTTATTATAAATACAGACAAATTAAGTATGGGAGAAAAATGCGCGGAATTTGAAAAGGCTTTCGCGAAAAAACAAGGCCGAAAAGAAGCTGTTCTCTTTAATAGCGGCGGAAGCGCGAATTTGGCAATGCTCCAAGCGCTTAAAAATCTAGACAGACTCAAAGAGGGAGATACTGTCGGTTTTTCCGCATTGACGTGGTCAACAAACGTAATGCCAATAATCCAGATGGGAATGAAACCTGTGGCTATTGACTGCAATACAAAAACCTTAAATGTAATGTCTAAGAATCTGGAGGAGCGGCTTAAAGATGTAAAGTTAAACGCGTTTTTTATTACCAACGCTTTGGGCTTCGTGGGTGATTTGGAAAAAATAAAAAAAATCTGCAAAGAAAACGACATAATCTTTTTTGAAGATAATTGCGAATCACTTGGAACCGAACTTCCCGAAGGTAAAACAGGAAATTTTGGATTGGGAGCAAGTTTTTCTTTTTTTGTCGCCCATCATATGTCCACAATTGAAGGAGGCGCGGTTTGTACCGATGATGAGAAGTTTGCCGAGATGTTACGCATTGTTCGGGCTAATGGCTGGGATAGAAATTTAGAAATTCATCAACAAAAAAAATGGCGGGGCAGACACGATGTTAAATCTGAATTTTACTCCAAATACTCATTTTATGACTTGGGATTCAATCTTAGACCAACAGAAATAACCGGATTCTTAGGACTTTACCAGCTTCAATTTTTGGATATAAACATTGAAACACGCAAAAAAAATCACTTGTACTTGGAACAATTTGTTCTCAAAAATCCAGACCTAATCGCCCTAAAACACAGTCATATAAATAGACTTTCACCTTTTGGTTTTATAGTTTTGTGTAAAACTCCAGAATTAAAAAAGGAATACCTTTCCCGTTTTACTAAGGCAAAAATAGAGGTAAGACCGATGATCGCGGGGAATATTGTACGGCAACCTTTTTACAGAAAATACGTAGAAGAATCTCCACATTTACCGGGAGTGGAGTTTCTGCATTATAATGGCTTTTATTGTGGCAATTACCCTGAATTGTCTGAAGATGATTTAAAAGTAATAGCAAGTTGTCTTAAAAAAGATTAATTATGGTAATCGTAAAATTAATTGGAGGATTGGGAAATCAGATGTTTCAATACGCGGTTGGAAGACGTCTTGCCCATATCAATCAAACAAAACTAAAATTGGATATTTCCGGGTTTGAAACATACAAACTTCACGCGTACAGCCTTGAACACTTCAATATTAAAGAGACCTTCGCGACGCCAAAGGAGATAGCGCATTTTAAAAAATACCAAAAGAAAAAAGGGCGTATTTGGTTTTTATACAATCAACTCATTGCCAATGAATCTCTGTATATCCAAGAAAGAGGTTTTCCTCTTAACCAGAAAGTATTAACTCTTAAGGATTCAGCATATTTAGACGGATACTGGCAAACTGAAAAATATTTTAAAGAGATTGAAGAAATAATTCGTAAAGAATTCACAGTAAAAAATGAATTGGCTGATAAAAACAAAGAAATCGCAGAAGAAATTAAAAAAACAAATTCCGTCAGTCTGCATATTAGACGCGCCGATTATATAACTGACAAAAGAACAAACAGCCATCACGGAACATGCGGTTCTGCATATTACGAACAAGCAGTTGCGATAATCGCGGAAAAAGTAAAGACTCCTCATTTTTTTGTTTTTTCAGATGATATGGACTGGGCAAAAAAGAGTATTATTCTTGATTTCCCCACCGTCTATGTAGACCACAATAACGCTGTTACAAATTATGAAGACTTGCGCTTAATGCACTTATGCAAACATAATATTATCGCAAACTCCAGTTTCAGTTGGTGGGGAGCTTGGTTAAATAACAACCCGCAGAAAATTGTCGTGGTTCCAAAAAGATGGTTCGTTACAGATAAGATGGACACTCGGGATTTGATACCCAATACATGGGTCAAGATGTAGAAAGTCAAAATTTTATGACTTTATAAAATATTAATATGTGCGGTATATTTTCTGTTACCACAAAAGAAAAAAAAACTCTTTCTTCAAACGGATTTGATGCCACGCTTGCTTCCCTATCTCACAGAGGACCTGATGACAAAGGCTTTTTGAAATTCCCCCATTGTGCGCTTGGACAAACCCGCCTTTCAATTATTGATATTTCGGGAGGACACCAGCCAATGAAAGACAATACCCGCCCGATTGCAGTCACATTCAACGGAGAAATTTACAATTACAAAGAGTTGAAGAAGGAATTGGAGAAAAAAGGGCATAAATTTTCCACAAATTCAGATACGGAGGTAATTCTCAAAGCGTATCAGGAACACGGAACTGAATGTTTGAAACTCCTAGATGGAATGTTCGCGTTTGCCCTCTGGGACAATAAGAAAAAATCGCTTTTTATGGCGCGCGACCGGTTTGGGAAAAAACCGCTGTATTATGCTTTTGACACATCTGGCAACCTCGTTGTAGCTTCTGAAATAAAAGCAATTTTTGCTTCTGGCTTAATCAAAGGAGAAATAGACCCAGAAGCGATTGATAATTACCTCGCGTTGATGTACATTCCGCCGTGGAAGACGGTGTATAAAAATATTTTCACGCTGGCTCCCGCCGAATACGCTTTATATCAAGACGGAAAATTAGAAAAGAAAAAATACTGGGAGCTTAAATTCAAGCCACTGGATATCGGCTATAACGATGCTAAAGAAGAAATTAAACGCTTGTTCGCGAAAGCGGTAAAAAAACGAATGGTCGCAGACGTGGAAATAGGAAGTTTCCTTTCAGGAGGTGTTGATTCAACATTGGTAAGCATCTACGCGCAAAAATTAAGCAGCTATCCCCTTAAAACATTTTCTCTTGGTTACGGCGATTATAGAAACGAGCTCCCCTACGCGGAAACAGCGTCAAAAAAAATAGGTTCTGACCACTACACATTGCAGGCGCACGAAGACCTTATTCACATACTAAAGGAAACACTTGCCTATTTTGACGAACCGCACGCGGATTCTTCCGATTTTCCGCAATCGCTTCTCTCGCAATTCGCGGCGCAGAAAGTGAAAGTCGCGCTGTCCGGCGACGGCGCGGACGAATTATTTATGGGGTACGGATGGTACCAAAAACATATGCACCTTTCTTTTCGAGCTCACACGGTTGAAAAGCT
>JAGLPS010000026.1 GCA_023137185.1 Minisyncoccota bacterium
AAATGATTTCGTACGGGACAGGTTATTACTTTTTGAAGTAGTAAAGTCCTGTTCCAAAACCTTTGTTTCTATCGTATGTGCCGCACATTTTATCACCATAGATGTAGCGTTCCTCAATGAGCCGCAAAGGTGAAAAAAGCTCAATCACATAGTCTCTGGTAAAAGCTCTATGGGCGTTAAAGTACGTGGTGTTGTTTGTGTCTACTGGAACCGATATGTATAGATTTCCACCTTCCGCAAGTACTCGCGCAAACTCTTTTGCCGCTTTTTCAGAACCGAACGAATCAAGAGAATCGCCGTATCTTCCCAGTCCTATATGCTCTATTACGCATATAGAGCTTAATGACGCAACCGCACTGTCTTTAAATGGAAGATGGAGGGCATCTCCTTTAACAAAAGATATTCCTTCCAAAAATAGGGGAATGGGACGAATATCAACCATTGTCGTAGGAGTGAATTGTGAAATAAGCCCAACAAACTTTGCGTCAGATCCTATATCATAATGGTGTGCTGGCTTGTTCTCAAATATCTTTCTTGCGCACCACGTGTTTTGATAAAAATACACAGGATCAAGCGGGGTGTCTTCTGTCTTGTCAAAAATACGAGGATATAAATTTTTCGTTTCAAGGGAGAATTTATTGTTTTTATTTACCTTCCTGTATTGTCGGTAATCCGAAAAGAAATTGGCAAGCAGTTTGAATTTTGTAATTATTCCGTACTTATCTTTGAGGATACGAAAGGATATTGCCCAAATTTTAAATATCGGTATTTTCTTCAGCGATTCTCGTAATTGTTTTTTTGTCATACTTTATATGCGAACGTTTCTTTGATAATAGGATTATTTTCTTCGTCTAAATCAATATAGCGCTTGTTTCTTCCGTGGAATAAAATTCTATATAGGACATTAAGGAAAAGATTAGAGGAGGGATTTCGGAATTTAGGACGCAGCCAAAAAAACAATCTAATTATAATATTTCCGGCTTCCTTTCGTCCCAGTATGGATTTTTGCTCTTTCCTGTATTCTTTCATACTGTATGTTTGTTGTCCTTCCCATTTTCTGAAATAACTTACGGGTGTGTTTACTGACCATAAAGGCGCGTGCTTTGAAAATTCTAACCACAGATAGTAGTCGCCCGCAAGCCTATACTGCGTATCTATACCGCCGACTTTTTCCCACAGCTTTCTTCTCCAGAATACGCTGTCCTGATGAATGAAGTAGGCGTTTATTCCGTATACGCCTTTGCGAATCCAGTTCTGATTGTAGATATAACAGCTCCCAGTTTCAGGTATTTCCGAGTCTCCTTCTATGTATGAAGTGATTCCTTTAAGCCACTCAATTTCTGGAAATTTTTCAAATACCTTCCTGATTTTTTCAAGCGCGTTTGGCATATACAAGTCATCAGAATTTAACCACGCGTAGATTTTGCCTGTGGCGCGCGCGAATCCTTTATTTATAGCGTCATACATTCCGTCATCTTTATTGGAGAACCACTTGAAAGTTATATTTTTGCACCGAATGGGGTAAACGCCGGATAAAAGTTTTTCTTCATAAAATTTAATAATATCTAATGTCTTATCTTCTGAACCGCCGTCCTGAATAATATATTCAATTTCAAAATCTCCTTTTTGAGAAAGTACGCTTTCAATCGTTTCGCGAAGATATTTTTCGCTATTGAATGTTGGGGTAACAATGCTGAATTTCATCCCGTTAGAAGTCATATAAAAAGAATTTTAAGCTATCTTCTAAATATTTTTGGTTTATAAAGCTCGCTATGTTTGATTGAATAACTTTTGTCATTATATTGTGTCTTAAAATTCTTTTTTTACAAACTCCCCGTTAATTTAACGAATCGGCTTTTATTTTTTGCTTATCAGAAAATACATATACCCACGACTTCTAACGGGATTTGTATTTTTCCATAAAGAAATTCTAAATAATATATTTGTCGTATTCTCTATACTCCTTATTTTCGCCCCTGTTCCATAAATAGAGTGGCAATTTAAAAGCGTAACTGGTTTTGAATGTTTCGGCTACCTGAAAATTAAAATCTCGGTCGGCGCCGCGTCCTACGAACGTTGGCCAGATTCGCTTGTCTCTTGGTCTGAATTTTACCTTTTCAATGACCTCGCGTTTGAAAAGAGGACTGTTGCTCGCGCACGGATAAGGGTCTAGAGAAGCGAAAAACAGTTTATTGATAAATTTCATCCGTTTTATTTCAAATGGAATAAAACGCCCAAACAGAGACATCGCGATTCCTTTTGTCTTTTTTACAAATGTCATAATTTCTTTAGGAGAAATTATTATATTAGGATGTTCAGCAAAAATTTTATCGCAGTCAAGTTTCGTGTCAATAATTGTTTCGTCAAGCCCTTGCCAATCAACGCATATATGGTTTGAATTATATTTTTGTGCCAGATTATACTGCGCTTCAATGCGGTTAAGAAGAGAAGCGTCGTCCGCGTCCTGAAATGTTATCCACTCGCCCTTGATTTTGGTAAACCCAAAATTTCGCGCCATCCAACCAGCGTTTATGTTTTTTCCGTGTTTGTTAAATCTGCGCGGGTCATCAAAGGGGAGCGCGTAATAATAAATATTGGAATGGTTGCGAGTAAATGTTTCTACAACCTCTTTTGTATTATCGATACTGTTGTCGTCAATAATGACAATTTCAATATTTGGATATGTTTGGTGAAGAACGCTTTTGATAGCTCTACCTATGGTTTCCGAAGAGTTGTGAGCGGGGATAATGACTGAAATGAGAGGAAAGTTATCTGTCCCGTTAGAGACAGGTGTATTTGTACCACGAGAGGTATATATATCTGCTACAGTGTTGATAGAAAATGAGTTCATAATTTAGGAGTCTCTAATGGGATGGCAATTTCATTATGTTATCAATAAAGTTCTCCCAAGCATCAGTGAATGATTTTTTTGTATGGTTTTTTCTAGCAAACTCCCATACTTCTCTTGAAAGTTCTTTTATTTTTTCTGCTGGGAGTCGTGAGAAATCTTCTACTGCCTGACGGATATTCTCTACGGTTGGATCTTTTAAAACTGCGCTTGGGACACTTTCGTTAATTCCCGTATTTGGGCTCACAATAGGGAAGAGGCCTGCTTGCATTGCGTGCACTGTTGCACCCCCTCCGCCCTCGGAAGCCGAAACATAAATAATCGCGCCGCACTGATTGAAAATATCAATAAGATCTATTCCATCGCTTGTTATACTACCGTCTTTTTGAATCCTAGGGCGGTTGTAACGGGTGATGTTGGGAAGAGCGAGCTCGTGCGTGTATATATCCTCAAAGTCTTTTTTGTACGCGGAGGGTCCCATAATTGAAAGTTTAAGATGGGGGAGGTTGGCAAACGCTTCAATCACGAGGT
>JAGLPS010000003.1 GCA_023137185.1 Minisyncoccota bacterium
GAAGGTGAGAAAGATACTGAAGCCAGCAGGCTGAACGTGTCGACGAACGAAGGTGAGAAAGATACTGAAGCCAGCAGGCTGAACGTGCCAACGCGTCTGTACACGCACAATTTTGACGTTGACGCCGTAAACGAAGCGGAACTTGAAAAACTTCCCGGCAGTTTGGTTGAATACGCGATGAATACGAGGGGAAAAGCAAATCTGACCGCTTCGCTTCGCAAAAGCATTTTAGCGCCCGAAAATTTGAGACTCAAAAAAGACTCGGTTGTAATGTTCGTGAAGAATAATTTTGAAGAAGGTTACGTCAACGGCACGCTTGGGCGGATTACCACCTTTGAAGAAGGCATGCCGGTCGTGGAAACGTATTCTGGAAAAAAAATTTACGTAACCTATGCCACGTGGAAAGTGGAAGATGACGGCAAAGTACTTGCTTCAGCGGAGCAGTTGCCGCTTCGGCTCGCGTGGGCGATTACGGTGCATAAAAGTCAAGGGATGAGCCTTGATGCCGCCGAAATTGACCTGTCAAAATCATTTGTGCCAGGGCAAGGTTACGTGGCGCTTTCACGTTTGAGGCGCCTTGAAGGGCTTACTTTGCTTGGATTAAACAGTATGGCGCTCGCTATTGACCCTTATGTATTAGAGCTTAACAAATGGCTTATTCGCGAATCATCTAAATGGTCTAAGATAATTCAAAGGTTTAGTCCCGATGATTTTGATGAAATGCACAAGGACTTTATATTGTGTAGCGGCGGAACCAACGATATGGAAGAGATTGAAAGAAATAAAGTATCCGGCTCTAAGGATATAGCGCCCAAGATTCCAACGCATGAAAAGACCCTTGCTCTTTTAAAAGAGGGGAAAAGTCTAAAAGATATAGCAAAAGAACGCGGAATGACTGTGGGGACGATCATTTCTCATTTGGAGAAATTAAAAGAAGGAAACTATGACATAGACCTAAAACCGTACACGCCAAAATCAGATGACCTCAAAATTATTAAAGCGGCGTTCAAATCTCTGGAAGACACAAAACTTTCGCCAGTGTACAAGAAATTAAAAGGCAAATATAGTTACGAAAATCTCCGTCTCGCGCGTTTGTTTATATAAAAGACTTCCCGATGTCTGCTCGCGCTACCCGCGCAGTACAGTATGCAAGCCAAATTATCGAGGTTGAACCTCGATAATTTGACCTTGATAAAAATGGGAGTGCTGGGAGTTACGGACTAGTACAAGCCCTTGACCAAGTTAAAAAACCTTGTTATTGTTACAAACGGAAAATTTTTAGAAAAGGAGGTGATGTATGAACTAAAAAGATTGTTCCTTACAAATTCAGTTGAAATAGGTAAAGTTAAAACTTAAGAAACATAAATAAAAAACGTGAAAAGGAGACAGAATGAAAAAAATTCTATCTGTTGTGCTAATTTTGCTAGCCTTTGTTGTTTCATCGGCAGTTTTTGCGGGTGACGCGACATCGGAAGTAAAAGTTGAAGGAGTCACCGAGTGGTCAAAAAAGACACTTGATTTACATCAAGACTTGGAACCAGGCGAAACTATAGGAAAAATAATCTACAAAAAGAATCAACAAACCGTAAACATTTCTCAATCTATCGAGAACGGGTTGGCCTTCTCTGCGCTTATTGGTACAGGGAGAGTCCATACGAATGATATTTCGTTGTCTTCGTACGGAATGGAGATTGGCTCCTTAAAGATCAAGGGCAAACAAGGACTTGTTCTTGGCGCAGGAATCGGATATACGTATTTGGTCAGTGACTATCTTAACATTGAACCCGCTTTCAATTTTGAGTACTTTGGAAGCAAATACAAAGGTTCTGGATTTGGAGATAGTTGGGACGGAAAGTTGAAAGAATATATCTACGATACTCGCATACTTGCGAGGTTGAAAAATGACAATTTTTCAATATATGCCGGTCCTGCGTACATTAATTCTAAGATCAGACTTAAAGAGGAGGAGGACAAGACAAAACTTGATTCCAGTAAGCCATGGCAAACGATTGTTGGAGCCGAGTATGCCGCTTCTCTCGAAGGAGGGTGGGGCGCAAAAATAGAGGGCGGATTCAGAAACAAAGATAATATCTCTGGAACCCTCGCGTTTAATTACCGTTTCTAAACTGAAATAGGATCTGCCCCGTGAGATAGCGTAAGCAATATCTCACGGGGCTTTTTGTTAGACATTATTTACATATTTATTGGGTGACGCCCATTCCCGCAGCTCTGCTACGGGAATGGGCGGAGCGACCTGTTTTATTAACAAACTGGGACAAAACTGTTTTTAAGTGGTACAATAGGTTTTTAATAAAATAATCACCATAAAGAGTATCTGCCTTTGGTGGATGCTCAGGTAAAAAATATGCCAAAAGCAAATTCTGGGTTTATGAAACCAATGAATATCAGCTCCGACCTAGCTGCTATAGTGGGAAATGGTCCGATGCCTCGTTCTGAAGTAGTTAAGAAGCTCTGGGAATATATAAAGAAAAATAACCTTCAGGACTCCGCAGATAAGCGAAACATTAATGCTGATGAGAATCTGAAAAAAGTATTTGACGGAAAAGAAATGGTTAATATGTTTGAAATGACAAAGCTTATTTCCAAGCACCTTTCCTAAAAAAAAGTAGTCAAATATGAACAAATGTCATTCAGAAGCTGTTTATGGTTTAGGGTTGGTTGGTGCGGCAATATACTTTATCCAGCACGCCACAACATTTTGGATTGGAATTCTTGGTATTCTTAAAGCTATTGTGTGGCCCGCGGTGCTTGTATACGAATTGCTGAAATTTTTAGGCTTGTAAGCTAATACTAATTCAATATAGATAAAAACTATACGGGGAAATTCCGTTACGGATGGAATTGTTGGTTTTGTTTCTCGCGGGATATGTAGATATATTATGAAGCAAAATAAAATTTACATTTACGGAAAACACGCGGTTACGGAGGCTATCAGAAACAGACCAGAAGCGGTGAAAAAAGTTTATATTTCTTCTCATATAAACGATACGCAACTGCGGGAGCTTATTCGGAAAACAAATATTCCAAGCGTTTCTTTGGAAGGAAATAAAAGTACGAGAGATATTGAAGAATCGGCATCCCATCAAGGTGTTATTGGGGTTGTGTCTCTGAAAGAGCTTATGCTTCCATATAAGGAATTTATCAGCTCACTTTCTATTGGGAGAGATACCGCGCTTGTGCTTCTTGATGAGTTGCAAGACCCGCACAATGTGGGAGCGGTTGTGCGTAGCGCGGCGGCATTTGGCATTGGGGGAATTTTAATCCCTGAACATAATCAGGCGCCGATAACCGGCGCGGTTATAAAAGTTTCCGCGGGTATGGCATTTCGTGTTCCGATTATTTCTATTGGAAACGTGAATCAAGTTATGCGCGATCTCAAAGAACGCGGTTTTTGGATATACGGTCTGGAAGGAAAAGGGGAGAAAAGTGTGACTAATGAAAAATTCGATACTCCAACTGTGTTTGTTCTTGGCAACGAGTCAAAAGGAATTCGTCTAAAAACACGCGAACTGTGCGATATACTTCTCTCTATTCCAACAAATCCCAAATGCGAGTCGCTTAATGCCGCCGCATCAGCGGCCGTTGCGTTCTATGCGTGGAGCGCGCAACATCAGGAAGTACTTGAAGAGTAATGCGATTGCAGGGTTTGCTATAATATAATTAAAGGTATATGCGTTTTATCGCTGACTTTCATATTCATTCACATTATTCCCGAGCTACGTCGCCTGAAATGAACATCGTTAGTTTGACTAAATGGTCGCAGATAAAAGGCACCCATATTGTCGGGACGGGGGATTTCACGCATCCAGAATGGTTTAAAGAGCTTCGGGAAAAACTGGAACCCGCGGAGTCGGGTTTGTTCCGTTTGAAAAAAGAATATGAAGACATTGTTCAATCAGCGGTTCCTCAAAGCTGTCAAAACCCAATGAGGTTTATTCTTACTGTTGAGGTAAGTACCATATATAAAAAGAGAGACAGGACGCGAAAGGTTCATAGTTTAGTGTTTGCCCCGTCTTTTGAAGTGGCAGAAAAAATTAACACGCGTCTTGCTACGATAGGGAATCTTGCATCTGATGGCCGCCCTATACTGGGGCTTGATACCAAAGAACTTCTAAAAATTGTACTTGATGAATCAAATGGGCAAGCATTTCTTGTGCCAGCGCATGCGTGGACGCCGCACTTTTCCGTTTTCGGTTCGGAATCGGGATTTGATTCTCTTGAGGAATGCTTTGAGGAACTAACCCCGTATATTTTTTCAATAGAAACGGGACTTTCGTCGGACCCTGCAATGAACTGGAGATTATCGCAGCTCTCGAATATTGCGCTAATGTCCAATTCTGACGCTCACTCACCCGAAAAACTTGGGAGAGAAGCAAATATTTTTAACACTGATCTGTCTTACGAAGCAATATACACCGCGCTGAAAAACAACGATAAACAGGCTTTCGCGGAAACCATTGAGTTTTTCCCAGAAGAAGGAAAATATTATCTTGATGGGCACCGTAATTGCAAGATTGCTATGATGCCAGAAGAGACGGTAAAGAACAATTTTATTTGTCCCGCGTGCGAAAAACCGGTTACTGTAGGGGTACTTCATCGGGTTGAGAAACTTGCCGACAAACCAAAGGGCTTTAAACCAGAAAATGCCCGTCCGTACAAAAACGTGATTCCTTTGAAAGAAATTATCGGAGAAATTGAAGGTGTAGGTCCTTCAAGTAAAAAAGTTGATACTATCTACCAAGAAATAATAGAAAAATTTGGAAGTGAATTTACTATCTTGCTTGAATCTTTACCGGAAGAATTGAACAAAGCTTTTCCGCGTTTGGGGGAGGGAATAAAGCGAATGAGAGAAGGGAAAGTCATTATTCACGGAGGTTATGACGGGGAGTATGGTGTTATTAAGGTATTTGATGAAAAGACACCTGCGTTGCCACAAAAAAGCCTATTTTGACGAGCGAGCCTGCCCGGCCAGGGTATGCCACGAAAGCTTCCGAGCTTTCGTGGCATACAAGCCTGCCTACCGCAGGCAGACCTGCCTGCGGTAGGCAGGTCGAAGTCAAAACATAGACCACTCCCTTCTTCCCCGCACAGGTCTCTATTTTAACTTTTAAAAATAGTTAAAAAATAGAGGCCACTTAAAGATCACGACATTTAGAACCGATTTCTTGCATAATTTTCTATATTACACCACACTTGGAAGTTGAGCTTCCAAGTTGTACTGGGTTATTCCATAAGCCACTCAAGAGCATCCTTTTTATTTTCAAATGTTTTGATATTTTTTCTTCCAGCAAGGTTAATTACAATGTCCTCTGCGAATTTTATTGTCCAATTTGCTCCGAATGTCGCGGTTCTTTCTATATACGGCTCATTTTCTTTCATAAGAGAAGAAAGTATCATAATGCCCTCGCTATCGTATTTTTCTACAAGACTACTCAAATCAACTGTCGTTTTAACTTTCTGACCAGTTTCTTGATAAAGTTCTTTTATGGTTTTTGCGGTTTCTTGAGCCCACTCCTTAAGTGCTGGGATACAGTTTTTGTTTATTGACCCTTTAAGAGTCATATATATTATGTTGCCTTCTCCAATGTGAGTGTTAAAGTTTCCTTCCATACTATTTTTAGAATATCTTTAGTATACCCCCCACGCCAACTTTGTCATAGTATTTTTGTTGTCTCAATTGATTCATTCGTAGCATCAAAGATACTACTGTGTTTTTATAATTACTTTATCTCTGAAAATACTACAACAATGACAAAGTTGGCGTGGGGGTTCGCAGCGAGGGACTCTTATAGTTTTTTACATTTCATACACCACGTCCTTTCGTTCCACGACAATTTTCCAGTCGTTTCGTTTTGCGGCTCTATAAAGGGTCATATTGGGATTAAAACAAATTGGAATATCTACCATTTCGAGAAATGAAAGATCTCCCTCAGTGTCGCCAATCCCAACTGATTGTTTGAGTGTTAATTTCTCTTTCTCCAGTATGCGCTTAACAATATTTGCTTTATTTGCAATAAGGTGAAGGTCTATAATTTTTCCTGTGAATCTATCTTCTGGTCCAATTTCATATAATCGTCCGTACACTTTATCAAACCCAAGATGTGTACAAAATTTATCAAGCACTCCTTTAGGAGATTGGGATATTGCGAGAAGGAAGTACCCTTTTTTCTTGTACGTTTTTACAAGATTCCTTGTATACCGATATACTCTGTTTCTTTGCTGTTCAATCACTTCTTCTCCAGCTTCCAAAAAATCTTTATACAAAACACCTTTGAGATGTCCCATAAATACTTCCACCACCGCGTCAATATACGCTTCGTAACTTCCTTTTCGATCAAACCATTTCTGATACTCGCTTTGGTATTTTTTTCGCGCCGTATTAGGAAACAGACCCTTTTCAATAAGTCGCTCCGTGAGTTCAATAAGAAGGCTTGATCGAAAAATAGTGCCGTCAACATCAAATATCGCGACTTTCCTCATCCCATTAGAAATAATCAGCCCTAGGCTGACGTAGATTATATTGAGGACAAGTAATAAATCGACTCATATCTTGGTATTTTAAATGTGTTTCAGGTTTCATAACTTTATAATTTCTAACGGGATTCATACACCTATCCTACTACACTACTGCGACAATTGCTGTAACCTAAAAAAGGATATGGTACAATATATATAATGTGGAAAATACAACGTAGTGAGAGTAAGACTATGAGGCTTGCGTTATTAACCGGCGCAATTAGCACTATCATTACCTCCATTAACTTTATTGTTAATCTTATCAAATAAGCTATGAAGAAAAATGTCTACGCGCTTATACTAGTGGGCATTGTTGCTTTTGTCGCGCTTTATTTTTTTCGTCTTCCTGCAGAAGTGGCAGTGATTGACTTTGAAAGTTGCGCCTTAGCCGGAAATCCTGTAATGGAATCGTATCCTCGTCGCTGTACTGATAATGGCGTTGAATATGTCGAAGATGTTGGGAATGAACTTGAAAAAAGTGACTTAATTCGTATCTTTTCTCCCCGTCCGGGAACTACTATCACAAGTCCTTTGATTATTTCAGGTGAGGCTCGCGGCACTTGGTTTTTTGAAGCCTCTTTTCCTGTTGAATTATTTGATGCTGATGGAAACAAACTTGGAACCGCGGTAGCTTCCGCGCAAGGAGATTGGATGACAAAAGATTTCGTGCTTTTTTCAGCGACTCTTTCTTTTGATGTTTCTGAAATAGAAAAAGGAGTTCTTGTTTTAAAAAAGAATAATCCATCTGGGCTGCCTGAACATAATAACGAGCTTTTTGTCCCTATAAAGTTTGGGGCGCAAAAGAGCGTAAATAATCAAGCAGAATGCCTCATTACTGGATGTAGCGGGCAGATATGCGCGGAAGAAGAAATGGTTACTACGTGCGAATACAGACCTGAGTACGGATGTTTCCAGGAAAGTGTGTGCGAAATACAAGCTAACGGAAAATGCGGATGGACAGAAACCTCTAAATTACAAGCCTGCCTTAATTCTTTTACACAATAGAAAATAAATAATTATGGAAAGTATTGCTCGGTCAGATTTATTTTTCTTTATTACCGCGGCGGCGGTAGTTCTTGTCGTGGCTGTAGTCTTGATTGCCCTTCTCTATATTATTAAAATTCTTCGGGATTTTTCCTCTCTTTTTAAAAAGGTGCGAAAGGAGGGGGAAGAAATTGTAGATGATGTGCATTTGTTGCGAACTTCGGCAAAGAAAAAGAGCTCCAAAAGCCTTTCTTCCTTGTCTTCTTTCTTCTCGTCACCAAAGAAAAAGAAACCAAAAAAGTAATTTAACAATCTTTAATTTTAATATAATAAAATGTCTAAAAAAGTTAACGTGGGAATTGGTGTTGGGGTTGCGGCTGCAGCCGCAACTTTGGCGGGCTGTTTCCTCTATGGCAAAAACGGAAAAAAGCGTCTAAAAAAACTTAAAGGGTGGACGCTTAAAGCTAAAGGTGAAATTGTAGAGAAAGTAGAACAACTCAAAGAAATGAACGAGGAAGCCTACTACGCTGTTGTTGATCAAGTGCTTCATCGGTATACAAACGCTCGCGAAGTGGGGGAAGATGAGTTACTTGCGCTTTCTTCCGAATTAAAGAAACACTGGAAAGATATTAAAGGAGAATTTGAAACAGCAGAAAAGAAAACAGTTAAAAGAGCCAACAAGAGCCTAAAAAGAGTTATTTCAGCGGCAAAAAAGTAAAACAGGTTACTCCTCCCCACAGCAGAGGGGCGGAGTGTTTCGGCACCCAATAAAAAAAACAAAAATCTCCCGAGGGAGATTTTTTTAGTTTGTCTTTCACTTTCTCAAATAAGACAAATATTCTTTTCATCCTCTCTTTTGAGCGAGAATTTGGTTTTCAAAAACCCCGTCTCCGCTCTTTAAGTGAGCGCATTATTTTCAAAAGACTCTGCGCAGGCCGCTGAGGCCGAGCAGGAGGGAAACGTAAAAACATTTATGCGTTTCTGCTTCTCCCCTTTGAAGCGAGTATTCTCCTTTCAGAGAC
>JAGLPS010000004.1 GCA_023137185.1 Minisyncoccota bacterium
TTAGCAATGTCTGACTGACCAAACTTAGCCCAACAAGGAGATGAGGACATCCATGGTCTTGCCCCCTCCCTCTCATAGAGATATCTAGCATACGTGAGATTCCCATTAAGGGTATAAATATCGTATCCAAGTCTGTTTGAAGTCTTGCCGTGATAATATTCGTTCACTTGCATCACTCCAATATCAGACTTGTTTACTTCCCCTCTCAAAGGATTTCCTATCTTGTTATATTGTCTGAAGCGAGATTCACAATACGCGATGTCCGCCAAGAGCGGAATGTCTGAGAAATAATGTCGAACATAGATTTCAACGTTAACGTCACGGAAAAACTTTTCTTTTTCGTCCCCTTTAACGACCTGTTGCGGCACTTGGCTTTCTTCGGTGATAGAAATTACTTCCCTATCTACGAAATCAGATGGTACTTTAGTTTGAGTCAGATTTGAAAGAGCAAAAAGTAAGCTTAACGCGGTAAATTCTAAAATATATAAGGTTTTATGTATTAATTAGCTATCTTGCTTTAGTTTCCTGCTTTAAGGGCAGAAAATGTTGGGCAAGACGCCTGTCAAACAAAAAACCAGCTCGTCGCTGGATTCTTTTATATTATAACAGGCTGACAGGAATTGTCAACCCTGCATAATGAGATTTGGCGTAGCACTTTAAATATGTCCCGCAACAAACGGCTCTATATAAAGATAAAACTACATTTAGATTAGGTAGTAGCCCCTTCTTCAGGCATAATAATCCACGCAAGAATATAACCAATCGCCATAGGTCCAAACCACGTAAAAATAGCAAATAAAATAGCTATGAGACGGACAAGAGTGGGGTCAAGGTCGTAGGTATCGGCAATTCCGCCGCATACGCCGGCAATTATCTTGTGTTTGTCAGACCGATGAAGCTTTTTGCTCTTTTTTTCTTCCATAGTCACCATAATAGCATAAAAAATGGCCGGAAGGATTTAGTGGATCCAACCGGCCTTGTTCGATGGCGATGTCGTTCGCCGTTAAAGCCCGAACGGTTATAGTCTATAACAGCGGCATCGCCTAAGTCAAGCAGCAAGAAAGAAGGTGACGCTATTTTTTTATTCCAGACAAATCCGTTGATAGTACTAACATAGCTATTTAATTGCCAAAGATTCTTGACATCTATATAAAAAAAGCCGGAGGGGGAAAGGAGTACCCCTCCGACGCGCTCTCCATCAGGTCAGCCGCAGAACCTGATGAACCCGAACAGTTTGACTGAAAATAAGTATACAATTTTCTTGATAAATGTAAACCTCCCCAACAAAAATTATTGGGCGTAGATAAAAGAAACCAGCCCCGTGAGATAGGCATTATCGCCATCTCACAGGGCTGGTTCTGACTTAATTAAAAGCAAGTGTTCCGAACTTAATCTTTTTTGCGAGTCCCCTACCTTATTGAAGGTACCAGACTTGCTTGAAAAAAATTTGTTTGGAGTGGTGTAGTGAGTGTCTTCTCTACTCCCACAAACACCTCTGGAATGAGGAATCGCAGAAAGAGAAGAAGCAGTCCTACACTCAATAAACGTAATAAGAACGTCATTTTTATCTACGGACGGGACATCACGACGGCACTCGACGTTTTCATTAGTTAGTAGTTTCTTTTTCTACTCCCTACCAACTATTCATATGCCGCATGCGGAAAATCGTCTTTCGACGGCCACCCTTCCGTACACCTTATAATACTACTTTTTCAGGAGTTGTCAATATCTAATGTACATATCTAAATAGAAATTAACGTGACATTTCTGTTTCGTAATATTCAAATAGAGCTTTGATACCAGCCAAGTTTTGCTCCCACTCAATAGTTTTATGAGTCGAGAGCTCTACCGTAATTGCCGAAATATTTATCGAAGCCAGCCACCCTTCGGCATCACCCGTAATTTCATAAAAATCAAACGAATCAACCGCCGGATATCCTGACGCCTTCGAGTACAAGTTCATAATAGCGCGTGTCTCTGGAAGAATGCCATCTTCACACTCTGACGCATACACGGCATTTGACTGACTGTGCCAGAAGATAACAGCTTTCAGATTATGCGCTAAAACAAAATCTCGAATAGCCTGCGCTTCCGGCTCGGAAAATGGCCTTTCTCCAGCGCTTACAACATTCCCCCGCCACATACTTTCCGGTTTCCATTTGCAATCAAAATTACGGTTGAGGTCTACATCACGCGCGTTGAATCTCCCCAGCCCAATGGTTTCTGTGGTATCTGGCACATCTGCGACGGCAAAACGACCTTCCAAACCTACCACTTTATACACTCCATCGGGGTTAGCAGATGGAATCACGCTGACAGTGAGATTCTCGGGAATAATGTCAGGATTTTCCTTGAGATAATCTATGAAATGATACGCCAGAAGCACGCTGTTCCATTCATATCCGCCGTGTATACCGCCAACAAACAACAGCTGCGTATCCCCTTCCCCAAATGTATATGCCTCTATAAAACGTCCTTCTACAGACGCGCCAATTATCTCTCGCACTAGTTCATAGGTTGCCGTAGGTGGAAACTCCTGTGTTTCCTTTCGCAAACTAGTAAACATAAATATCCCAACGCCAACTACGGCGAGAAAAATAATTATCTTAAAAAGTTTCTTGTTAGAAAGGAGCCGCATTATTCAGCATAATGCTCAAGGAGCGCTTTAATACCCTTTAGATTTTCGTCCCACTCAACAGAGTCGTGCGTCGAGAGAAGCACGCTTATGGCGGGAATATTTTCTTTAGCCAACCAATTTACCATATCTCCCGTTACCGCGTAAAAATCAAAATCCTCGTATGCTGGATATCCGGAAGCTTCCGCGTATATATTTGTAATCGTACTCGTTTCAGGCAAAACGCCATTCAGGCAATTTGAGGCAAAGACACCGCCCGCGGCGCTATACCAGACAACAACCGCGCTTAGTTTATGCGTTTCTACATAGTTTTTTATCGCCTGTGTTTCCGGCTCGGAAAACGGTTTATCTCCGCCGCTTACAGTTCTATTCTGCCACTTGCCGCTAGACTGCCATTCACAGTCAAAGTTTCGATTGAGGTCTACATCGTTTGCATTAAAGCGGCCGGGTATTGTCTCCTGCAATGACGGCACATCTATTTTCGTAAAAGGGCTGGTGGTACCGACAATTTTGTTAAGCCCATCGGGATTCAATACTGGAATGACCGTTATTTTCACATTCGCAGGAATTGCATCAGGGTTTGTTTTGAGATAGTTTATCAGCTCATATGCCACAAGAGTAGTATTCCATTCGTATCCGCCGTGTATGCCACCGACAAACAAAAGTTCCATTGCGCCGTTTCCGTAGTGATATGCGACTATATCTCTCCCTTCAACGGATGTGCCGATAAGCGTCTCTCCCTTATTCTCCTGCTCCGCAGCTTGATTTTCGTCCGTCTCTGTCACATCGTCTGATATTATTGTATCCGAAGGAGTGCCTTTACTAAAATCTACCCCGCTCGATGAACTCTGCACAAAAAAGTACACACCCATACCGGCAATAATAATGACTATTAGTATGATGATAAAATTCTTCATAATTATCCTATTTTAGCACAAACTTAAAAGTTGTCTGCGGAAACTTAAATCTAAAACGGATTGCTTCCTTGGATGAGTTCTGGGGGTCCGTCTTGAATTATTATTCCCCCGCCGTCAGGTATCTCTCCTCCGGTAAAATCAGTATCCTCTGAAGAAGATTCCTCGGATGAAGATTCCTCCGAAGTAGACGAAGAAGTACTTTCTTCAGAAGAGGTGTCTCCCGAACTGCTACCAGACTGGACTTCCTCCAATTCTTCTTGAATTGTCTCCACTTCCTCCTGCGCTTGAGTTACCACATCTTCCTGCATAATTATTTCCTCTGAAGTTATTGTTATTTGTTCATTTTCATTTGCAGATGAATTTGCAAGAGTCTCAATGATAGCATCTATCTCCCCTGCCGCCTCGAAAATAGTCGTGAAATAAATATCTATCTGCTCTTGTGAAAATCCGGAGTTTTCAGGCGTGAGGGCATCAATAATCGCGAGAAGATCGTCTACAAATGATTTAACGGCCTCGGCATCTTTTTTGATAGCGCTTGCCGTCTTGTTGGGACAACTTTTGAGGATATTATTTATTTCCGCACGTTTTCCATTAATATCTGCTTCAATCTTAGGAGTTTCCGTATAAAGCCTGATTTTGGGATTTGTACTCGGTTTATCAAACAAAATATCAAGACTTCTGACAATATTTGCTATTTTTATACACTCCGCCTGAACAGCCGCATATTGCGAATATGTGGCCCGAAATATCTTTTTAAATTCGTTGAGCTTGTCTGTTTCCTCTTCCACGAGAGTCTGCGCTTGGGAGAGTTTCATTTGTAGTTTTTCTTCTTGGGTCTTTTTCTCATCCTGTAAACGAAAACACATATATACCCCTCCGCCAACAAGCACGGCAATTACAATAACAATAAGCGGCACAGCGATTCCTTTTTGAGTGTTCCTCATATTTTTATATTTTTCCACGGAATCGGATACTTCGCAAATTCGGGGAGAAGATTTTTGCTGTATAGAAGTCGAGAAAAAGCTTCCGCTTCGTAAAGAGCGCCGTTTAGCGCGTTGTGCGGATGTGGCTCCACTGGAATACCAACATATTTCATAATCGTATCTGAATTAAGGGCGCTTCTCCCCTTTTCCACTGGAGGAGTTACACCTCTTTCAGTGATATGAAGATAACACATTGAATGCAAATCAAGCGAGCGGTACGCGAGCGGAAAATTTATATGGGCGCGATGCGCCGCGGTACGAAGAAAATCAACATCCGTGGAAGGATTCTGTCCCGCAATCGTGTGATTTTCGCTTTCAAGAGCCCATTTGAAAAACTCCTCCACTAATTCTGCCTCTGTCTTTTTTAGCGGGTCGGTAATTTCTTTTTCCGTAAACCCATTCACTTCAAGCGCCCCGTCCATTATGTGCGCTCCTTTCCAAATTTTGCACTCTTCATAAAAACGGCGTTCAGCATTTGAAAAATCCACCGCTCCAATACTCACAATAGAGTGAAGATTTGCGTCAACTCCTGATAATTCACAGTCGGTTATTATCATAAAATAGCTTTTAGCTTATAGCCGTTAGCTTGAATACAAGATGAATTGTATCATAAACAATTGGGAATTTTTGAAAAATCTTCAGGGACAGATCAAAACAAAGCATCTGACCGAGGCGATACAGTACAGGAATCTGGATAGGGATTTTTTTGTTAAAGGCATCCAATTTAAAAATGTATTACAGTGTATTCTTTTTAAAATTCTTCAGAAAGCCTTTAAAAAGGTCATTTACGAGAGAAAGACAGGGTGATATTATAAAAATATGCAGAGGTTTAAGAAAATAGTTCTTGCGTTAATAATATTAATTGCCATTCTCTTAATACTTCGGGCGGTACTTTCTATCTTCTCCCCCGACTCTAAAGGTAGCCTACTCGAAGGGATCGTTAATATTCTTGGCTTTTATATCTCTCCACTTCTTCTAGTTTATTGGGTTTTTTTTCTTCCTATATATCCAAAACAGTGGCTGTTATTACCTTTAGGTTGGTATCTTTTAGTGCTTTCAGGGCTTGTGGGGGTTTCTTATGATAACCCCGTATCAGGAACAGGAGCAGCTGTGTTTTCCTTTGTTGGTGGGGCCCTTTTAATGTTTGTAATCTATCCCCTGTTAGTTTTACGCATAATCATAAAAATGATCACAGAGCGAAAAGAATCAGCTTCTAATCCTGCCTCTCTTTCGCCTTCTGAACACAAACCCCATTAAACCGGTGCCAAAAAGAGCTAAATTGTTACTTTCCTCAAATCGATTTTTTAAGGCAAGAAAAACGCTCTTTCAAGTGATGAAAGAGCGTTAATGGGCTACAGAACTCTATCGCTTAGGACCTAAACCAGCTTCACGAAAAGCATAATCAAGAGGTAACGCAGTTAAAGCTTTCTTAGTTGGCGACCAGCTTTCAAATTCTTCAACTGCTTTCTCAATAAAATCCCAATAAGCTTTTTCTTCTGCTTCAGAAAATTCTGTTTTTAAATCAGTCATACCCCCCCCTTTTTTTACCTTACTCACAAACAATCTCGTATCATATTACATTCATTGCCAAGTTCAAACAAGACCAGCGATCCACTATCGAGGTCCACTATCGAGGTTCAACCTCGATACGCTAAATTACCCCCCCCCCACTTCCTTCTCTTGACAATTATCGTGGTTGTAATACCATAAAAATAACGAGCTGTGAAAGCACTGATCTCTGGGAAGGGGATTTAAATGTTGGCTCTTGGGGCAGATTGTTCGCGCATTCTGCCTCATTTTTTATCTCTAAAATAAAAAATCCACCGCCTTGTATTACGTATAACACGTGACGCGTGACGCCGGAAAATTTTCTCCCTACTTTTTTTTATCGAGGCTGAACCTCGATACGCTTTTAATACGCTTGGTGAAAGAAAAAACAAAGCCGCTCGTTAACATTATGAGCGGCTTTTTCGTATACTACTAAAGAACACTTTCTACTTCTTCACAGCTATTGGTGTCTTTTCTTTGTCACTCAGTTCCCCCTGGCATGGTTGTAATTCTGAAGGGTAATTACTACGAAATCCACTCAAATCCCGCTTCCATTTAGGCCAAGAGTATACCTCTCTAGCATTTCTCTCGATAGATTCAGTGATGCTATTTCGCTCTATTTTCTGCTCTTTTGGCATTTCATCACCTCCATTTTAACATCCCTAACATTATAATCTTCAATAATTTTAACAAAAACTATTCTACGTAACAATCACCCTAATTAAGACTTGGGTGGTAAAATGGGAAGAATTTTTGAAAAATCTTCAGGACAGATCAAAACAAAGCATCTGGCCGAGGCGATACAGTATAGAAGTCTGGACAGGAATTTTTTTGGTTGAATGCGGATTGACATATGAGACTAAAAGAGTATTCTTTAATACATGATTTTTGGAAAAACCTCGACCAATTTCAAGCAAAGAAATTTATCCCTAGGAGACATCTTATTGATTCTCATAGCGGGTTTATTTATTAACATTGGTCTTTATTCGCAATCTTTTATCTTTCAAACAATCCAAGTGATTCCCTTGACATTATGCAGCATTTACTTTATCCGAAAAAATCATAAAAGATTAGCGTTCTTCCTCCCCATCGTTATTCCCATCTTTGTAATACTTTATCCATTATTGCAAATATGTGTAGCGTTCTTTTTAAGCTCATTTAAAGATTTCCATGCTTCTGGGGCCGGTTTGGGTTACGCTTCTTTCTATTTACTAGGGTTAACAACTGGGTTAATTCGTCCCATTTTTATAACTTACATTTGTCTTTTTATTTATTACTTCGGCTTTCATGTATTAAGCAAAAATCCTTTTTCTCCGATTCCAGAAAGAAAATAAGCCTCCAACTATTCCCATCCCTAAGAGCAATAATGTAGAAGGTTCAGGGACAACATTATTATTTTCTTCAAATATCGAGGTTCAACCTCGATATGCTACCTCGATATGCTAACAACCACTCGCCTTTACGACCGTCGAAAAAACCGATCGGAAAAAAGTCCGACGTTTAAGATAAACTACTAGGAAGCATAGTCTTTTGCGCCCTATCTTCCTATCAATTACTTAAGGAAAGCTATAAATTCGCTCTATTATGATCCGTCCATAATTTTTAATCAATTTAAGTTCCTACAACAATTTTTCCCCAATCGAATATTATTTAACATATAATCCACTATACAATAACTCAAATCTTTTTAGTAGCCCCACCTCCAACCAAAAACATACCTATATCGAGTGTCAATCTCAGCTCCTCTCAATTCATGGTAAATCTGCCTTCTGTCTTCGATACTGCTCTTCGTAAACTGGAGGCTAATTGGTTGGGTGACAACCACAGATGAGTCTGTTGTCTTCTTGTAGTAAAAAATCTCTTCCGGTAGGTCTTTTTCAGAAAATGTTTTTATCGAGGTTTTTTATCGAGGTTGTTTTTTATCGAGGTTGAACCTCGATACGCCATTGAAATAGCTTTTAACTTATAGCCGTAGCCGTTAGCTATTAGCTTACTGTATTTTTCTAAAAGCTAAAAGCTAAATGCTAACTCCTATTCCAGCCCTTTGCAGTTTGCCGCGGGGGTGTAACCGGCAGCTCGCGCTTCTTCAATTGAAGAAAAAGTAATAAGATTTTTGGGGGAAATAGATTTTGCTCCTGAACACCACGGATAGTGGTATTTTGTGCTGTTTTTTGAAGCCACCACCTCCCCTTCTTGAACGTCCGCGAGAGAGTTTGCGAGGTTTGAGACAGCGGGCGCCGCCGCGGCGCCTGCATACGCTTCTGAAAATTCAAGCGTTGGAATAAATTGCTGTCCCATTGACAGCCTTCCAAGCCCGAACGAAGCTGTACCAACAAAAAGTATAGAAAGAGCCACAAAAGCAATATGTATATGTTCATCATTAAGATTCCCTAAAAAATCCTTGCCTTTTGTCAAAATTTCTTTTATACTCATTGTCTATTAGAAATATTGTAACATAATGCGGTTTTGCATTTTTTTCTAACTGTTAAAAGCTACCAAATATGGCACATAGAAAAGCTCAAGGCTCAACAAAAAACTTAAGAGATTCCCAACCTAAATACCGCGGGTTAAAGGTTGGTCAAGGACAAACTGTAAAAATCGGTATGATTTTGGTGCGCCAATCAGGCACTAAAGTAATCGCCGGAAAAGGCGTTAAAACTGGACGCGACCACACTCTCTATGCTGTAAAAAATGGCGTTGTTTCTTTCCGAGAAAAAAGAAAAATCCATTTTGACAATTCAACCCTCAAAAAGAAAATGGTTGAAGTTCTCTAAACAAAAAACCTCCGCCTAAGGCGGAGGTTTTTTGTTATTTCTCTATTATCGGATTGATAGTGAGTTTGAACGCTTGTTCTTTGTCATGAGCCTTCACTGTAATTATATGTTCCCCCACTTCCTTTATCGGGTGTTCCAAATCAATAAAATCAGGGAGAATATCCAGATGAGTTTGCTCTTTAATTGCCTTAGAAATCTCCTCTTTGTGTACTCCGGCAAATAAATGGCCTTTCTCATTAGCCTTTTCTTCCAGCGTAATATGGATTTCCGCGATATCTTTGATGTTTTTTAAAAGCAAATCCTCATGCACTTTTTGCTCTGCTTCTATCTGCTTTCTTTCCACTTTAATGCGAGCTAAAAACGCTGGGGTAGCCGGTTTTGCTAAATCTTTTGGAAAAAGAAAATTCTCCGCATATCCTGCCGCGACTTCTTTCACATCATACTTTTTGCCAACTTTCGGCGTATCTTTAATTAGGACTACTTTCATATGAATAGTAAATTATTATTGGTAAGCGGTCTCTCTTTCTATCATTTATTAAGAAGAATTTCAACTGCCTTTTGAAGCTGAGGGTCGCGGTCTTTTTCTAGGTCATCAAGAGTCATTTCTATGACAACATCAGGTGTTAGTCCGTTTACAGAAATAGAATTTCCATTCGGTGTGAGCCATTTGGCGATAGTAATTTTAAGAGAGGTTTTATCGGTAATATCCACAAGTTCTTGAACCGAGCCTTTTCCAAATGTTTGCTGGCCTACCACAGTTGCCGCGCCAAGCTCTGAAAGTGCCCCAGCAAGAATTTCTGAAGCGGATGCCGAGCCGCGGTTGACGAGAATTACAAACTTGAGAGTGTCATTGAAAATATCATATCCTTTACTTCGATGCTCCCGTGAATTTTCCTCCCCCCCAAAATCCTCTACCGCAATTATCTTTCCTGCCGGCAGAAACCAGCTTGCTATGTCCACAGCGGCTTCTAAATACCCACCCGGGTTGTTGCGAAGGTCAAGAATAAGTTTGTTCGAGCCAGTAAGAATAAATTCTCTCAATGCGTTTCTGAAAAGGTTTGGGGAAGTCGCGGAAAAACTGAATAAACGAATCACAAAAATTCCATCAGAACGCAGTTCGGTTTCGATTGTCGGAATATCAATCACCGCGCGAGTAATCGAAACGTCAAATGGTTCTTCCACTCCTTCCCGATAAATTGTCAGCACTACCGTCGTGCCTTCCAGCCCTCTTATTTTCTGCACAGCTTTTTCAATACCAAGATTCGCAGTCGATTCTTCATCGATAGCAAGAATTTTGTCCTGCGCAAGCAACCCCGCCCGAAATGCCGGGGTCCCTTTGAGTGGAGAAATAACCGTAAGTATTCCATCGCGAATCCCAATTTCCATACCTACTCCTTGAAAATTACCACTAATATCACTTTCAAAAATTTCTGCTTCGACTGGTGGGAAGAATACCGTATAAGGATCGCCGTAGGAAGCCGCAAGCCCTTCAATTGCTCCCCAGACTTTATCCTCATTACTAACCGCATTGTCCGTGCTTGTGGACACTGAAACGAATTTATTTTCAAGTATGTTCCATGCTTTCCAAAAAGGAGAAAAATCAACCGCTGAAGGTTTGCCAGTTTCTTGGTTTATGACATTAGTAGCTTTAAAATGCGCCTGTTGACCCCCTAAAAAAAATCCGAGTCCAAATGACGCGCCTATAAGAATAACAGATACCGTAATTAGAGATAAACGACTGAAAAAATTTTTCATAGACAAAAGTAATTATCGCACGAGGCGCTGCTTGAGGTCAACGATTCTTTCACGTATAATATGAAATACGCTTATATATTTATGGTACAAAAACACTTATACGAAAATCTCACGTGGATTGAAGCGAGCAGGCCCAATCAAGAGGAGATCAAAGCACTCACAAAAGAGTACTGCCTTGATCTTTTGGTTGCTCGAGACTTGAGTTCTCCTACTCCGCGTCCAGTGCTCCGCTCTGATAAAGATTCTTTTTATTCGGTGTTTCATTTTCCTGTTTCAAAACAAAGCCATATAGAGGGAAATGTTCAGGAGCTTGATTTTGTCGTTCTTAAACATACGACCGTTACAGTCAGATACGACACAATTGATGCAATTGAGCAATTTGGGAAAAAGATGGAAGTTCGCGAGGCAATAGACAAAAATATCGACCGCGAATCAGGAGATATGCTTTTCTTTCTTATTATGAACGCGATGTATGAATCAGTCGGGCACGAATTAAGTTATATTGACGACACGATTTCTCACATTGAGAAAGAAATTTTCAAACAAAAAGAGAAAGAAATGGTTGTATCTGTTTCTGAAGTTATTCGTAATTTGCTAAATTTCAGAAGAGTTCTTCATCCTCATCACGCGCTTATTTCCTCCTTGAGAATAATCGGAGAAAAAATTTTTGGAAGTGGATTCACGCAACGATCATACATTCTTGAAGAAGAGCTGAAAGCACTTCTTAAGAGAATTGAAAATCAGCTAGAACTTGTAACTTCATTGCGAGAAACAAACGACGCCCTTCTTTCAACGAAGCAGAACGAAATTATGAAAATTCTAACTATTATGGCGTTCGTAACATTCCCGCTTTCCCTTATCGCTGGCATCTTCGGAATGAACACGTCTTTTATTCCTATTGTTGGTCATTCTAACGATTTTTGGATTGTTATCGGAATAATGGGTGGAATGACTGCTGCTTTTTTTGGCTATTTCAAATACAAAAAATGGCTTTAGCAGAGTGGATGAGCGCCTGACTTTTTATGAGATTTTTCTCTTTTTTTACACCTTCACCAGATGCTGCGTCTCGAAAAGAGATTTTTCTTTTTAATACGCTAACGGGAAAAAAAGAACAATTTGTCCCACTTAAAAATGGAAAAGTAAAAATGTACCATTGTGGTCCAACCGTGTACCAGCACGCCCATATTGGGAATCTCCGTTCGTATCTATTCGCCGATACTCTTAAGCGATTATTTCTGTCTCATCAATACAAAGTGCGTCAAGTAATCAACATTACCGATGTCGGACACCTTACGGGAGATGAAGACGAAGGTGAAGACAAAATTGAAAAAGAAGCGCGAAAGAGAAAAAAAACAGCGCGTGAAATCACTAAATTTTACACAGACGCTTTTTTTAATGACATTAAAAAATTAGGTATTAACACCTCTAATACTTTTTTCCCTCGCGCAACCGATTATATACGCGAGCAAATTGCGCTTGTCGAAAAACTTGAGAAAAAAGGATACACCTATAAAATTTCCGACGGTGTTTATTTTGATACATCGAAATTTCTCGAATACGGGAAACTCGGCTCTATCGATGTAAACTCGCTCAAAGAAGGTGCGCGCGTCGCCGCAAACAATGAAAAAAGAAACCCCTCGGATTTCGCTCTTTGGAAATTTTCTCCTCAGAAAAACTCAGGACAAGCCGTCCGAGAGCAAGAATGGAATTCACCTTGGGGAAAAGGATTCCCTGGTTGGCATCTTGAGTGCTCCGCGATAAGCCAAAAACTTTTAGGAGAGACATTTGATATTCATACGGGAGGCACTGACCATATCCCAGTGCACCACAACAATGAAATTGCCCAATCGGAAGGCGTAACAGGAAAGCCTCTTTCTCGATACTGGATGCACAATGCGTTTGTCACCGTAGCAAATGAGAAAATGGCAAAGTCTTTGGGAAATTTTTATACTCTCGCTGACTTAGAGAAAAAAGGAATCAGGGCGCTTTCATATCGTTACTGGCTTTTAACCGCTCACTACCGCTCCCCTGTCTCCTTCACTTGGGAAGCTGTTGAAGGAGCACAAACCGCGTTAAAAAGGCTCTCTTTGCATATCAAGGAATTAGAGGAAGAAAAAATAGGTTCCGTAATTTCTATCTATAAAGAAAAGTTCGATTCTGCAGTAACAGACGATCTTAATACTCCGGAAGCCATCGCTTTTCTGTGGGAACTTGTAAAAGATGAAAAAATATCGCCTCAAGACAAAAAAGCGACTCTCCTATATTTTGATACGATGCTTGGGCTTTCTTTTTCAACACTGCCTTCCCTATTTGAACATACGAAAAACATCCCCGAAGAAGTGCAAAAACTGGTTGAGGAACGCGAAACAGCGCGCAAGGAAAAAGATTGGGAGAAAGCCGACAGTCTACGCAAAGAAATCGCTCAAAAAGGATTTGTTGTTGAAGACAGCGAGAATGGTCCTGTGATAAAACCAATTATCGAGGTTCAACCTCGATAATTTTCTTGAGTTTTTGAAGAGATCTCGCGGTAAGCGCGAGGTTTTCTGGTTATAAAAAAAGCCCGAAAGTAAACGTCGGGCTAAATAAGTGACAGGGAGAAAAAGATACTGCGCACACATACCTCTTTCTCCCTGCACCCTTAAGGCTAGGAGACATTGAAAGAACCGTTTTTCTTTGTTTCTGTCCCTAAGGTTAGCTGAACTTTTGCCTGGATTTCCTAGGAATCCAAAAACTCGGTTCGGCAAAAACAGTCTATTTAACAAAGTAACATAAAACAGGTCACCTGCCAAATTAAGACGCATCGGAAAAAAAATTTCTGAATTTGGAGAAGTATGTGATAAACAAAGAGACCTTGAGAGAAAATTCAATTCTCTCAAGGTCAACCGCAGGCGCAGCTGCACCTGAAGTTAGGGGGTGGAAATTCCGAAAGTTCCGAAGGATTTTCCTCTTCTGGCTTTTTCTTCCTCCTCCTGATTAGGCGCTTGGCAAAAAGATAACTGTAAATACAGTTAAAAAATCGCTTTTTACTATAGCATCCAGCAAAAAGTATACTTGACTCTCCGCACTTTGTCGATATTTAATTATCAAGTGATTATCGAGGTGGGATTATCGAGGTTCAACCTCGATAATCCCAAAAAGCTTAATTTGGCCGAACATTCAGTTTGACTTGCAAATTTTTCTAAACAATTGTGACATTCGTTCTGTACCCTCTACAAACTTTTCAAACTGAAAGTTTGCCTTGTTCCTTTTTTCATTACTTCCCGAGAAGTTACAAATTTCATGAATATTCTCAAGATTTTCGCACTTCTCAATAAAAACGTTGTACTTACCTCCCTTAGTATGATCCATATTTTTCTCCTTATTTTTAAGCCAAATTATAGGACTACAATTATAAAGTACTATCTACAAAAGCCAAACTGTCCTAATGTGCTGGCACTAAGGCTTTTAGAATTCTGCATTTAGTATAGACTATTATTTTTAATAACACCATAATTTCAGTTTTTCGAAAAAGAATAAGTTTTCTGCATCGAGGTTTTCTGTATCGAGGTTGTGTATCGAGGTTGAACCTCGATAATTTTCTTGAGTTTTTGAAGAGATCTCGCGGTAAGCGCGAGGTTTTCTGGCTATAAAAAAAGCCCTGAAAAAAGTTTAAACTTCAAACTTTTTTCAGGGCTGGCCCGCCAGGGAAATTGTGACATCATTGAGTCGCACCGTTTAGAATTCAGGCACAATCTCGCTCGGGTTCGATAGTTCGGGAATTCACTCCTAGAAGAATTTCCCTCTTCGTTGGTGGTATCCCCGCACTTCCTTATTTAAGAGCCTAAAGAGACCGCTAGCAGAGGAAATTCGCTCTTTATGGCTTCTTACTGTACAAGATACATAATTCTCCACAGTTTGTCTATAAAATAGTAATCGGAACTAAAATAAAAAGGCTCTGAGAAAAGGATTGAACTTTATCTCAGAGCCCCGCTCCTCAGACACAATTTCACCGTCTGTGCCTGCGCTTGAGGTTTCGGAAATGCCAAAAGATTTCCCTCTTCTGGTTTATTTCTTTCGCCTCCTTGAAGCGCTTGTGAAAGAGTCCAGCTATAACATAGCGGGGAAAATTGCTCTTCACTAGCGTCCAGTGAAAAGAATATCCTACTCTCCACACTTTGTCCACATCACAACCTAAATAGAGCGGTTTTTGGGACTTTTACAATTATATGCAAATCATTTTAGAAGAGTATAATAGTTTCTATGAACGTCCCTTCCCCATTTTTCCAAGTTAAAAACAGTGTTCGTGTCCCTCCGCAAAATCTTGAAGCGGAGATGGCGCTATTGGGTTCGATTATGCTTCGTCCAGAAGCAGTATATGAAATACTTGATTTAATTACTGCCGCCGTATTCTACTCAGAAAAGAACCGGACTATTTTTGCCACAATGCTTGAGCTGTTTCAAAAAAATACTCCTATTGATATTCTTTCGGTTACGTCTCGTTTGAAAGAAAAAAACCTTCTGGAGGAAATTGGAGGTTCCAGTTACCTTTCAGAACTTACAGGAGCGGTTCCCTCTTCGGCTCACATCAATCATTACGCTAACATTGTTCGCAAGAAATATATGATGCGAAAACTTATCGAAGCGTCTGAGCACATTTCCGTACTTGGCTATGACGAAGTGAAAGAACTTGATGAAGTTATGGATATGGCGGAAAAGAAAATCTTTGAAATCACCAATATTGGAAGTGTTCATCGCTTTATCGAAATCAAAGACGCCTTAGGCGAGGCTTGGGAGAGACTGGACAAACTGCATCACTCAGGTGAAAAAATTCGCGGTATTCCAACAGGTTTTGCCGAGCTTGATAACAAACTTTCAGGGCTTCAGCCTTCTGACCTTATTATTCTCGCGGCGCGACCTTCAATGGGAAAAACTTCTCTCGCGTTGGATATCGCCCGTCAAGCAGCGGTGTCGCACAACGTTCCTGTCGGAATTTTTTCTCTTGAAATGAGCTCACAACAGCTTGTAGACAGAATGCTTGCCGCCGAGTCTCGCGTTGACTCGTGGAAACTCCGCACCGGACAGCTTTCAGTTGAAAAAGACTTTAATAAAATTCGCGATTCGCTTGGCGTGCTCTCAAAAGCTCCGATATTCATAGACGATCAGCCCGGAAACAATATTCTTAAAATGCGTTCCATTGCCCGCCGTCTTAAGAGCGAGAAGAAACTAGGTCTTATCGTAGTAGACTACCTCCAGCTTATGGTTCCCACACAAAGCAGAGGCAATGATTCTCTTGTTCAACAGGTTACAGAAATTTCCCGCTCCCTCAAACACCTTGCCCGCGAACTTGATATACCCGTCCTTGCCCTCTCTCAGCTTTCTCGCGCAGTTGAACAACGCGGAGGACGCCCGAGACTCTCTGACCTTCGCGATTCTGGTTCTATCGAGCAAGACGCTGATGTTGTAATGTTTATTCATCGTGATGACAGACAAAACGAGAACAGTGAGCGCCCAAATATCGCCGAAATAATGATTGAGAAACACCGCAACGGGCCAACAGGAAAAGTGGAGTTATATTTTGATGACAAGAAAACAACATTCTTAAGTCTCGACAAAAGCGGCTCAAATGGAAGCGAGCAGGAATTTGAAAAATTTTAATTACATATTTTGCCTAAAAAGCTATTGTTATGTTTTCCCGTCTTACCGAACTTTTTTTAAAATTTCCTGGCATTGGGCCGCGTCAAGCGAAACGATTCGTCTATTTTCTTTTGCGTCAGTCCCCCGCTTTCACTAAAAGCCTCATTGATGAAATTGAGCATTTGAAGAAAGATTACGCCCAGTGTTCCTCTTGCTACCGTTTTTTCAAAAATAGCGGTACGCAAAAAATATGCGACATTTGCGAAAGTTCTCAACGCGACTCTACTACCCTTCTGGTTGTCGGAAATGATATTGATTTTGAGAATATAGAAAAGAGCGGGCATTTCAAGGGAGTATACTTTATTCTCGGCAATACACTCTCCGTCTTGGAAAAAGAGCCGGAGAAAAAAATCCGCATAAAAGAGCTTTTGCGGAATATTGAAAAGCGCGCCAAGGCGGAATTGAAGGAAATTGTCCTCGCAATGAGCGCGACGCAGGAAGGAGAATATACCGCGGATTATCTCAAAGAAAAACTTTCCCCCATTTCAAAAAAATATTCAATTAAAATTTCAGAGCTCGGGCGCGGACTTTCCACCGGCACCGAGCTTGAATACTCTGACACAGATACCATTAGAAACGCCCTTGAAAGACGAATTGGTTAAACTGGCTAAATTGGTTGAATGACTACCGTATAAATTTGCCATTATGTGGCAAATTGACATAAACCCTGCTATCTGGCAGAATCTGTTTCAGAAAACTTAACCTGTTAAAAAACCAAAAAGGAGGCGATGATGGTAATTTTTCTTGTTTTTCTGGCTGTTCTTTTAATAGTAGGATTATGGATGTTCGATGATAATATGGGTGCTCTTCTCTTCCTTCCCATTATAATTCTAATCTGTGGTCTAGCTATCGGAGTTCTCCACTCCAAACAGATTATAAAAGGAAAATTTGTTCCAGATGGGTGGTATACCATTCACCACAATCTAATTTTATCCCCTGTTGAGAATGATTTTTGGGGAATACTTTCAGAAGAATACAAGCCCAAAAGAATGAGAACACAATGGATTGTTATTGAAAGCTATAATGACTATAATGATACGATGCAATATATACTTCGTCTTGAACAAAAAGAGCCCTTGCCTTTTGGAACAAAAACAGTTCTAAAAGCAGGCAAGCGCTTTATTCCCGCGGTTCCTCCTCCTCAAATCACATTGGATGAAATAGTAGAGGAAGTTAAGGAAAAAAGCTCAACACAGTAGTACATTAAACAAAAGCAGGTACAAATTGTACCTGCTTTTTTTGTGTTTTTGGACACTCAGTGTCCAAAAGTGGTGTTCGCACAAAACTTGGTATTATTATTCTGCCTCAAATTTCAAAAGTTCTGTTTCTCCCCTTTAAAGTGAGCATATTATTTTAAAAAGACTCTGCGCAGGCCGTTGAGGTCGAGCAGGAGGAAAAATTCCAGCAGGAATTTATTCCGTTCTTTTGAAAATAATATGCGAACGACCTTTAGCGAATGGAATCAATTTTCACCGAGAAAAATGGCTGGCGATGCCCGCGCAATTTTCTGTAACGAGATTTTGCTTTGTATTTCAAAACGTCAATTTTTTTATTTCTTCCAATTTTATTGAGTGTGGCTTCAACTTTCGCGCCATCAATATATGGAGTGCCGATAGTGGTATCTTTGCCGTTATCAACCAAAAGCACCTTATCAAAGGTAATTTTATCCCCTTCTTTGTGTGTGCCGGAAAGTTTCTCAATCTTTAGTGTTTCCCCAACTTTTACTGGGTATTGCTTTCCACCTGTTTGTATAACCGCGAATTCCATAATAATTGTTTCATTTTACATAAAATTTTTGATATTGCAAACAGATAAAAAACCTTTGACAACATCCCCCTTTTAAGATTTAATGTGCTAAGAAACTGAACTTTTTAAAATAGGAGATAAGGAGGTTTTGATGAAACTCACTGAAAAGCAAATCAGGACCCGAATACACTTCAACCAGTACTGCGATGAAGGAGGCGACCCGTTAGAATACGCTTATACCTTTAAAGTACCGCACAGAGTAGTTGATGAACTGCGAGAAAAAAGAATGAAGAGTGTCCTCCGTCCGCTTCAATCCTTATTAGGAATTGATGTTGTTGATGATGATTGGCTTCCAATACTTTTACCTCCTCCCAAAAAATGGAGCAATCCGGAGGAAAAAGAAGAGTTCATCAGAAACTTAAAAGCCGTCTCTCTATGAGACGGCTTTATTCTATAATATTTAATCTTCGTCTTTTTCAGGCTTTTCTAGAGTAAGAACTTCAATGCCTTGACTCTCTCCTGTAATGCGTAAAACGTCTTTGTCAATTTTTCCGAGCTCTTTATGCGCTTTATTATAATGGTTTACTGTCGTTCCAAGAGTATTGCCCATAGCGTTAAGATATTGTTCGTAGGCACCCAGATGTTTCCCTAGATCCTCCACCCGTTTGATAATATCTTTAGCTGTTTCTTCAATCTGAAGAGATTTCAGGCCTTGAAGCACTGTTTGCAAATACGCAAGAAAAGACGTCGGGGAAACAATGATAACGCGCCTCTCTTTAAACGCGTACTCAATAAGGTCCCGAGTGTTTACTTTGGTTGTTCTTTCTCCGCCCACCAGAAGGTCGTAATAAATAGCTTCATGAGGTATAAACATAAACGCAAAGTCCATTGTGTTTTCTGAAGGTTTTACGTATTTTGATGTTTCGTCAATACGATTTTTTAAATCAGTCTTAAAAAGTTTCTCAAACTCGTTGCGACGCGATGGATCTTTTTCTTCAGCGAGACGATTATAATTTTCAAGAGAAAATTTTGAATCTATCGGAATCACTTTATCTTTCACAAACACAACGGCATCTACTATTGTGCCATCTTTAAATTTATACTGCATCTGATAACTCCCCGTCGGCAGTACATTTTTTAAAAGCGTTTCCAAATAATATTCCCCAAGTATTCCTCGTTGCTTGGGATTTTTCAAAATATCTTGAAGCGATTGCAATTGATCTGCAAAAGAAACAACTTGGCGGTTTGTTTCATCAAGTTTGGTAAGTTTTTCCGTAACATCACGAACAATTTTTGTTGAAGCCTCGCTCGTGCGATGGAGAGAATCTGTCATTTGCCGCGAATTTTCCAAAAGTTTGCTATCTACCGTTTGTGTAAGTTCGGACTGACGTCGTGTTAACTCGTTCATTTGCTCAAGAAGGAGTTTCAAACCTCCTGAATCCTCTTTTTCGGGGTTTCTTCCTATAAAAAACCACAATAAAAATCCGTTTATGACAAGAAACGCGACCCCAAGAAGTATTAAGATAAATGTTTGTGACATGGCGCTATTATAGCAGATCTTCTGCTATAATTGAGTTTATCTGACCTAAAAGCTAATTTACTAAAATCTAATAGCTATTTAATGACACATAAAGAAATACAACAAAAAGCCACTGAGGCTATGCGCGCCAAAAACACTGCAGCTCTTAATACATATCGTAGTCTTTTAGCCGCATTTACCAACGAATTGGTAGCTAAAAAACGCAAACCGACAGAAGAACTCGATGAGGAAGAAATACAAACTGTCATTCAGAGAAGCGCGAAACAACGCAAAGACTCAATCGAGCAATTTATAAAAGGTAATCGTGCCGATTTGGTAGCATCAGAGGAAGAAGAGCTTAAAACCCTTCAAGAATTACTTCCTCCCCAAATGCCTAAAGAAGAGATACAAAAAATTGCGCAACAGAAAAAAGAAGAACTTAGAATAATGGATAAATCAAAAATGGGAATGCTTATGGGCGCGATAATGAAAGAAGTTAAGGGAAAAGCCAATGGAGACGACGTGAAAGCCGTGGTTGAGAGTTTTTTCTCTTAGACACTGCCTTGACAAGGTTGGGATAAGAGGCTATTATTTTCTCAGATATTTTGTCCTATATATAAAAAAGGAGGTCAAAATGGTTAATGCGACAGACCAGGATTTCTACAACACTTACCGTCTGATGGGAGGAAGACGTGCCGGATTCGGAGAAATATTTCGCGGATACTCCCCTGAAGATATTAAAGAGCTGAAGAGAAATTACCGAAAGAACGAGAAAGAACTAAAAATTGCCCATAAGAAATCGTGGGATATGTGGAAGTGTGAAAAAATATATGTCCCTTCAGAAATAATACATTGTTGCGGCTAAGCCGCTTTTTAAAGAGCCTCAAACAGGGCTCTTTTTATTGGGTGCCCCCACACCTGTTTTGGTATGGTATTTTGTTGCTTCAGCTACTCTATTCACACGCTTGACAGTAACAACTGCGATTTAATTTAAAACCGTCTTATTCCGAAAATACTGCAACAATACCAAAACAGGTGTGGGGGTTGACTTTTAAATATAATCGTGATAAGATATTTTTTAGAATAAGCTTATTAAGCTTTTTACCTTCCTAAGCAGGGACAAAAAAGCCCTTTAACATAGAAAATCCAAAAAGGAGGTGCATTATGGTTTACCAGATCTGCACCAAAGAACCTAGCGCTTTGGCTCTTGATGCGCTTAAATATTCATTAATGCGCAGAAATGTCGGTAATGCGGTAAGTCTTGGAAAGGCGGCAGAATACGCAATGCTTCAAAGTGGGTATAATGACCCCACTGGAGAAATCAAATACGCGATTGTCGCCATTATGAAACACAGACTCAACGAATGGAAAAAACAAAAAAAAGAAGCAGTTGGGTTTCAGCATTCAGTAAGAGTGCCAAAGAACGGACACTGGAAAGCGTGTCCGAATGATTAGTTCTATAAAGTAGTTACGCAAAGCTATGGCGTAACTCTTCCATTTACGAGATGACTGAAGTCTCGTTTCAATGAGCGGAAACAGAATTTTGTTTCCGCTCTTTTTTTAAACTTTTTTCAAAGCTTTTTTATCATCTAGAAACGCCCTTCATAAACGTAATTACGTTCGTAATTACGCGCAGTTTTGTTTGGAAAACTATGGATCTGCCCGCAAACGGATTCTACGTAATCAGGAGATTTTTACGCGTCTTTTATCATTGGTGATGTTAATCACCAGATTTACACCCGCCTTTGTCAAGAAAGCAATCAATGTTTTCTCTCAAATACGCGTAAAGCATATCTACATTCATACCCCACCTCAAGACTGTGCCTCTTACAAAACCATATTTTTTTTCTTTGATAGGTTGAGAATAATTAAAAGTTTTAAAACCAAAACCATTAAAATACTTTCTGGAACAGTAGTTTAAACCTGCCTCAACTCTGTATCTATACTTGAAATAATCTGGCAGTTTCTCCCAAAGCTCACGAGTAAGCGCGCGTTCCCCAGAATTTACCGCAATTAAATGAACGGCCTTTTGCATCAAATTTCCCCTCAGTCCAATAAACATAGAAAACAAACCCCCAGTAACCGGTGAGATTATTTGTTGGATTATTTCCGGAGTCAAATTTATCAAATCGGCGTCGCAGAAAAAAAATATATCCGCATTCGTTGACAGTACCCCTATATCCATTGAACTTGCTTTGCCAAGATTTGTTTTATTCCGCATATACCTGACACCCTTAAACTTTTTTATTACTTTTTCTGTATCATCCGTTGATCCGTCATCTACAACAATAATTTCATCTATACTCGGCGCCGCTGTTACAGCTTCCAAGACAGCTCCGATTCTGTCTGCTTCATTGTACGATGGGATTATAGCAGCAACTTTTTTCGGCTGCTTCGCTAGATTATGAAATATATCCCTGTCTTCAACAAAACGCAGAATTTGGTCGTTAACTTCACTGTTGCCATCAGAAAAGAATACATTATGTGGTTTTATGGAAAACATTTTCTCATATTTAACGGTAGATCCAACATTATTTTGTATTACTCTAAGAGATTCGGGGCGACCAATGCGGTCATTGGTTGAATAGATTGTAAGTATTGGACATTTTATTTTTTGCATACTTTTCTTCAGTTCATTGCGCAACTGTCTTACAATGTTTAATCCGTTCATATGCATATATTTATAAGAAAATGCCCCTTTTCGCATCTCTTTTTCAATATGAGAAATACTTGCTTTTTTCCAATATTTTTTATATTTGTGGAGTTTTACTAAACCTAATATATTAAACGGAAACTTTAAAAGATATGGGGAGGAAACATTAAATACTCCTTTCACTGGATATCGTGACGCAAGAATTAATGAAAAAAGACCGCCCATACTGACGCCTCCTAAAATTATTTCTCGTCCCTTTCTGATATCTTTTTCTATTTCAGTAGTTAAATGCATCAGAAAGTCGTCATAAGTAACACTGTCTAAGTCCTCTATTTTTGTTCCGTGTCCCGGAAGCAAAATAACTCTGACGTTTGTATTGAATTTTTTATTTAAAATATACGGAAGTTGGTGAAAGTCGGTGGGGCTTCCCGTATATCCATGAATTAGAAAGATTTCTGTATTTGAATCTGCCGATAATTCAATAGATTTTATTTTTTCCATTTTTAGCATTTTGACATTTTGATGGTCTTTGGTCAAACGGGTCAGCGCTCACCCGAAAGCCCTATCGCCCTAACGGAAATACCCGAGGACTCAGTTCTGTTTGTACTTGCCCCAAAACCCATCCGTGCGCGCATAAGCAATACTCCCTAAATAAGTTTTAAAATCAAATCAAAAAGTCTTCCTGCGAAACTATTGTACAATAATTTTTTTGTTTCATCCTCAGAAATTGGAAATTCTGTCCTGTTAATTTTAATAAACATTGAATAGTGATTTTCCTGAAATATTTTATTACGAAATTCCCTTAAGGTGTTAACCAGCTCCAACTCAACTTCGTTGATTAAATTTCTCTCTTTTACGTCTGTTGTTGCTTGATAAAAATTGCCATTATTTTTATCAACCGAATGTTTAATTATTTGTTCTGATATTATAAACAGACAAACTAATCCAGCAAAATAATTTCCATATTGATAAGAATATTCCGCCTCGGAACAAATCTTGCCAAAAACATAATCCTTTTCTATGATTTTACTCAACGTATTATTCATATTGAAAATGCTTCTATATAATATTTATCAATATTTTTACACCAATCATTATTTTCTAAAATATTCTCAATAGGATTAGGAATCATCACTGGTTCATAATTTGGATTATTGATTTTTTCTCTATCTATTAGATATATAAAATACTTTTCTTGTAGTCGTTTTGCAGTTTCTACTTCATTTCTAGTCCAATAAAAATATGGTTTATCACCTGCATAAGACTTCACTTCAATAAATCTATCGTTATTTTGTGATGATAAATCATGAAATGACGAAATGTCATATCCGGTACTAGAATCATATGGAGCAATCCATTGAACACCCTTTTTATTTCTTAATCTTTTTAATTCAAAATCTAAAACAAACTTTTCTGCAATTTCTCCATTAATCTGTTGCTGTTCTTGTTGTCTTTTTAACTCCTCAATACCTATTTTTCTTTTTCTTATTTCAGGAGTAAAATTTGTCTCAAAAAACTTCTTCCACCTGGAATTAATAATTAGTATTTTACTTGGAAAGTCTGGGTGGGGTTTAAAAAACTCAAAGTCAATTAATAAATTTCGTATACCTGCGTATTTTAGACCAAAAGCAGAGAAATTAATATTTATAGATTTATATATAAAATCATATCAGCTATGTTCTGATGAAAATATATTATAAAAGTTTTCATCAGTATCAAGTGCCAGAAGAAATCCCTCCAGTAACTTCTGCTGACAAAGCTGCTGGCTGTGAAAAATATACTTATATTTATATGATATTTCAATTAAATTATCTTCATCAACTTTTATTATTTCTGTCAACTTTAATAGAGGTACGCATCCATCAAAAACACTTCTATCGTCAATAATCCTGTTGTGGAAATATTGAGATATTTCTTCTGTTGACCAAATATTCTCATTTTTCAACTGTTCAAACAAGTTTCCAAAAAAACGAAGGGGTGCCTAGGTTATCATATTTTCTAAGTTCTTCTAGCATAATCTTTCAAAAGCGTAGTAATGATATCGGTTTCATCGGAATCATTAATCCGTTTAAATAACGGAATATCCTCATCTATAATTTCTTCCATCCTCTTCACCTTTAAATCTAATCTTTGATTAATAACTGAATCGATAGAATCATCAGAGACAAGATAGAAATAATTAGTTACAACATTATCTAAAAGTCCAACACGATGAATACGATCTTTTGACTGTAAAAAATTTGCTGCATTATAATCTCTTTCCATATAAATCGCATTGTGACACCCTTTGTGTAATGAAATAGATTCGGAAACAGAGAATGGATTAGCAATAACAACATTAAAATCACTATTCTCGGGATTGTTAAAATTCTCAATAATACTTTCGCGCTCAATTTGCGGAACTCTACCAATTAAAAGTTTGGTTTTTATTTTATTTTTTTCTAGATATTTTTGTAATTCTTCCGCATTTTGTATAAATATTGTCCATATAATAGCTTTCTCATTTCTTGGAAAGATTTCATTTTCCAATAAGTTCTCAATTTTCAGAAACTTTTGTGGTATGCTAATTTTATTGTAATTAATAATTTTTCTAAATACTTCTGAATCATCTATACTTTCATTATTTACTGTTGCAAAATCAATATTTGGATCTATGCCATAAACAGAGTCTTCTAAAGAATCTTGTAAAGTTTTTAATAGCAATGATGGATTTGTCGCAGCCTGTCTCAATCGGATTAATTTTGCTTTATTTAAAACATCTTTGACAGTCGCAGATGGATTGCTTTGAAAAGATTTTACATATCTCTCTTCTATAAAGTCATAAATTTCCCTCTGATTATCATCCATTACGATTGATACTATATTCTCTTGTACATCTGGAAGCTTAAGATCTTTCTTCTTAATCCTAATGAAATATGGTTTTATATTCTCTATAAAGACTCGCACTCTTTTATCTTTAACAGAGACTGAATTTTTTGTAAGTTCTTTAAGTTGTTCATAGTGGATTTGCAAGATATCTTGAAATTTAAATGGATAAATAAAACGGAAAAGGTTATATAAATCCTCATAACCATTTGGTACTGGTGTCCCAGTTAAAATTACCCTTGAAGTGGCTTCTTTAGCGATTTCCACAGCACTTCGACCCCAAATGCCATCCGCATTTTTTATGCGGTGTGCCTCATCAACCACTACCATTGTTTTGTTCTGTTTAAGAAAATCAATAATTTCTTGCTCTAAGTTTCGTATTCCAGCATGAGATATAAGAGTCAATTCTTTTGGATTAGTGGAGTACAGATGTTCTTCTTTTTCATCTCTTGTTGTAGATGCATCCCCGGAAAGCCTTTGGCTTCTTACCTTTTTATCAAAACACTCTTCATATTCATTTTCCCACGGAGCAAAGGAAGAAAGTGGTCCAATTACAAGAATCTTATCAATATGTTTTGGATCATCTTTTGGTAAGTTCTTTAAATATATGTATGCTCCATAAACAATTGATGTTTTGCCAGCCCCTGGCACAGCAAAATTACAAGCATTTTGCGAAAATGCCATATGATATGCAGATAGCATTTGTAGTGGATATAGAGTTCTCACCATAGATTGCTCTAGAACCTCTTTAAAATATCTAAAGCTATCTACAAGTTCTGATTTTTTTGAAAATTTATCGTTTCTTATTGCCTCAGCTTTTTCTGAAAAGAATTTAAAGTTTTTCTGTTCGTTATTATATGCAGAAACCTCTTTTTTTACTGATTCGCAAATATTTTCTATAAAATCAAATTTTAATAACAATTCTTGAATTTCTTGCAAGACAAAAATCTTAGTCTTTATTTCAAAGGGAATTTTTATTATTTTACCTTCTTGCATAAAATGTAATCTTTTTATCGACAACAAAATTCTCTTATTCTGTAAGATAGCTTCTACATCACCGCTCAGAATATAATAACTATCCTGTATATCAATGGATATATTTTTACTCATAAGTTTTTAAGAAGTTTACTCCAAGTGTTTTATCTTTTTTTCCAATTGATACGTTTCCTTTTCTATATCTTTTACACATTCCAAAAGACTTTCTTTATCTTCAGCATGTTTTGATACTGTAACTGAAGACAAAAGATTCAATACTTGCCTCAAGAGTCTTTGCGGTGATTTTCTATGTAAAATATTCGTAGTGATTTCATTCAATTGCTCTACTTTTTCCAGTACATCTGGCTTCTCAACGTTTTTATTATTCTTCGCAACATTAACCGCATCTATTGATTTAGCAATAAGCTTTTCAGGTTCATCTTTATGTCTTTGGTTAAATATTTTCTGCTGATGATCTGCCAAATTATCCTCAAGTAAACCTTGTGCTTTTTGTTTAAAATTGCCGTCTCTTTTATTCAATGTCGCAGTAAGGTTAGCTGAGTCAAGATTTATATTTTCTTCTTCATCATATATAGTAGAAATGTTCTCAAAGTGGGTCTTTTTAAAACTTTCCCAAATCTCCTTATTACCAAAAAAATGATTCTGCTTTTGACCGTAGCCTAAATATCTAAATCTTTTTCCTTCATATTTAACCCTTATATAATCAAAAGCAATAATTTTTAAGTCATCAACATCACCATCTCTATATCCGTCAAACACTTTAACACTGCCACCACCGTAAAATATACTCAACCATTTTGTTAAATTAATAAATTGATCTTCCCGTCCGTCTAACTGTGTATATATGCCGTTATAATTTAGATAGTCAAGATAGTCATCCATCGTCTCCATGACAGCAATATACTCATCCACCGTTGACTTACTCTCTCCCATCCAATCAGATATATCTTTTACTGATACCCCTTTTTGCTGTAAATTTTTTGCCTTTAAATATTTTTCAATAGGATTGTAACCTAATTTTTCATCTGCGCCCATTTGATAAGAAGTTTCCAGTTTTTCAATTTCAATCCTGTTTTCTTCAAGAGTTACTGGAAGAATTACAGCTTTAAAATAATCACGGTTTCTTACTTTTCCTTCTTTATTAATTTTATTGAGCAACATTGCTCGTCGGTTACCATCTATAATTATCCCGTCTCTTGTGATAATTCCTACCTCTTTCTGTCCATGATTTTCGATGTCCTCTTTTGTTTTCTTATTTCTATCTGGCTTTGATTCCCAAAGTAATTTTTCCACAAGCTCTTTACCGTCGTCCTTTTCAACTTGAATAAAATCATTTCCGTATTGTTGTTCGATAGATTTTGTTCTACTCAAAATACGCCCGTTGTACTTATTGTAAACGAGGTACTCCAATCTTACTTTGTACATTGGCATGAGCTGTAAATCATCCTCCCACATAATTTCTTGCTGACCCCACGCTTTTTGACTTAAAAGTTCTTCAATTTTTTGGATTCTAGTTTCTTTGTTCATGGTAACAATGTTTGATTAAAAAATTAATTGTTTAGCAATGATAACAATCCGTAAGCGGACATAAGTTGAGCTATCGGAATATTATCTTTTTGTAAAATTCCTTTCCCGCTTACAACCTCCTTGTGACATTTATAGGATGAAATTATTTGAGAAAGATTTTTCAATAAAAGTATTGGGTTGGATTCTTGTTTAAGGTGCAAGTCTTGTTCATATACTTCTTGCAGTGATGAAACGTTAACAGGTAAACTGCTAATAATTTTTTTGTATTCGTCAAAATGTAGAGATGTTCCTTTTAAAACATTTGCTAAATCCTCTTTCTCTTGAGAAGAAAAAATTTTAACACCGTATCCATCTCCTGTTCCAAAAAATGCTACAACATACCAATTTTGTGCAACCTCGTTTTTTTTCTCTGGATGATAATTCATTAAGTCAACGGTCATATTTCCAAGCTTTATGGCATGTCGTCTAAATCTTGTATTTTTTAATCTTTTTCTAAGAGAATTAAATTTCTTTTCTTCAAATGTATTCAAGTTTTTAATTTTTTTATAATTCTCTTTTAGTTGGAAAAAATGAATTTTGTCATCTGGAACTTTTTTTAATCCCATCTTTTTTCTCAATGCTTTTGCTAAAGAGATACTTTGATGTGGACAAACAGAATTACCTATTTGTCGCCATTTTGTGCCTTCAGAACCAACAAATTGATAGACGTAAGGAAACCCCATCAGACTTGCCACTTCTCTGATAGTGGGTAAGCGATATTCTCCATCTCCACTACGATTATATTCTGATTTGTATATGATTGCTTCTCTGGTACTTGCAGAACGAGTTGCCATAATCGTACGACTTGTCCTATTTTCATTTTCAGGGAAAGACATTTTTCCCATAAATGGATGGTTTGTTTTTAAAAACTCAGCCTTCTCCCATTCAATCTTATAGACACCAGTATCATAGAAATGGTCAGTAATTTCACTTGCTTCAAGTTTTATATTTTGGTAATTTGGGTCAGCAAACTTTTTTTTACTATTCTTCTTTTCAGTAGTTTTTGGCATACGACTTCGGACTTCAGAAACTGTTTTATGTTTAGTTTGAATTATTGTTGGAGATATAAATTCCCCTGTTTTTATCCACTCACCTGCAATAAATCTTTTTCTTTCTTGTGGTGCTCCATAGTCACCAGCATTCAATATTTCACCTTGTATTTTTAGCGCTATGTCTGTTTTTTTACATCCAATTTTTTCTGCCCACTTAGCAAGATTTAGTTGCTCGAACGTATATTTTTCTCGAATGAAATCACGAGACTTTGGCACATTTTCCATATACCATCCTTTAAGAACAGTCTCATTCTGATGTTTCTTTACGACAATTACACGAAGATATGCTTTGATAAGCTTTATTCCTAAAGTTTTATCACCCTTGCCTGATTTATTTGACATAGAAAAAGAAACGCAAGAAGGAGATCCTATTAAAAATTCTGTGTCTTCTAATTTTTCAATTTCTTCAACATCTGCAGAATTTTTACCCCAAAAATCTAATACATCTTTTGTTGTGTCATTTAACCCATGATTTAGGTTGTGAGTATCAATCGCCGGTTGCCAAAAATCAATTCCTTTTACAATTTTAAATCCTTGTTGACGAAATCCTTCAGAAAAACCACCAGCACCACAAAAAAAGTCTATTACTGTTAATTGTTTTGGTTTTCTAAACATTTTTATAAATTTGAACTATCTTGTTTATGATCTTTGGAAGCTTTTTTTTGATTTGACATTCCCACACAATAATCACGGTCCATTTTTGTTCTTTTAATTTCTGTATTTTTATTAAGTCTCTATTTTTATTTCTCGCAAATTTATTTTTCCAAAACTTTCGATTACTCTTGGGTAACGACAATTTGCAATACGGGCATCTGTGCCAAAAACAGCCATTTACGAATATTGCTAACTTCTTATATGGGAAAGTGATATCTGGACGACCAGGGACTTTTTTCCAATAAAGTCTATAACCCCTTAGTCCATGTGCCCACAGTATATGCCTCAGAATCATTTCAGGTTCAGTGTTTCTTGCCTTGTTAGCACTCATTACTTTCGAGATACTCTCATTCTTAAGGATAGGCGCCCGTCCATCTCTTATATAAATTTTACTTATATTACTACCCATAGTTTACCACTCTTTACAAAATAGATCCAGCCCCATGAACATGTTATTTTATAAGGTTATCTATTTTTACACCAAGAGCATCCTCAATCTTTTTTAAAGTTTCCACTCGCGGATGAGACTCTTTACTATCAACGTTGACGCGCGTACGTACGAACGTAATTACGTTCGTACGTACGCCTCGCCTTTTCGCCTGCTGGCGAAATATGGCTGTGGCTTCAAAAATTGCCCGCAGGCAAAGCAGTTTGCCTGCTTTACGCAATTTTTGACCCCACGGGGAATCGGTCACGCATAAAATTCTGCTGAATTTTTGCGCGACCCCGCCTCGCACCGTCGTGCTCCGGCTTTCGATTATCTCTCCCAGAGATTCATGTATCAATATAAAACTCCGCTCAAAGCGGAGTTTTATATTGATATGACCCCACGGGGAATCGAACCCCGATTTTGAGCTTGAGAAGCTCACGTCCTAACCGTTAGACGATAGGGCCAATTATTGTATTTTAGCAAAAGCACGGTTCGATTCCGAATCGGTCACAGATAATTTTCTGCTGAAAATTTCCGCGACCCCGCCTCGGAGCCCAAGGCTCCTCCGGCCCTGAAACGCTGCGTGCTCTCGCGTTTCAGCCCCTCTTTTGAGCTTGAGAAGCTCATGTCCTAACCGTTAGACGACAGGACCGTCTATGCAGCTTATGATCTCCGCTATATGGCGGATAGCTTTTAGCTTATAAGAAAATAGTTCTTAAAACAAGGCTAATTTTTACATTCGGCGCCGCTTTTTTGTAGAAAAAAGCAGCGCCGGGTAAACTTCCAAGTGTAGTTAAAAGAAACCCAGCAAGACTGTCTTGCCGGGTTTTTGTTTGGGTTGCACACTAACGAACACGTGACCCATTGGGACGAATATGGAACCACTTACCGTTCTTCTTAATAAATGCTCGACCTTCGGAAAAAGAGCAGGCAAAGTCAAACCGTTCTTCGTAAGCGGGTCTGCCGTCAGGGTGAATGTGGAACCACCTGTTATCCTTCTCAACTCGCGCCAAACCTTCAAAGAAAGGAGCAACAAAGTCATACGCCTCCAGTAGTTCTTTTTCAGTTTTCATTCAAAGGTTCTCCTTTCCGTTAGTCCTTGTTTGTTTATATAAATGAACTATTACTTTTCTCTTTCTAGCATATCTCACAGACTTTGGAAACTTCTAAACCGCGCTATTTTCAATCCCTACCCAATATCCAAGACGCTTAAAAATAAGGTGGAACAGAAAACCGAGTACGATAGAAATAATAATAAAAAGAACTGGAACTTGAAATTTAACGAAAGGAATCGTAAGAAGTGCCGCGCCAAGTATCCAATCTGTTTGGTCAAAAGGAAACCATGACCTTCCCGAAGCAATCCCCTTTCTTCTTTTGAAAAAGCTTTTTATCAAGTCCCCAAAAATCGCCCCGAACCCAAGTCCGAACCCAACCGCTGAAGTGCTATTGTGATAATCAAATAAACTAATTTCCTGAATAAATTGATATTGATATAAAACTTGCTGAATATAAAAAGTGAAAATTCCAACAACAACCCCAAAGACCATCCCCCGATACGTTTTATGATTTCCGAAAAGCGGTTGTCCTTGAAACGTGTTGTTCAAATCAATCGGCACATTGAAAAAGGGAATCTTCTTGGAAACCGACGCGGCTATGTTTGCAAGCGCCGCCGGAAAGAAAAACCAAATAGGCTGGAGTACAAGCAGAAAAAAATTCATTGCCTTAAGAATATCAAAATATCTTGCTTACCATTAACTAACAACTGTTAACTACAATTTTTGTTGCAGTTATTTGTTAAGTATTATAAGTTTTTTTGTTAGCTTTTGATAAGCAAGCCCACTTGCCAACAAAAGCAGGTTCGCGCAGGCAGTCTCCACCCAAGTCTTTTCTATTCTTTTTATCTCTAATCTCCTATTCGCGCGAATTAGAGATTAGATTAGAGAATTGTTGTTAAGGTTTCGTTACCGAGGATTATCGAGGTTCAACCTCGATAATCCCAACCTCGATAATCCTCGGTAACTTTGTAAAGAAAAAACAAAAGCGAGGCCTTTGGAAAAGACCTTTGGAAAACTTTTAAAATTTTTTATATAAGAAAAGGTCCGTTGATATTATCGCGGGACCCTGCAAGTGAAAAAATTTTCCCTTGCTTTTGGACTTAAGGTCTATATAAGCCCAGTGTTAACAAACATAAGTAATCGACCAATACTGACTTCCACAACGGTCTTTCACGATGCGACCCGAATGAGGTTTTTGATGGACTCGTCGCATACTTCTTGAACCATTGCCAAAATCTCTTTATTTTCATTTTTCCTCCTTTGTTTGTTGGCGCACATATTTAAAACAAAATTACATAATAGTAATAAAAAAGTCAATGAGGAATAAAATAGACCACTCCGTCCAATCGCCCCGCCTGTGGAGAGACATATATTCTCCTACTCGCGCGAATTAGAGAATGGAAGGTTTGAATTCTTTTTCTGCCGTTACAGTTATCTGTTAAGTGTTATAAGTTTTTTTGTTATCGA
>JAGLPS010000005.1 GCA_023137185.1 Minisyncoccota bacterium
TTGTTATCGAGGTTGAACCTCGATAATTTTTGTTATTAGTTAAGTGTTATGAGTTATGAGTTTTGTCTTATTTTTTCGCCCATTCGTCTTCCTGTCGCACAAGAAACTCTCGTTTTTGTTCGGGATGCGCCATAATCGCTTCCACCACTTTCTCCATTCGTATTGACTGCGAACCTTTTACTAAAATAATATCTCCTTTTTTGACGACAGTTTTAAGAAATTCCCCCGCTTGAACAGACGTATCAAATACTTCTCGTTTTTTCTTCCCCATTCGTTTTGCTCCGCCGCCGACGTCTGTCATTCGTGAACGCATACCCACAGATATAAGAAGGTCGCAAATTCCAGAAGCCATTTTGCCCGCATTGCGATGCTCTTCAATTGAATATTTCCCAAGTTCAAGCATATCTCCTAAAACAGCAATCTTTCTGCCAGAAACAGACACCTGTTGCAACGTCGCAAGCGCTTCTTTTGTCGCTGTAGGCGAGGAGTTATATGTATCATCAATAATAATACTTTCTGACATTCCCTCAATAAGCCGCATTCGTCCCGGAGGAAATATTGCTTTTTCAAATACGTCCCCCATTCTGACCATCGTAATTCCTTGCGAGAGACCCACTGAAAATGCCGCGAGGACAGGGTAAATATGTTGACGGCCAAGAACATTGCGCAGACGAATAGGAATACTTTTTCCATCCCTATTCACCCTAAATGTTACTCCAGAAGGTTTCTTATCTTCATATAAAATATCCGCATTTGAAGCCTGAACGGCATTTTCCTCATTAAAACCATACGAAAGAGAAGACGCGTAGGTGCGATTTTTCAAAGAAAGAGCCCGCTCGTCATCGCCGTTGACAATAAAAAGTCCATTTGAAGAGAGTGCCGCGACCAAATACCCTTTTTCTTTTATTACGTTTTCGGGAGTGTCAAAAAACTCAACGTGAACAGGAACTTCGGGAATTTGCGTCATTACAACGATGTCCGGTTTAAGCCATAAACTTGTCTTCTTAATATCACCTGGACGGTCTGCTCCCACTTCAAGCACGAGCCATTTAGGATAATGGTTTGGGAAAAGGAGAAGTGAAAATCCCAAAAAAATATTTTTAAGCCAGACAAACGGATTGTACCAACCATTTTGAAGGCCAAGAATAGTAAGCGGAATACCTATTTCGCTGTTAAAACTTTTTTCGCTCTTGCGTACAAAAAAAGAGGACGCAAGCACGGTAAAAATAGCGTCCTTAGTTGATGTTTTCCCGACATTACCTGTTACCGCAATAATTTTTGGTTTGTATTTACGCAGAACAGCGCGAGCTTCCATCTGCAAAAGAATAACAATAATTTTTTTAAAAAATGCCTGCATATATATTATCTGTCTGGCGGCACTTCATAATAGTTGATAAGAAACTTCGCAGTGTCAATAAAAGGATGCGTAAGTGTCTGGGAAGCATACCGAACCTCTTTTGGATACATTAAGTAAAAGAAAACAAGAAATTGAGGATTATATGCCGGAAAATAACCAAAAAATGAATGGAGGTATACATTTTTATAATAGCCGCCACCCTCTTCTTTAGCAACCTGCGCCGTTCCCGTTTTTGCCGCGATACTGTAATGAGGAAGGGCTACCGTGCCCTCAAGAAGCGCTTCATCAACAACTTTTACAAGCATTCTGGTTATCTCTTCCGACGTTTCCTTTTTGAGTATTTGTTTTCCTTTATCAATATGAATCGTCTTGGAAAGGCCACTTCGGTAATTTATCTTTTTTACTATATGCGGGTCTATCAGATATCCGCCGTTTCCAAGAGCAGAAATCGCCCGCACCGTAGCAATAGGTGTAAACGCGATACCTTGCCCAAATGAAGCAGTCGCATACTCAATATCCCGCGGACTATTTAGATTTTCTACAAGACCGTATGTTTCGTTAGGAAGGTCAACGCCTGTCTCCTCATCCACCTTAAACTTTTTCATATAATCCGCAAATGTTTTGTTTCCCATTTGAGATACAACAAATACAGCTCCTGTATTAAGCGATTCGTTTAATACTTCATGCATATCCACCCACCCATGCGCTTTTCCGTCATAGTTAGAAATTGTCGCGCCCTCAATAACCACAGACCCTCTGTCTTCATAAAAAGTATCTGGTGTTACCGCTTGAGAATCTAGACCAGCAGCCATTGTCAGAGCTTTTACGATAGAGCCCATCTCATAGACATTCTCCACAAGCGGGTTACTAAATACTGAAATCCCTTTTTCTAACCCAAATGAGTTGGGGTCAAATGTGGGAAGTGACGCCATCGCGTATATTTCTCCGTTCTCGGGATTAATGATAATTCCGCCGATATGTTCTGGAAACCAAGTTTCATTAATTTCTTCTAGTTGTCCTTCGAGAAATCCCTGCACTGCCGGTTCTATTGTCGCGATGATATCGCCTTCCGACTCCTTATGGTCGATTATCTTTTCTTTGATATTGCCAAAAATCTCCGCAAAAAAATTAACGTACAAATTTCCCCCTGCTCGTCCAAGCACTTCGTCATAGTACCGCTCAAGTCCATAACGACCCGCGAGAGTGTCTTCCTTATACCCCACAAGACCTAATAGATGCGCGCCAAGCGAACCGCTCGGATAAAAACGCCAGCGTTCCCGTGTAAGAATTACTCCAGGAAGTTTAAGCGCTTCAATCTGATTTCCCACACTTTCTTCTATTCTTCCCGCAATTTTTTCATATGGGTCGTCCTTTTTTGCCACACGAGCAAAAAAATCCTCTTGATCAAGAGGGAACAAAGAAGAAAGCGCTGTATATGTCGCTTCTGGATCTTCGATAAGTTTAGGGGTTATCGCAACGGTAAAACCTGTCTTGAGCATCGCCGCAGACAGAAGTAAACCGTCTTTGTATTTAAAAAAAATAGTTCCGCGGTCAAATAGAGTCTCTGTCGGGTGAACATATTGTCGATCCGCGCGATCGCTGAAATCCTGTCCATACACAATTTGTAAAAAATATAGGCGCCCTATAAGAATAAGCGTAAATGCAAAAAACAAGACTGACAGCATACTCAGACGATTAAACCCCTGTTTCATCCCGTACGAAATAGGACGCGGACTATAAAAGTCCCCTACCTATTATATTAAGATTGATAATTGCTGATTTATTATGGAAAGTTATATTTATCATAAGTCGTCCGCTATTTCGTACGGGATTCATTCTTTTTATTGAAGCGTATTAAGCGAAACGCTTGAGAGAGGTCGACGCTTTATAAACTGTGTCGCGGAAACTTCTCGAAACCCCAAAGAGTAAGCCGTAGAAAGCGTTATATTACTTCTCAAAACAGCATAGGTTGATTCAAGTTCCGCGACATTCGCTTGAAGCAGGTCAATCTCCGCGGAAAGTCTTTCCCTTTCAACAACGTTGAGTACCGCCGTGTTAATAAAGTACATATATAACAACACAGAAAAAAGAATGGAAAAAACAAGTATTAAAAATATTCTTTTGTCGTTTTGTGCTATTGCTGTTTTCATCTCGTACGAAATAAGACGCGAATATTGGTACCCACGCGCCTAATTGATATTGAATTGATAATTTCGACTGATTGATACATATGTTTGTTTTACATTCTTGCGTTCGCTATTTCGTACGGGATTCATATTGTTTTTAGAAAAACCCGAAGTTTTGCGCTGCGAGAACGAGGGTTGATTTCTCTTTCTTTTTTTTCCGCAACAACAGGTTTTTTAGTAATTACACTGCCCTTTTTCTCTTTTCCCCTATCTCTAAAAAAGTTTTTAACAATTCTATCTTCAAGACTATGAAAAGAAATTACTGCCATACGTCCTCCTTGTGATAACGCTTTGAATCCTTTCGACAATCCTTCAGATAAGGCATTCAATTCATCGTTTACCGCAATTCGTAATGCTTGAAATGTTTTCGTCGCGCAGTGAATTTTCCGAACACGGTACGAAATTGGAACCGCTGATTCAATAACGCTAACCAACTCTAATGTTTTACCGATAGGCTTTTCTTCTCTTTGAGTAACAACCGCTCTCGCAATTCTGCGCGCAAATCGTTCTTCCCCAAAAGTAAACAATACGTCAGCTATATCTTTCTCGCTCCATCGGTTGACAATTTCCCATGCAGTCAGATCACTTACATTCGGGTCATTCTCGTATGTCATAAGAAGCGGTTCATCTTTGAGAAATGAAAATCCTCTTCCTGATAATTCAAGCTGGTCAGAATTGAATCCCAAGTCAAAGAGAATTCGATCAACTGATTCAATGGATTCCTCGTGGAGTACCCGGTCAAGATGGCGAAAGTCTTCTTTGTGAAGGAGTAATTTTTTTAGGGGGGTCTTCACAAGTACTTCTTGCGCGCGCTTTATGGAGGCGCTATCGCGGTCAAGACCAATGTATATGCCATGCTTCCCAAGAAGAGGCGCAAATACGCTAGCATGACCTCCATTCCCCACGGTCCCATCAAGAAACACCTGTCCCGGGCGCGCATCAAGGAATTCGACTATCTCTTTACAAAGAACACTTATATGGGCCATATTCTAGAAAGCGCCGATTTCTCCGAGTTTTTCCGCAAGAAGGTCGGCCTGTTTTTCAATCTTGCGTTTATACTCACTCCATCGCTTCTCACCCCAGATTTCCACACGACTATGAATACCTGCAAACACCACCTTATTGTTAAGCCCCGCAAATTCGCGAAGGAAATCTGGAATGAGAATACGACCAATAGAATCAACGTCACACTCTACTGCTCCCGCGAGCATAAAACGATTAAATCCTCGGGAGTCAGCCTGCCCCATAGCCAAAGCAGATAGCTTATCGGAAATTTTTTCCCATTCCTCAATTGAGTAAAGGAACAAACAATTATCTAAACCGTGGGTAATGACGACTTTTTTTCCTAATTCTTTTCGAAACTTCGACGGAAGCGAAGTCCGATTTTTATCGTCAATTGTGTGTTTATACTCCCCGATAAGCATTTTGTTGTTTTTCCCACTTTATCCCACGTATATTATATTTTATAACACTAGTTCCCACATTTACCACCCCGTTATCCACATAAATCATTATGATATTGTGTTTATTTAAATACGTTGTATAATAACGGCTAGAATAAGTATCAGATCCGTTATTGCGGAAAAACCCATTTATGAGGAAAGGAGTTGAAGTATGAGTGCAAGAAGTGTTTGTGAGCAAATGAAACGAAAAGAGAACGGAAGAAAAAAGAGAGGGAGGGCACTGTCAAAACATTATTCATTCTCTGTTAGCAAAGAAAACAGGGGAAATGAAAGTGTTTTACGTATTTTTGGCAAGAACACATCGCCACAAGTAGCCTTTCGAGAGCCTGTATAATTTTTAAATTTCAACTCAAAACAACCAACCAAAAAGAAAACGCCCCGATGTCTGTGCACAGACATCGGGGCTATTTTTTTAAATCTATGAACGAGGTCGCAGGGTCGGAAATAAAATCACCTCGCGAATATTTTTAGTGTCAGTGAGAAGCATTGTAAATCGGTCAATTGAAAGCCCCGCGCCTGCCGCCGGAGGCATACCGTATTCAAGCGCTTCCACAAATTCCTTATCGTATGTTTGCGCCTCTTTATCTCCTCTTTGTTTATTTTTTTCCTCCAAATTGAAACGCTCTCTCTGGTCAAGCGGGTCGTTAAGCTCTGAAAATGCCTTTGCAAGTTCAAGTCCTCCCACAACAAGCTGAAATGCGTCAGCAAGTTCTCTATTTTTAGAAATACGCTTCGCAAGAGGCAAGTACTGCACAGGATAATCAGTAACAAAAGTCGGTTGGATAAGAGAGGGTCGGATAGCTTTTTTATAAATTCCATCAAGAAGTTTTTCCTTTGAGTCCCCTTCGCTTATTACAACTCCAAGCTCCTTCGCTTTAGCCACAGTTTTTTCATAAGTAGCCTTTTGCGCCTCAAAATTTATTTTTTCCTTAAAAAGCTTGAGGTACTGGACAGTCGCAAATTTTTTTTCAAAATCTATTTCGTTTCCGTTATACGACACACGCGTACCGCCATATACTTCTTTTACAATTATTTTTGAAAGGGACTCAATTACACGACGAAACTTCGTAGCATCAGAAAAACTTTCATACAGCTCTACCGTCGTAAACTCGGGGTTATGAGTTACATCAATTCCTTCATTGCGAAAATTTCTTCCTATCTCATAGACCTTAGGCAATCCCCCAATAAGAAGTTCTTTGAGGTAAATCTCCTGGGCAATACGAAGATACAAGTCAATATCCAAAAAATTGTGGTGGGTTTTGAAAGGCATCGCGTTTGCTCCTCCGGCAATTGGTTGCAAGATAGGAGTTTCCACTTCTTGGAAGCCTTTTTTGTCAAGAAACTTTCGTATCGCGCGTGTAATAGCAAATCGTGTTTTGAATCGCTCACGCGTTTCTTCTGAAGTAAGCAGGTCAAGATAACGCCGCCTAAATCTTTCTTCCATATCTTGAAGTCCGTGATATTTTTCCGGAAGCGGACGAAGAGATTTCGTAAGCATACGCGCTTCCCGCGCTTCTATACTTTTTTCACCGCGTTTTGTAGTAAAAAGAGTGCCTTTGACTTCAATAAAATCACCGATATCCAATATTTCCGAAAATAGTTTGAAATCTTTTGTAGAATCCTCTTTAAGAACTCCTTGTATTTTGTCTGTCCCGTCAAAAAGGTCAAAAAAAATAATGGCTCCCTGTCCACGTTTCGCCATTAAACGACCGGCTAAAACAACAGGCTTTTTGTCTGTTTGGAGTTTTCCAAATATATCTAATACAGCCGCGATAGTATGCGTTTTGCGGGAAGAAATTGGGTACGGCTCAATACCTTCTTCTTGGAGACGTTTTAATTTTTTAAGACGTTGTTCGCGGATTTCCTCTAAACTGGCCATGTATTTTAATTATATCCTATTAGAAAATCTTCAACAAACGGAGAAACTCGTAGTTAATATACTTAGTCTCTATTTTAGAACAACGACTCAATAAGTTGAGCTGTTGAATTGTGTACTCTGTTCTCCCTCTGTTCCGCCACTCAAAGTGAGCATATTCTTTTCAAAAGACTCTGCGCAGGCTGACGAGCCGAGCAGGAGGAAATCAGCCAGCAGGCGGATATTCCGTTCTTTTGAAAAGAATGCGCGAACGTCCTTTATTTAACTTTTACAACTCTATATTCGTTTATTCCGTCTGCGGTAGCAAAAGAAAAAATCTCCCCTTTTTTCTTCCCAAGTATAGCCACGCCAAACGGAGATTTCGTAGAAATTTTCAAAACACTGATATCCGCCTCCTCGGAACCAACAATAGTGTATACGGACTCCTGTTTATCCTTAAGGTGCTGCACCGTTGCCACTGAACCAAGAACAACAACATCTGATTTCTTGCCTGAAATAATTTGCGCGGTTTTCAAAAGATTCTCAAGGCGGGCAATTCTGTCTTCGGTATTCGCCTGCATTTCCCTCGCCTCCTGATACTCGGCATTTTCCGACAAATCGCCTAAAGATTTCGCGTATTCAAGATTTTCGGCAATTTCTTTTCGACGAGTTTTTTTAAGATACTCAAGCTCTTTTTGGAACTCATCAAACTTCTCCTGGCTTAAGTATTCTGTTTCGTTTTCCATATTTTTAGTTTTTAGTTTTCCAATTCTAACCGCTTGGAGAATCAAAGTCAATGTGTAAAAAAATACCGTCTTAAAAAGAAGACGGAGCGACCTGTTTTATACCACAAAATCCTACTTTGCAAAATACTCTGGGGTATTCACCGACATCCAATCAAAAAGCTGGCGCGCCACGGAAACTCCTCCCACAAGATTCTCTACCGGACCCTTTTCAAGAGTAATAGCAAAAGCGTAACGAGGATTTTCATACGGGAAAAAACCTATCACCCACGAATTTACAAACCGCTTTAAAACTCCAAGCTCAGCGGTCCCTGTTTTCGCGGCAATTGAAACATACGGAACCCATAATCCAGTTGCCGTGCCTTCCGTTACTCCCTGTTGCATTCCTTCTTGAACGATATTAAAATATTCCGTTTGAATCTCTATTTTCCTAAAATCAATCTGTTTACTTCTGACAATATGAGGCCGCAGAAGTTTTCCTTCGTTAGCAATAGCCGCTATCGCTCGTACGGCTTGAAGCGGCGTTGTCTGCATACCGTACTGCCCGATAGCAGTGTTGTAGGTGTCACCCACTCTCCACTCTTCTCCATTAAACACTTTGGCTTTCCATTCTGGAGTGGGAATAAGACCAATTTCTTCATGCGGAAGGTCTATGCCGACAGGTTCGCTGAAACCGAACATCTGAAGATATTTTTCTATATTTTCTATGCCTAAACCTTTCTGGTCTTTGTACCCTCCTCCAATTTGGTAAAAATATACGTCAGATGACACCGCTAGCGCGCGTCTCATATCAACGAGGCCGTGAGCTTTCCAGTCGCGAAACACGCTAAACAGCCCCGGGAAATAAGGATTTTCAATTGAAATCGAACCTGTGCTTAAAATCTCCTTTTCTGGAGAAATGATATTTTCAGTTAAAGCCCCGATCGCGAGAAAAGGTTTAATGATAGAACCGGGAGTATAAAGACCCGCGGTTACGCGATTTAAGAACGGTTCTTGAGGATTTTTCACGTACTCGCTAACTTTGTCGGGCTCTCCTTCAGTAAGCGCTTTTGGGTCGTATTCTGGAACACTCACAAGAGAGAGGATTTCGCCGGTTTCCACATTCATAATAACTCCGCTTCCTCCATTAAAAGGAATATTTCGTACTGCTTTTTCAATAATGCCATACAGCTCTTCTTGAATACGCGCGTCAATTGAAAGTACGATACTTTTACCGGCGACAGATGGCTCAATAATGCTTTCCGACTTTATATTTCCAAGCGCGTCAGTTTCCGTGATTTTAAGACCATTTTTCCCCGCAAGAAAAACATCATAGGTATTTTCAACACCGTCTTTTCCTAAAAATGTTTCCCGATAGTAAAAACCACCCGCATCTTTTGAGGGATACTTCAAATACCCGAGAATATGAGCAAATCCGGGAGCAGAAATATATTCACGAGAAGAGAAATCCTCCTGTTCCAGATTGGGCTCATTCCACGCAAGCTCCACGCCATTTCTGTCATAGATAATCCCCCGTTCAGAAAACACAAGAGTATGTTGAAGACGATTATTTTCGCTTTTAAGCGCATACATTTCTCCGTCTTGAACTTGAAGGAAATACAAACGCCCAGTAAATATAAGCGCTACGAAACAAAAAAAGAGTCCCACTGAAAACGAGGCGCGCATTCCAATCGGCTTCTCAAGCCTTCCTTCAAACTGATATGTATTAAATTGAGGAAGGTTGCTTGAATCAATAAAAATATCTTCAGGGGCAATCTCCCCTTTTCGGTGTTTAGGACGATTGAAAAACCAGAGTGGTGTCATAATAGAAAATTATATCGTACGGGGAAAAACAGTGTATCTTTTAAGATAAGAAATAGCTACAAATGACAAAAATGCCCCCAGAAAAAAACCTATATTAAGGTTAAAAAAGTATAAGAGAGGCCTCCCGTAGAGTGAATCAGCAATAAATGCGATGAATAAAATTTCATAGCAACCCTCAAAACGAAAAAGAAAAAGAAGTGAGGCAAGAGTAGTTATCCACCATGGGAAAAACAGCAGGGAGAAAAATAAACATACTCCCGAGAAAATGCGTATAAGATTTTTTTTTAGAAAAGATTCTCTCATCCCGTTAGAGACAGGAAACCTGAAGGTTTCCGTAGGTTATTTATGACATCTTCGCAAAAATAATTGTTGTTTCTATTTTGTATTTTGTAAGCGTAATACATAAGGCTGTGGTCTCTAACGGGATTCAAATTCATAATGCTGTGACCTGCCGGCAGACAGGCTTTGCAATGAAACAAACAGCTTTTTATGTTTAATAATGGTAATTTTTATTTCCAGAAATCTTTTTTATTGTATTATATTATACCACATTTTGAGGCTTTTATTTGGAAGCTCGGCTTCCAAGTTTACGGAATTTATAGCGCAATCGGACATACTTCAACAAATCTCAAAGTGTTCAAATTCACGGGGCTTTTTAGAAGAACCTTTTTAAATGCTGCTGTAGAGTCAGTATCTACCGTAAATACTTCCGCTATGAGCGCTCCATCAAAACCGGGCATAGAAAGAGTATCGCCTATTTCTATGTCAAAAGAACGAGGAACTTCGGTTTCAAAATTTCCGCCTCCCTTTCCTTTCAAAGCAATAGCGGCGTTAGTGCGATATATAATGCCTTCAATAATCTGGTTGCCTAGCGAATAGAGAGAAATTTTAGAAACATCTTCTGAAACTTCAATTACTTGTCCTATAAAGATTTCTCCCGATACCACCAGCATCCCTTTTGTAATCCCTTCTTTTTTTCCTGCGTCAATAAGAATAATGTCAAAAAAAGTGCGCGGCGGCTTAGCAAGAACTCCTGCGACGATACTCGTGCTGTAGGTTTTTCTTCCAAGAAGTTCCCGCAATTGCGCATTTTCAGCTCTCAAAATTCTATTCTGAAGTGTTGTATTATTCTGTCCCATAATATGTTCCTTCAAACTACTATTTTCCTTCATCAAAAGAGTTTTTGAATAAAAGTAGTGTATGGTTTCAACGAACCTTTCTTCAATAGTATCTCTCACATTCCACATAAAATGAGCGGTCGAGAAAAAAGTATTTGACAAAATTTGAGGAACAAAAAAACGAATTGTAATAGTCGCTGAAAGAATAAATAAAAGAAAAACAAGTTGTTTTGACTTGTGTTGCTTTCGAGTTTTACTTCTGAGGGGGTAATTCATCTTCATTAAGAATAAGCACCTCTTCAAAACTATTAAGATTTTCTAAGATAATACCAGCTCCTCGCGCAACAGCTGTAAGTGGGTCATCAGCTATAAACACGGGTATTTTTACATGTTCTTGAATCACTTGCGAAAGTCCCAGAATAAGAGCACCGCCACCAACAAGATGAATACCGCTTTTCATTACATCTGAGAGAATTTCGGGTGGCGTTATCTCTAACACTTCTTTCGTTGATTCTATGAGCGTATCGACTGACTGCCGAATGGCTTCGCGAACATCAGCGTCGGTAATAACTACTTCCCGCGGCAAACCGGTAATTAAGTCCCGCCCTTTTATTGTTGATTCAATTGGAGCTTCCTGGGGCACAAGACGACTGATGGCAATTTTTACATCTTCAGCAGTCTTCTCGCCAATAAGTATTTTAAATTCGTTTCGGATATAAGAAATGATATCGGCATTAAATTTGTCTCCCGCGATTCGGAGATTCTTTGACTGAACAATTCCAGAAAGAGAAATAACGGCGATATCCGTCGTTCCCCCGCCAATATCTATTACCATTGAGCCAAGCGGCTCTTTTACAGGAAGACGGACACCAATAGCCGCCGCCATAGGTTCTTCCACAATATGAACCTCGCGGGCTCCAGCATTTTTTGTCGCGTCTCTCACTGCTCGTATTTCAACATTTGTAATTCCGGACGGGACTCCCACGACAACACGCGGACCTAAGAATTTTTTGTTATGCTGCTGCGCCCTATTCAGGAGATACGCTATCATTTCTTCAGCTACTTCAAAATCGGAAATAACACCGTCTACAACAGGTTTCACCGCGGCAATATGGGGAGGTGTGCGACCAAGCATTTTTTTCGCCTGCGTCCCAACCGCGACAACTTGCCCTGTTTTCTGGTTCACCGTTACCACGGAAGGTTCATTCACAATTACCCCCTTGCCACGAATATAAACAAGGGTATTGGTTGTCCCAAGGTCAATACCAATATCATTTGAAAACAAAGTATGCAGTTTTTTAAACTTTCCTTGAAACACAATAATTGTAAAGAATAGCTACAGTTTGAGGAGCACGTCCAAATCCTTACTTAACACAGACTCAATGTCAACAAGCTTAATCTCATTCGTTTTTCTGCTTTTTAACTCCGCTTTCTTTTGAAGCAATGTTTTTTCACTTATAAGAATACGAATGGGTATGCCAATTAAATCCGAATCGGCAAACTTCTCTCCCGCAGAAACGTCTCGGTCATCATACAACACCTCCACACCTTTTTTCTCAAGCTCATTTACAACGCGCTCCGCTTCCTTCCGCACATCCAATGAATCCCCAATAAAAAGAATATGAGCTTGAAACGGCGCAATCAATTCAGGCCAGATGATTCCTTTATCGTCAGAAAGACTTTCCACCACAGTGCCCAAGAGCCTCCCGGGACCAATTCCGTAACTTCCCATTATCACAGGTCTGCTCTCCCCTTTTTCATCTTTGAATGTTAGTCCAAGCGACTCTGAAAAGCGGGCGCCAAGATTGAAAATATTTCCAACTTCTACCGCTTTCTTTTCAACAAGCTCGTCTTTTTTGAGTCCCAAGTCAGACAAGACTTCGTCTGTAAGAACCTCCTTGTTTACAGCGATATTTTTTTTCTCGTCAACATAAATAATATCTTCCCCCGCTTCGCATTCCGTCTGAAACTCGTGGGAGTATTTTGAAAACACGCCACCAGAGGCGAATGTCATATATGTTTTTTCGCCAATACCGACTCGAGAGAAAATTTTATGGTAAGCGTCCGCAACAATATCATAAAATTCTTTACGTTCCTCTTCGCTCTTAGAAAAAGAATAGAGATCTTTCATCAAAAATTCCCTCGCTCGCATAACACCGCTTTTCGCTCGCGCTTCATTGCGAAATTTTGTTTGAATCTGGTAAATATATTTTGGCAAATCGCGATATGAAGAAATATGCTCTGTAAGAATCGCGGTAAGCGGTTCCTCGTGAGTAAATCCAAGTCCAAGCTCCGTGTCATTATTCAACTTTGTCTTAAACCAATTATCTACTTTCTCGTCATTCCACCTGTCTGTTTTTTCCCATAAAGCCTTTGACTGGAGAGAGCTTAAAAATACCTCCTGCCCGCCTATGGCGTTCATTTCCTCGCGAATAACACCGATTATTTTGTTTAAAACACGAAGCCCGAGCGGAAGGTATGAGTAGACCCCCGCCATTTCTTTATGAATAAAACCGCCCTTTATAAGCAATTGGGCGTTTAGAGAAACCTCGTCTTTAGGAGCTTCTTTTCGTGTTTTTGTAAAAAGTTCCGACTGTCGCATTACCACCATATTAACGAAAAAAACAGGTAGGGGCAATTATTTAGAAAAGTCTCATAATGTCGTTCCACGTTACAACAAGCATAAGAAGAATCAAAAGCATAAATCCAAATCCATGTGCTGCCTGAACAAAGGCGGGTTTTAAAGGTTTTCTTATAACCACTTCAATGAAAAGAAAGAGCAACCGCCCGCCGTCAAGCGCGGGAAAAGGAATAATATTTAAAATCGCAAGCTGAATCGAAAGAAATGCCATAAAAGAAAGAAGGTGGACAAAACCCAAGGACGCGACATCTCCCGCCATTCCGACAATCCCCACAGGACCAGCTATGGCAGAGAGGGAAGACGCACCGGTAAAAAATCCTGCCACAAAAAACCAAAGTGTCACAGCGGCGGACTGCGTAAGCGAGACAGTCGCCTTAAAACCTTCTATAAACGCTCTATGAAAAGGCAGCTTCACAAGCCCCACCATACTCATAGAAACACCGACAGCTCTTCTTCCTGAAATAATCCCCTCGCGAGAAATTACTTCCATACTTACCTGTTCCCCTCCTCTTTTTACAAGAAAAGTTATTTGCTCGCCTTGAGATGAAGCGACAAAAGACGACACCGTTTCGGCATCTACGTCTTGAAGAGATTCCTTTCCGTCATCAAGAAAAAGAATAACGTCTCCGGCTTGCACGCCCGCCTCTTCCGCGGGAGAATTTACTGCTACGTGCGTTATCATTAATTCTGGATTCTCCACTGTCGCGCCGCCCAATTCTACCGACGCAAACGTGCCCGATATTAAAGTAACCGAAATCAAAAGCCACGCGAAGATAAGATTAAAAACTACTCCAGCGACCATAACGGCTGCTTGCGTCCATTTTGGTTTCCACGCGAAACTTACTTTTTTGTCTTCTTCGGAAATTGTTTTTTCTTCGGGATTCTCGCCAAAAATTTTTACAAAACCGCCAAACGGAAGCCAGTTTATGGAATAAATGGTTTCTCCTTTTTTAATTCCCCACGCTCTAGGAGGCAATCCAATTCCAAATTCTTCAACGCGAATGCCCAAGCGCTTAGCAACAATAAAATGCCCAAATTCGTGGACAAGGATAAGTACACCAAGAACTAAAATAAAGAGAATAACAGACATATCTAACTTTTGATTTCAGCTTCTTTTTTATTTGTCATTTCTTCAAATTTTTTCTGTGCTTCTATCACAAGTTTCTCCATTTCATCTTTGAAACGAAACTTGTCGTCTTCAGCAATTTCTTTAGCTCTCTCTTTTTCTTGAATGTCATGCCAGACTTTGTCTCTTTCTTGGCGAAGAGAAATTTTTGCATCCTCAAGACGCTGTCGCGCAATCTTAATAATAGAGTCCCGCCGTTCCGCCGTTAAATCCGGAAAAATCACCCTCAAACCTTTGTCATCGGTAACCACAGAAAGACCGAGGTTCGCAATCGTAATCGCTTTTTCTATCTCTTTTACTTGGGAGGCGTCCCAGGGGACAACACGAAGTGTTTTTGCGTCCTCCACCGAAATTGTGCCAACCTGATTAATTGCCATTCTTGCTCCATACGAAAGCACCTCCACTCCATCAAGAAGCGTAGGTGTCGCTCGCCCAGTACGAATTCCTTTGAATTCCATCTGCAACCATTCGGTAACATCTTTTATTTTTTGTTTAAAAGGATTGAAATTGTAGGACATATTAGCAACTAATATTTTAAAAACTATCTTTAATTGTAACAAAAACTGCCAAAAATCCATAGCATTGACTTTTTAAAAGACAGTGGTAATGTTTGAAAAAACTTTGTTCTTTGTTATGAGGTAAAAAAGAAAGGGGGCGTGATGAATAAAAGAGGTAAAGTGTCTATGATATTTGTGGTAATGTTGGCAATCATTTTTTTATTGGCTTTGGGTTTAAAAAATCTTGTCTTAAACCTAACACAAGAATTGCCAATAAAAACAATAAAACAGAAAGTGTGGGCGCCTGAAAATGTATACATCCCGTCAATCGCGATTGGTTTTGTAGGCGGTAATCCGTGCGGAGGAAGTTCTTGTGTGGATTACAAAGATTTCCGGAATCTCACAAAAGAAAGCGAGATTTCTGGAATTTATCCCACCGTAGATGGCACATTTTGGTATTGCGCGAAGAAAGGGGAGAAAAAATATTCAACTTCTGTTAACGTAATAGACGAAGAGAAAATAAAAGAAAAGATTGGACAACGTTGGTATGGAATATTTATCGCGCCTACAATAAAATTCTCTTCTGTATCGCGTCCGTCACCACTTGATTTAGAAAAAGCAAGCGCATACGCAAACATCACTATAAAAAAAGGCAACGGTTTGTATGTGCTCACTATTGCTCAAAACCTGTTATTTATTTTGGTTTTCATTTATAACGCCTATTCTGAATGGAAAGAGCCTCATTAACTATTCCCCGCAAAAGTTTGTAATAATACACAAATTTTTGCGGGGATTTTTATTTTGACAAGCAAGCCCCGCCGCAGGCGGGGCAATTAAACGAGCAGGACGAGCACCAATCGGACAAAGCCGCGAAGTATTGGGGGCGGTAAACTTTATCCCAAAACTCCCACACAAAACAAAATTTTAATACCTAATTTCAAGGTTCGGTCTTAAAGGATATAAAACCATCAACTTAAAAACTAAGCTATTCCCAATTTCGTTTTTATCTGCCTCACATTATCTTCAAGAATATCAATCCAAGTGGAGTGCTCATTGAGTACGCGATGTTCAAGAATTTCTATCCGTTGAATAAGCCGCGCTTCAATAATTTTACGGTCGGCAGACGCTTCCTTAAAACCTCCTGCCACCATTCCCGCGAGCTTCTCAATAGTTACTTTTGATTTTATTATGCTAATTATAACGCGATGTGCGAGAGCGTCAATCGTATACAAGGCTGAAAAGTGCCTTCTCCCCAATCGTTATTTTAACTTCAAGGTTCGACCTTGAAGGATACAAGGGATGGGAGAATGGGAGATAAGATAAAAGAAATTAACCAATTTGAGACGATCGTCTCAAATTGGTTAATGAGTTTTCTCTTCTTTTTCTACTTTTCGTTTGTTGGAACAACAAGAGAAAGATATTCAAGAATCATTTTTACTGATGGTGAGCGTCCGGTAAGATATTTTCGGCATTTTGTGATTTCTTCGAATACAAAGATTTCTTTTTCAGAAAACGGTGACTGCGACTTCTTTTTAAAAGCCTCCTCAAGAGAATCGAGAAAATTGATTGCCTGCGCTTTGTCTTTTGATTCAATACAATCTTTAAGCAAGCTCATTCTTTTCAGAAAACTTGAAGAAAGGAAATCAGAAGCAGTCGATTGAGTAATTTCTGTATTCTCTTCTTTATGAGAATGCGTATGAAGGCGAGAAAGAAACGTGGGAAGAAAGCAAGTACTCGATGGAAAGACAAGAAAGAAATGCGCGCCAGAAACCGCATCTTCAAATGTTTTTAAGAGAGCATTTTGAGCCTCGCTTGTAATTGAGTTGGCGCTTATAACAAAAATTCTTTTCTCTCCCGCAAAAGCTTTCTGTATATGCGCTTCTGTGAGCGCCCTGCTGTCGGAAATTGTAAAAGTATCAAAACTCCCTACCCAAAAATCAGGATTCCCTGAAGTTTTTATTTCCATATTTTTCTCAAAAAAAGAAAAAAGCGCGGGGAGAATAGTTTCTTTACTCCCTTTAATCAAATACGCATGGTGCAAATCCTTATCTTTTTTTAAAGTTTCAACTAGAAATCTCATATTTCTTTCCTCTCTGCCCCTTTTAGCGAGCCGTTGCTTTTCAAAAACCTCGCGGAGCCCGATGAGGGCGAGCGGAGAAAAATTCAGCAGAATTTTATCGTGTTTTTGAAAAGCAACGGCAAGCGTTCTCTATCTTTTCGCAATAATACTCTTTTTATACGTTTCCAAGTGGTTAAGAGCAATTCCTGTACCTTTCGCGACACAGAATATTGAGTCTTTTGCGAGAATTGCTTTGACTCCAGTACGACGAAGCACAAGTTCAGGAAAATTACGGAGCTGAGATGTGCCGCCAGTCATAATAATCCCACGGTCAATAATGTCGGAAGAGAGTTCGGGTGGAGTTTCTTGCAAGACGGTTTTTATAGCTTTGATGATTTCCTGTAATTCTTTGCTAATCGCTTTTACAATTTCGTTCGTCTTGATTTCAACCGAGCGCGGCAGGCCTGAAATAAAGTCCCGCCCTTTTATTGTCGCAATAATTTCCTCATCAAGCGGAAGCGCGGAACCAATGCGAATTTTCACTATTTCTGATGTACGGTCACCAATCGCAAGGTTGAATGTCTTTTTTATGTAATCAGCAATCGCGCGATCAATACGGTCTCCAGCCACTTTAACGGAAGTGGACGCGACAATGCCTCCAAGAGAAATAACCGCCACATCAGTCGTCCCTCCGCCAATATCCACCACCATATGACCAGCTGGCTCTTGAATAGGAATACCCGCGCCGATAGCGGCAAGAATCGGCTCTTTCACAACATACGCGTTGCGCGCCCCCGCCCTGATTGTGGCTTCAATAACCGCTCTTCTCTCCGTTGATGTAACACCGGCAGGAACCGACACAAGCACTTCCGGTTTTACAAAATTCCATTTTCCAAGTGTTTTATCGATAAAATAGCGCAACATCGCTTCTGTCACTCGATAATCAGCAATAACTCCATCCCGCATCGGGCGATACGCGATAATATTGTCAGGGGTTTTGCCAACCATTTCTTTTGCTTCAACTCCCACGGCAAGTATGCGATTATCCTCCTCGGACACCGCGACTACGGACGGTTCGTTTAGCACAACGCCTTTTTTGGGAAGGTATACAAGTGTATTTGCCGTCCCTAAATCTATTCCTAATTTTTTAGAAAAAAATGCCATATTTAATATTGTTCCCCTGTCTCTCCATTTATTCTCGTAATAGAAACACCGATATCTCGAAGACGATTCTCTAGCCTTTCATATCCACGATCAACATAATAGACATTATTGATAACAGAGCGACCTTTTGCAACAATAGCAGCAATTATAAATGCAAGCCCCGCCCGAATATCTGGACCGTTCACTTCCATTCCTTTGAGAACAGTTTTTCCTTTTACAAGAGCACGCTGGGCATCCCAAAGTGTAATACTCGCGCCCATTTGTTTTAAGTCTTCCGTATACCCTAGCCTTCCTTCAAAAATAGTTTCAAAAACCACCCCTTCCCCCCACATTTGTGTAAGAAAAACAACAAACGGCGCCTGAAGGTCGGTCGGAAAACCGGGATATTCGTGCGTGCGGATAGATATATCTTTTGGACTTTTTTCTGTATTTCCTTTCCATCCGCGAATATGAATTGAACGCGCGCGTTCTTCAATCAATACGCCGCATTCTTTGAGTGTTTCAATAAGTGCGCGGACAGATTCAGGATTACAAGAGGTAATTGTAAGGTCGTTTGAGGTGAGCGCGCCAAGAATAAGGAAACTGCCTGTTTCAATACGGTCAGGAATAGTTGTGTAGCCCTCTAGAGAAGAAAGTAATCCTCCCCCTTCTATGGAGAGCGTACTTGTCCCAATTCCTTTTATCTTGACGCCGCTTTTAGAGAGAAATTCCGCGAGACTTGTTACCTCTGGTTCCAACGCTACATTGCGAAGCGTAGTTACTCCCTTAGCGAGCACCGCGGCAAGGAGAAACGTCTCTGTCGCAGTAACACTTTGAATTTTAAAAAAAATATCCGCTCCCACAAGTTTTTTTGGAACAGTAAGAGTAAATTGTTCGTTGCGTTCCGTAACTGACGCGCCCATTTTTTTGAATCCTTCAAGGAAAAGATCTATCGGGCGTTTGCCGATTACACACCCTCCCGGAAATGGAAACGTTACCTTGCCAAACCGAGCAAGTAATGGGCCCGTCAAAATAATTGAAGCGCGAAAACGTTTGGCAATTGAGGTTTCAAGTTTAGAGAGTGACGCTTTGTTTCCGTGAATGCGATATTCTCGTTCTCTTATCTTTTCTACCGGAGCGCCAAGTCCAAATAATAACTCCGACATTCTATTTATATCTTCTATATCGGGAACGTTCAGGCACCGCAATGGATGCTTGAAAAGAAGAGAAGCCGCCATAACAGGCAAGACGCCGTTTTTTGAGCCTCGCACGGGTATACTGCCGCGCAATGTCTGCCTGTTGCCAAGCCCTTCAATAAGAAATTGGTCCCTCATCTCGTTGTAGCCTTCATGTCCTGAGCCTCAGACCGAAGGGAAAATGACATTACTGCTTCGCAATGAAGTATTGTGTCATTTGTATGTTTACAGAGTAATAATGTTTGGTGTTTGTGCATATATATTCTTGTTCCCATTGCTATGTCATTTTTCACTAACGGGACTTATCCCCCATATACTACGTTCTTTTAGAGGGCTTATCAAATTTGAATTTTTAAGGTATTTCTGAAATGATGTGAGATATATGGACTCTTCCGTTAAAAATGAAGTGACTATTGTAGACTGCGTTCCGCTTGCGGCTGGAATAGGAAAGAATTCACTTTCATACTTTACCTCTTCTCACATTTCCGTAGGCGCGATTATTAAAGTGCCTGTTCGAGGAAAACGTGTATACGCGCTCGTAACAAAAAAGAAACGACTGGAGGACATAAAATCCCTAGTCCGAAAAGCGCCTTACGCGCTCAAAAAAATTGAAAAAGTGGAATCGCTCTCCTTTTTTCCCGAAGGTTTTATCAAAAGCGCTGAAAAAGCCGCGGATTATTTCGCGACCACAACTGGACAAGTCCTTAACACCCTTATTCCCAAAGTTGTTTTGGAAAATATATCAAAAATTACGCTTAAAAGCGCGGAAAGAAAAATAGAAACTGACGGAGAATGTTTTGTCATTCAAGGGGAAATGGAAGAACGCCTGACTCATTATCGCAGTCTCATCAGAGAAGAATTCGCCCGAAAATCGTCAATCTTTTTTTGTCTCCCGACTATTGAGGACGTGAAGCATATGAAAGAAAGTTTGGAAAAAGGAATCGGAAGCTACACTTTTGCGATTCACGGGTCGCTTTCAAAAAAAGAAACCATTACGCTATGGAACGCCATATTAAAAGAAGAACATCCTGTCGTTATTATCGGCACTGGGATGTTTCTTTCTCTTCCGCGGGAAGATGTAGGTACGCTTGTAATTGAAAGAGAAAGTTCCCGAAGTTATAAAACACAGAAGCGCCCTTTCATCGACATTCGCGCATTTGCTCATTTTTTCGCAAAAGAAACAAAAAAAAATCTTATTTTGGGAGATACTCTATTGCGCGTAGAAACTATCGCGGGATACAAAAGCGGTCTATACCTGGAAAGAATCCCCCTTAAATTTCGGATGCTCATTGGCACAGAACAGAAAATAATAAATATGAAAGGCAAGAAACCTCCGCGGAGCGATTTTGCTATTTTGAGCGACCCTCTCTCATCCCTCATTAAAGAGACGAGAGAAAATCATGAGCATCTCTTTATTTTCGCGGCCCGAAAAGGATTATCCCCTTCTGTTGTATGCCAAGATTGCGGACAAGTCGTCCTTTCGGAACAATGCGGCAAGCCAATGACATTTTATAAAGATAATAAGGAAAATTTTTTCTTTTGTCCTATTTGCAGAGAAAAAAGAAGCGCTAAAGAGCTGTGCAAAAAATGCGGAAGTTGGAGACTTTTACCCTTGGGTATAGGAATAGAACGCGTAGAAGAAGAAATAGAAAACAATTTTCCCGATATTAAACTGTTTCGTCTTGATAAAAATGAAGCGTCAACTCACAAAAAAGCGGTCGACATCGTAAAAAAATTTGAAGAAGCGCCAAGCGGTATTCTATTGGGAACAGAAATGGCGCTTCCGTATTTAAGAAAGATTGAAAATACCGCGGTGGCATCTATAGATTCTCTTTTTTCAGTGCCCGATTTCCGAATAAATGAAAAAATTCTCTATATTCTTCTAACAATGAGAGCCCTCGCCACAAAACAGTTCATTATCCAGACCAGAAACCCCGACCAGCCTATTCTTGAATACGCGCTGAAAGGAAATTTGATTGACTTTTATCGGACCGAGATAGAAGAAAGAAAAACGTTTAAATACCCGCCCTTTTCCATAATTATAAAAATAAGCGTGCGAGGCAAAAAGCCTGAAGCAAATAAAGCCGCGGAAAAAATCGCTGAAAGTTTTTCAGAATATACACCGTACCTCTTTCCCGCTATAAGAAGTACCCGAGAAAAAGCGATTTTTAACCTTATACTTAAAATCCCGCAAGAGAAATGGGTTGATGAAAAACTCTTGAGAAAATTGCGGGCGCTGCCGCCTTATGTTTCCGTAGAAGTTGACCCCGAGACACTTTTGTAGTTGACAAAATCTTCTATATATGATATACATTAGAGCAGGAAGGAGGTGGGAATAAATGCTATCACTTTTTTTGGTTGGTATTTTATGCATTCTTAGCACATTTGTCGCGATAGGGATTGCGGCTAGTCTTAACAAAGAAGCCGAGTACAGAAAATACTGGTGGAAGAATCCTAGTGAAATTGTAATTTTCTTTGGTACTATCCTTTGCCTCGTTATGGCCATTGTGTTTCTTGTTGGAGCTTGGCAGCAGCTTCTTATTATCAGGAAGTTGTTGTATATTACAAGCCTTTGAACAAAGTTTCAGCGCGTGGATACATATTGTATTCGCGCGCTTCTTTTTTTCTAAAAGAATCGATTTGGTACACCCCGCACCATTTTTTAATCTTTTATATTATACATTCAATCGTCCTTGCTCTAAAAATGATGCGGAGTATAATCTGACATATGTTTAAAATAGTTCAAAAAGATAATCCCATCTTGAGGGGAAAGGCGCAAGAAATTCCCATTGAAGATATACGGGGAAGAAAGATACAGAAAGTGATTGGGGATATGAAGAAGGCTCTTGAGTTTCAAGAAGACGGAGTCGCTATTGCCGCGCCGCAAATTGGCGTACCTTTACGCATATTTGTCATATCTGAAAGAATCCACGCATTAATGGAAATAAAAACGGACACGCACGAGGATATGGTGTTTATCAACCCAAAAATCATACGCCTTTCCAAAGAAAAGAAAATGACGGATGAAGGATGCTTGTCGGTGCGCTACCTCTATGGAAAAGTAAAACGTTCGATAAAAGCAACAATAGAGGCATACGACGTACAAGGTAATAAATTCCGAAAAGACGGACACGGTCTTCTCGCGCAAATTTTTCAACACGAAATTGACCATCTTGAAGGTGTTTTATTCACTGATAAAGCAAATGATATAGAAGAGATGCTTCCTCCGCAGGCGTTATAGTATGGAAAAAGAAAACTTCAATTTTGCATTTTTTGGGACATCGGAGTTTTCAGTCGGTGTTTTAGAAGCGCTCAAAAAAAAGAGACTGTCTCCGTCCCTTATCATTACCGTTCCTGACGCGCCAAAAGGGAGGAAATTACTACTTACTCCCCCTCCCGTAAAGATGTGGGCTCAAAAAAACAATATCAGGATTGCGCAGCCAAAAAAACTCGACCGAGATTTCGCTAATAAGCTAAAAGCTAAAAGCTATAATCTGTTTATCGTTGCGTCATACGGAAAAATAATTCCGGCTTCAATCTTTGAAATCCCGACACATAAAACCCTTAACGTTCATCCTTCTCTTCTTCCGCGCCTGAGGGGCGCTTCTCCAATTCAGGGAGCAATTCTTGAAGAAAATGAAACAGGAGTAACTATTATGCGAATAGACGCGGAAATGGATCACGGCCCGATTATCGCGCAGGAAAAAGTACCTATGGAACCTTGGCCTACGCGCGCGGACATTCTTGAAAACATCCTTGCCCAAAAAGGAGGCGCGCTTTTAGCAGACGTGCTGCCAAAATGGATTGCGGGAAAAATGACGGCGAAAGAGCAAGTTCATTCAAAAGCGACATATACGCAGTTGGTCAAGAAAAAAGACGGCTTGATAGAGGTGGAAGAAAATCCTGAAAAAAATTGGAAAAAATTTTTAGCGTACACTCAATGGCCGGGGGTCTATTTCTTTACTGAAAGAAATAGAAAGAAAATTCGCGTCATAATAAAAGACGCCGTGTATAATAAAGAAAAGTTTTTAATTACTCGCGTCCTTCCCGAAGGAGGAAAGGAAATGAGTTATGATGATTTCTTGCGAGGGAAACACTCATAACCGCGCTTAATTACTTTCAGTATCAATCTATACTTAAAGTTCTAGCGATAAAGAAGTGAGCTCTTGGGCTTTTGTCTCGCTTTCATATAGAAGGCAAAGAAGGAAAGAGAAAATCAGCGCCCAGAAAAGAACACAAACAGTAACAACCACAGGGACTTTATCGTTTGTAATTTGAAGTTTTTTCATCCCGTTAAAAGTAGGAAACCTCTGGGTTTCCGTAGATATTGTTAAAGCTG
>JAGLPS010000006.1 GCA_023137185.1 Minisyncoccota bacterium
CCGGCAGGCTTCTAACGGGATTCATTGATTTGGAGGACGCCGCAGCATTTTTTTAATCCATACGCTTCCTTTTTTAAGAAGAGTATTTTTTTTCGTTTTGTACGCCGTAAGCTCGTGCGCCATTTCGTCTTTTACTTCGTCTAATGCGGCAAAAATACTGTCTTTTTCGGATACCGCGTTAAGATATTTGCCGGCCATATGAAGATGAAATTCCGCCCGAAAAATGTCTCCCGTTTTGTGATGCATTGTAGTTCGCGCAACTTCGACATCGCAGAATACGCTTTCATCTTGAGAATTTATAAATTTTTCAAGCCCGCCGAGTTTCTTTTCGATATAAGCTGAGAGCTCATTGGTAAGATCTATACTGGTAGCTTTAATAGTTTTTTTCATCCCGTTAGAAGTAGGAAACCTCTGGGTTTCCGTCATTATTATTAAAATTGGTAAATAATTGACTCATAAAGTGATATTGCAAAGCGTGTTTTAGGTTCATAACGTTGTGACTTCTAACGGGATTCATCCCTCCGAAAGTAGGAAACCTCTGGGTTTCCGTCATTATTATTAAAATTGGTAAGTAATTGACTCATAAAGTGATATTGCAAAGCGTGTTTTAGGTTCATAACGTTGTGACTTCTAACGGGATTCATCCCTCCGAAAGTAGGAAACCCAGAGGTTTCCGTCATTATTGCTAAAGCTGTTAAGTAATCGACTCATAAAGTGATGTTGTAAAATGTGTTTCAAGTTCATAACACTGTAACCTGCCTACCGGCAGGCAGGCCTGTCTGCGGTAGGCAGGCTTCTAACGGGATTTATCCTATTTATATTATACCCCCACACTCAGAATTGGTATAGTATTTTGTTGCCTAAACAATGCTACTTACAAATTTCAATAACGGTTGTAATTTTAATTTAAAACAACTTAATTCTAAAAATACTGTCTCCCTTCGGTCGTCCCTACGGGAGATGTTCCGTAGGGACACAACAATACCAATCTGAGTGATGGAGGGGTTATAAAATTATATATCCTCAATGCGAAGACGCTTGTTGGGACTTTTGTGTCCTGTAATAATACGTACCTGAAAAACAGGAATACGATACATTTTCGCAAAAATTTCCTGAACACGCCTATTAGCTTCATTTCGTTCGGCCTTTTCTTTAATTGAAACCGCAAACTTTCCTTTCGACAGTTTCTTTACCGTCTCTTTTCGAGCGCCGCTCTTTACCTGTACTCGTATTTCTGTCATAAAATTTAGTTTCTTTTGTATAATCCTATAAGTTGAGCTTTTTCAAGAATATGTTCCCCCATCGCTTTCTCCACCTCCTTTTTAGAAGCCCCGGGAAGAAGATCCAACTTTGAATCAAGTGCGTATAGTTTAAACAGATAACGATGGACGCCGCTTGGCGGGCATGGTCCATGGTAATTCGTATTACCTGCTGTACCAGTGCCGGAAATTCCTTCGGGTTCTTTCCCTTCTTCAATCACATTTATATCTGGAGAAATATTCCATTTTATCCAGTGATCCCACACGCCGATAGGAGCATCAGGGTCGTCCATAATCAATACGAGAGATCGTGTGTCCGCCGGAACGTGCTCAATCCGAAGAGGTGGATTTATATTACTTCCGTCGCATGTATGCAGAAAAGGCATCAATTCGTCATCCGCAAAAGCCGGACTCGTAATAGAAAGAGCAGATGTAAAACTTTTTTCTGTATTCATATACGTATCCTATCATACAGGTAATTACGAACGTAATTACCTGTATTCACTAGTTTTGTATGTCGGCGGGTATTCTTTAACGCCTTTTTGAAAAGTTATTACCCTCGCGCAAGCATACAAAAGACTTGAGAGACGATTGAGATATTGCCGTGTGGTATCGGAAACCGCTTTAGGATGAGCCTTTGCATGAATTAAAACTTTTCGTTCAGCGTGGCGAGTAACGGCGCGGGCATAGTCAAACCACGCGCTTTCTTTGCTTTCTCCGGACAATTTGAAGCTTTTTATCGGAGGCATTTCTTTTTCCATATCATCAATGAGCTTTTCCGCCTCATCAAGCACAGATTTTTTTACGCGCTTTGGCGCGCCCGCAAGTTCTGCCTGAATAACAAAAAGAGTATCCTGCGCAGCGCGAACAATCTCTGCCACAGATATTTTCTTTTTTCCGATTTTTATATACGTACTCTTGTTGTAAGCTCGACATAAGCCGAGCAGAGAATTAAGTTGGTCAATCTCGCCAAGTGCTTCGAATACCGTGTCCGTTTTGGAAATATGTTCACTCGGACTTGAACAAAAAAGCCCTGATGTCCCTTTATCCCCTTTTTTTGTATAGAGCATTATGTGATTTCACAAAGTCCCGCAACGCAGGCAAGTTCTTTTTTAATGTCAGTCTCATCTTCTTTTTCATACGTAACTATCTTTGAAAAATCAAGATGAGCCACCTTTTTTGCAAACTCCTCGCACACTTCTTTGGATACCGCCTCATACGGCGCGAGTTTATAAACGTGATTGCTGCGAGGCAGAAAAGAAAGCCCCCCCGCCAAACTCCAGTTCTCATATACCCAGTTAGCTACCTCTATCCATTCATTATCCCCGACAGAAATCGTTATTGACGGATTGTGTTCAGTAAAATGTTCTTTTACCATTTTCCAATGTTTTAACTGCTCAATCGCGCTTATGTCATCTTTGAAAACTCCCCCGCGAGGCGCCTTGACTGGAAATTCAAGCACGTAGGTTATGGCTGAATCCGCAGATTGTCCAACCTCCGGATGGTACGGAATACCCTGGTCGCGAAGCATTTTAAACAACGCATCGGTCGCCGAAATACGGACTCTTCTGATGTAATGGCGTGAATGCCGCGGATGCATACCTGAGGCCGAATCAACGAGCTGAGAAACTGTTCCTGATGGTTTGACGCACGTAATCGAAGCTGAAGCGGGAATTTTAAATTTCTTCGCATATTCTTTATTTACTTTCAGAGCTTCTTCCTTTATCTCCTTAAGAGCCTCCTCGTCGCGAATAGCAGGACAATCCCACTGACCAGTAATTGAAACTCCGAGAAGACGTTCTTCTTCGCAGTTTTTTTTCCATTCCAGCGACAGATACGGGAAATTGGTAAGAGTTGACTGGTAGGTTCCAAGAATTACCGCAAGACGTGTTTTCCGCAAAAGTGATTCTTTCGTGTCATACGCTCTGGCAACCACTTCAGTAAGGTTGCAGAACTGCTTTGGTTTTAGAATAATTTCCCCGCACGGATTTGTCCCCCATTGGATATCTTTGTCTTTGTTTTTTTCCCAGCGCCGTTTCGGCATTGTTGTTTTTAAACTGCCCCGATTGAAAATCCCCCGCTCCCCTGAACCGCTTTTCGCAAGCGCAATCCATTCGTCCATAAAAACATCCGCTTCGGGTTTTTCGTTATACACCGCGGAATTGTTTGCCATTGAACGCTGCGGGTCGGTAAGATAAAATTGCCCTTTCTTTGCATCGCGCATTTCAATATCATCAATATCGGAAAGCGAAATCAACGCGCTTCTTCGAACGCCGCCGGAAACAACGCATTCGCCAATTTTACAGATTATGTCGTGAGCATTGATGTTTGAGAGGCGGCGTCCTTGTTTTTTCAAAATTTTCTCACGGGTAAAGTCCAAAAGTTGACGCAAAGGTTCCGGTCCAGAACTTTTTCCTCCCATTGTTTTAAGCCTCGCGCCGGCAGGACGCAGTTGTGAGAGGTCAAAATCAACGTCCTCTCCTTCATACCACGCCTTCATTCCGTACGAGAGCGCGTCTGCCCATCCCTCGCGGCTGTCATCTACAATAAACGTTTTTCTCTTGTTTTCTGTCTGCTTCTTAATCTGTGGAAGCGCTTGAACATTTTGGCTTTCGATTGAAAAACCTACTCCTGCCCCGCACATCAAAAGATATACGATTTCAGCAAAATCTTGAATCGCTTTGGGTGCTGTATACGAACAATTGTACACGCAGACATTCGTTTTGCGCGCCGCGTTTCCCGCAAATTGCATCAAACGCATTGAGGGCATAATATCTTGTTTCAAAATCGCCTGTCGCACTTCCTCGTATTCTTCTTCTGAAAGTTTCGCGCCCAAATTCTCCTTCATAAAATCAATATACCTGCCAACTGTCTCAATCCATGTCTCCCGCCGTCCCTCTTTCTCTATCCAACGAGCATAAGTGCGAAAGAAAATGAATTCTGAAAGCGGGTTTTTGAAATATTTTTTGCTCGCGCTGACAAGTTTACGCACTTTTTCTGGCACAGCGCCAAATTCACGGCGGATTTCAGCCCTTTTTTCACGATACAAAATATAAGCCTTTGCTGTCTTCGCGTATTCTTGGAAAATAAGTTCTTCCTCAACCAAATCCTGAATCATCTCAACATTAGGGGTAAATTCTTTAAGTTTGTTGACTTTTTTTATTTTTACAAGGTCACGAAAGATGTTTTCAGAAATTTTTTTTGCCTCCTTCTCTCCTCCTTCATTTGTGGCAGAAAACGCTCGCACTACGGCATTGTAAATTTTAGAGACATCAAATTTCACGACTTCTCCGTCTCGCTTACGGATAACGGGAACCTTTTTAAAATCTTCAGGGGGAAGAGTCATAGTATGAATATATTATATACTGATAATTTTTCTTTAAGTTGTTTTGAAAATTGTCTGACAAATTGACTGAATCTCAAACCTGAAATTTACGGCTACCCCACGGCAAAGCATCGGAAGTAAGTACGCCAAATACAAACGCCACCCAAGAAAAAATTTAAAAAAGTTTTCTCTTGAGGGGGCATTTTTAAGGAGGTCTTTCATAGAGAAGTAATAAAGTTTAACCTCGTCCTATCCCAGCAGCACTTCGGCAAGCTCTCAGTGCAAACCACCTCGGCAGGATATATAGGCGAGGCATCAGGTAAACTTTGTTGTATATGTGTCGGCTCCGCCGACACATATCACTTTTGCGGATTCATCCTCGAGGCTCTGCCTCGGGGATGAATCCGCAATCACAATAAATAATTTTACTCCTTGTTAGCAATAAGAACAATCATTTTTCTGTGGAAAACTCATAAAAAAATCAGTTGTGCGTCATTTTTTAAAGCGCGTCCAGAATGTGGAAAAAAATAGCTTGATATAGTTTGATATTCTGAAAAAAAATTTTGCGACACTTAGAGTTTTGAATAAAATACCCCGCTAGCAGCTAGCGGGGGCATTTTAGAGTTCACGTGGAAGTAACCACTTGGAAGCTCGGCTTCCAAGTGTGGTGTAATGTGCATACTATCCGCATCATTTGGCTTTTTGTAATGTTGTGATAAGGTTTGACTTATACAAGCAGTTCTTTGAAGTTAACAAATCAAAAAGGAGGTGAGAGATGGAGAAAAAAAGGTTAAAAATTTTTATTTCCTGCGCTTTAGGAGCAGGAATAGGAACAATCGTAGCATTGGGAGTTGACCAATATTTTTGCTGGATAGGATTTTTCGTGGGAGGGCTTGTAGGTTATTTATCCTATGAGTTCAATACTGTTATTGAAGCAAGCCAAAAAACTTGGCGTAAAGTAACTGAATGGAAACCGGACAAAGAATTATGGAGATTAAAATTTGAGCTTGCGTGGTGGCAATTTTGCATGATAATAACATTCGCCACATTAACAATGCTAATCTCTTTTATCGTTTTTTGTTTGGTTACACCTTTGGAGATGATAAAACTTTTTCTACTCACTATGATTATTTGGGGAATGATAATTTTAATGTTTACTGTTTTTATTATCATTCCAAACCTATTTGTAGAAAGCAAAAAATCTTATACTATTGATGAAATTAATAACATTAAAAAGCTTAATCCTTTTAACGTCTATTGTTGCTGTTTGCCTAAAAGATTTTGGTGGTACTTGAAAAAAACACCGACTGCCGCAATATGGATATGGTATTGTCGTATCGCCGCGGCAAAATTCGTCAAAACGGTTTTTGTTTTGATCCATTCTGACATCCGTTTACTGTGCGGAACTGACGCGGCAATTGGAGCCGTAATAGGATATTTCACAGGCAATGTTATTATAGGAATACTTGCCGGCGGAATAATCGGAGTTGTAAATTACGAACTCATCTCCAAGCGTTTTTTACGTCTCGAGCGTACATAACAAAAAAAACAAAAGCCAGCGATTTATTTAGATAAAAAAATCTAAAGCTCGCTGGCTTTTTCTTTAACTTGGAAGCTCTAACTTGGAAGCTCGGCTTCCAAGTGGGAGCCTTAAAACGTGGTGTAATTTGTAATTTATAAAATTACTATTTTTTAATTATATACAAAAAAAAGACCCGTATAAATAACGGGTCTTCAAGATAATTAAGGAGCTAGCCATCCTATTTTTTTCATAAAAGAGCTGATTTCACAAGACGACATAAAACAGGCCACTCCGTCCATCCCTCGCCCCGTGCCCAAATTATTAAGGGCAAAAGGGCGAGGTATTGGCGGAGCGGCACCATGGCTGTTTTTTTGGAAGAAGAAGCAGCCTCCGCCGCTCCAAATCCATTTGTCTCTCATCCCGGCAGCAGAGCTGCGGGGATGAGAGACACCCAATAAAAAGAGGTGCCAATCCACAGCGCGCGCACAACTCGCGCACATCCTCTTTTTTTCTTTTACCTTCAATGAGCTCAAGGAAGTCGCCCGCTTTTACATAACCGAAACATCGGTTTATTTCTGTACCACACTTATAGCATTTTCTCACTTTTTTCTCCTCTCTGAGCAAGGTACTCGCGGCCATGACCAACTTCCGTGTTTATTGGAATACCTTTTTTGCACATCGGGCACTCAAATTCAAGCCATACTTCCAAATTCATATTCACAAGAGAGAAAAGTGTGGGTACGTCAGCTAGCTTTTTCGCGGTAACTCCTCCGCGGTTGCACAGTGCGCCAACTCCAATAACTTCGCCTCCGGCAAAACGAGTCGCCACGACAACTTTCCGTGCTGATTCTCCCGTGGTTAGCACATCCTCGAGCACAAGCACTCTGCTTCCTTCAACAAACCTGTCATAGCCTCTTTTAATGACAAAAAAATTATTTTCTTTTTCTGCATACACCGCAGAAACTTTCTTACCTGTAAAAGTAGTCAGGTAATATGCAACCCACTGTGAGAGAATTACGCCGCCAATAGCTGGAGCAATAACTGTCTTTACTTTCTCGTCTTGAAATTTTCTTGCAAGAATTCGGCACAATGTGGATATTCTTATGGTATCCGCATACAACATATCCTTGTTTATATATGAAGCGCTGTGTTTACCTCCTTTGCAAACAATGTGACTGTCCGTGATAATTGCTCCAACCTGCCTGAGTATCTCCAGTATCTGATCTGCGTTCATTTCAAATCTCCTTTCTGTCTAAAATATGTGTAAGGATTCAAATTTTGAAGAACTTATTTGGTGGACAGTTTACCTGAAAGAGTAAATTTTAGCAAGATTTTTTGCAGTAATTAACTAATCAAAAATAGAAACTAGATACTCGTCTATTTCCCGTTGTTCCAAATCATAAAAATGCTTCCCTGTACTGTGAATGTCTGTCGCTAACTTCACACCGACAAATCTCCAATGCCACGGCTCAAATATGTAGTAGCTGTTGTTGTCAGGGTACGAAAGAATAAATCCGTAACGGTGAGCATTTTGAAGAAGCCATTGATAGGCAGACGTCTCATCAAAGCCATCAAGTGTACCTCCAATACCCGTGGTAATAATATCCACTGCTGTCCCAAGTTGATGTTCCGAATACCCTTGGTCTGCGGAAAACTGGTTCGCAGTCCCCTCCCCATAGGTAACGGCATACTGCTCCTTGAGCGCCTCTTGTTCATCAAAAGAGCGGTATGCTGAAAAGATATAAAGCTCAACGCCGCTTTGTTTTGCCTGATTGAGCATTGTTTGCAAATATGGCCACACTTGAGAATGAATTTTGGAGTGTTTATTTTCGTAGTACTCGTATTCGTCGGGAATCTCTGTAAGGCGCTCTGGCGCGTAGTGCTCATTGAGAAAAAACACTTTTGAATATTTTTGCAAAAACTCGGGGTCAGTCTTGCTTAATTTTTCCAAAGTCGTTACTGTTCCAGAAATCGCCCCGACTTCCTGCTCAAAACTTCCGAGCTGTTGCTGTAACGCTCCGACATTCTGTTTCTCTTTATTAAGTTCGCTAGAAAGGGAACTGTGCGTTTCCGCGATATTTCCTTTAAGAAGTTCGGTAGTTGACGCAAGTTTTGTCTCAAGAAAAGCAATTTGTCCAGAAAGCGAAGAAATCTGCTCGGAAAAAGCAGTGATATATTTATGTCCGTACCAAAAACCAAAACCGACTAGCAAAACAACTAGCGTAAAGGCTCCTGCCACTACCCAATAGTGAGGCGGAACATCTTTTATTGGATGCCTCTCTGGGGTATGGGTAGACGAAGTGGCCTGTTTTATTGATTTCTCCTCCTTTGTCATCATATGAGTTTTGTTCACTATATAAGAGTATTATACCCCTAACTAGAGTTAAGTGAAAAAAGTTAAATCTGACTTTGAGAAACACCAACAGATATTGGAATCGCCCTCACCTCTTAACTATGCTAATTTGATAGAATATATATATGCGCGCCGTATTAATATCTTTTTTATCTCTTGTTCTAATGTGCCCTATTTCGGCGCAAGGATTTTACCAAGATACTCAGATAGTATGGCGGGCTGAAGTAGTAAAGGTCACCGATATAAAGACGATCATCGTACCGGGCACAAATGTCAAAAATCCCGTACAAACATTAACGGCAAAGCTGCTCAACGGGGAACAAGAGGGGGAAACTGTCATCTTTGAAAATGATTACATTCAACTTGAAAAAGGAGACAAATTTTATCTCAACTACTCAACTACTATCAATGGCCAAGAATTATATTCGGTTCGTGAAGTGGACAGGCGTGGCTCAATAGCGCTCATTGCGGCTATCTTTGTGGCAACAATTCTACTATTTGGAGGTATGCAAGGGTTTCGATCATTGCTTTCGCTTGCGGGAAGTCTCTTGGTAATTGTGTATGTGCTAGTGCCAACGTTGGTTAAAGGATACGCCCCTATTCCGATAAGTATCGCTGTCGCGTCAGCTGTTCTGTTCTGCGCCATTTTTTTTACTCACGGTTTTAATCGCAGGTCAGCTGTTGCGTTTCTCGGAACAATTATCGCCGTTGGAATCACAGGACTGCTGGCATACGTTTCAATAGACTCAACAGGGTTGACCGGCTTTGCAAGCGATGAGAGCGTGTATCTAAATTTGAATACTGGCGGGCAATTGGATTTCGTAGGACTCTTACTCGCGGGAATTATCATCGGCGCTCTTGGAGTTCTGGATGACATCGCAATTACACAAGTCGCAGTTGTGCGCGAACTTTTTGAAGCCGGCAAACACTTCACAAAATGGGACGTATATAAAAAAGCAATCCGTGTCGGAAGGGAGCACGTAGGAGCGCTTGTAAACACGCTCGTGCTTGCTTACACAGGAGCGGCGCTTCCCCTTCTTCTCTTATTCTCGCTTTCAGATAGTGGAACACTATCAATTATAAATAGAGAGATATTCGCAACTGAAATTGTCCGCTCACTTGTCGGAAGCATCGGCCTTGTGCTTGCGGTACCGATTACCACACTGCTTGCCGTATTCTTATTACACAACCATTCTCACAAAGAAATGGGTTCTTAGAAATGCCTTCATTCATACGCGCGCTGCTAACTTTCACTTTATAGCAAGTAATCGAAACGCGCAGACTATTGTAGTTAGATGTTAAATTAAGAGCAAGGCTTGCTCTTAAAGCCCTAAAATTTGAATCTGAATTTTTCTTTTTCTCAACTGGTCCAACTCAACAAGTAAAACTCTCTGCCATTGACCCAATTGAAGCATTCCCTCAATCAAATTCAAAGTGGTGTTCACTAATAAACGAATTGCCTTGCAATGCGAATGGCCGTTAACACATTCCCCCTCGCAAACATTGACTGTCCGTTTGGTAAAATCATCGTGCCGATAATTCGCGGTTTTAGAAGCAACCGCCTCCAAATTATCTTTAATATCCTCAATAAGCAGAGGTTCGTTTTCATTTACAATAAGAGCAGCCGAAGTGTGCAAAATCTGAATATTTATAAGTCCATTTTTAATTTGGCTTTCTTTAACAAAAGTTTTTATTTTGTCGGTTATATCAATAAAATCAAACAGACCTTTAGTTTGAAATTCGATTGTTTTGTTTAAAATTTTCATAATTCAAATTCAGATTAGTTGTATTTTTTAAATAATAACACAATTTTTATGAATAGCGTTATTCAAACAACAAAATACTACGCGAAAACAGGCGCGGAGACAGATGGCACTTGTAAAAAAGACCCTCCTAAGGCGGAGGGTCTTTGTTTGATTATACATTAAACACGTGATCCATCGGGGCGGATGTTAAACCATTCATCGTTTTTCTCAACTACTGCCAAACCATTGGAGAAGCAGCCGACAATCCCATATCGCTCTACATAAGCCGGTCTGCCATCTGGATGAATGTGGAAGCATTCACCATTCTTTTCGACCCACGCCAAGCCTCTAGTGAAATGGCCGACATCGTTATATCGTTCTTCGTAAGCCTGTTTGCCATCTGGATGAACGTGGAACCATTTGCCATTTTTCCTAACCCGCGCGAGACCTTCAAAGAAATGGTCAACGTAGTCATACATTTTCAGTAGTTCTTTTTTGATTTTCATTTAAAATCTTTCCTTTCGTTAGTTCCTGCCTATTTATGTAAACGAACTGTGATTCCTTTTAGGTAGTAACATAAAAATAACAAAAAGCCAAATGGGTTTGGAAGCCGTAAACTTGGAAGCTCGGCTTCCAAATGAAAGTTCCAAAATGTGGTGTAATTTTTTCTGTACACAAACCCATACACAAAACACCCCCGCCAACTGTTGGCGGGGGTGTTTCTGCATTGCGATTTACGCTTTGCTGACCTTGACTGCGTTCGGTCCCTTTGGACTGTCTGCAACTTCGAAAGTCACTTTGTCACCTTCGCGAAGTTCGTTGAACGTAACGTCAACGAGCTCATTTGAGTGGAAAAAGAGATCTTTTTCCTGTCCTTCGCATTTGATGAACCCGAAACCCTTATCGGTGAGTCGAGCAATTGTTCCTTCTGACATTGTTGATATGTATGAAGAGCGAATAAAAAATCAAACAGTATGCCGAAGGTCGAGACTCGATCTTTTCTCTACTGGATCAGCACTGAATTGACAAAAGAGATCATATCATATCTCAATTAATTGTCAACGTTTTTTGTACACTATCATAGGGTTAGTGACATTTCAGCCCTCAAAAAAATTTAGCCCCTATTACCATCACAGCAAAGTATATGAAAAAAATTGAAATCAAAACCATAGCCAGATTAGTAAACCAGCTAGGCCTCAAGGCTTTCGGCAACTTCGTATTGTTTATATAAATAAGAAATGGAGTATAAATTGCCATAGTCATACCTCCAAGCACAGCCGAGATAACAAGCCACGTCAAAGGCTGTTTAGCTGGCAATAAAATAGCGCCAATGGCCACAATCAATATTATAGCGGTATAGTAAATTTTGCTAAGAGAAATACCTTTGAACCATTTAAGTTTAGAAGCAAGTGGTCCTACACGCGAATTGGTGTAGAGAATATCCGAAATCATACGGGTCAAAGCATCTATGACAGTCCACATAACAGAAAAGAGCATAAGCGAGGCCATAACCAAAAATAATTTATAGCCAAACACGCCCCATTGCTGGCCAAAAATATTAGCCTGCGCCACCGCCACATCCCAACCCTCTGGCACAATACCCAAAGGGGTCAAAACAGCGTGAGCATTCACGCTTAGCAAAAACAAAGTTATAAAACCAAGCAACAGGAAAATAAGCCCTTGGTCAATCCGTATATATTTCATCCAACCGCGCCATCTTTTAAGATTTTCTTCCGTCATTTCAAAAGTAAATCCTGTGGCAGCGACAGATTCTTCACGACCTGTGATGGGATTAACCACGCGGCCAATATATTCACCCATACCGACCTGCTTGTCGCGGTACCACAAAGAAGTGCATAGATTCAACATACCGCCAGCTCCGGCAAAAACCACAGCTCCCAACAAAACATTTATATCCACACCTTCTGGAATAAAACCGAAACTAAATACCCCTTTAACACCTTCGGCTAGCTGCGCCCAACTTAAATTGAAAAAGCTAATAACAACGAGTAACGCGAAAAAAGTCGGCACAATTACCTTAAGCGTTTTTTCCAGTATGTTGTAGGCTATCTTGCCGGAAAAAGTCAATAACAAAACCAGTCCCAATACTGTCCAAGACCAGCCGAGATGCGTCCCGAAACCAAATAATTCAGCTAAAGCGGCGCCTATCGCGCTAGCCCAACCCGGCCAGATATAAAGAAGTAAAGCGGCAAAAAACCAAAAAACAGGCGACCATTTTATTACCCGCGCGCTTGTGGTAAAAAACCCCTCTCCCGTAGCGGCGGAATGCCTGGCGACTTCTTGATTGATAAAATACTGGGCGCTAATACCAAGCAAAGCCAGCCAAAGAAGCCCTAATCCGTGTTTAGCAATAAGATGCGGCCACAAAATAAGCTCGCCGGTTCCGATAGCTAAACCCATAACCACTACCCCCACTCCCAAAGCCTTAGACCAATGTGGCGGCTTAGGCAAATCTCGAGTTTCAAGAGGTGGAAATTTATCCATAATTCAATACAGTTATTTATACCAAGAAAATTACTCCGGAAAAACACCCAAAGCGTCATTAAAACGGTTAATGTAATTGAAAAGTCCAATGACCGCGGTAAGCTCAACAAGTTCTTCGTCGTTAAAATACTTCTTTACATTTTCAATAACTTTCGGGTCTATCTCATACGCTTTTTTAGTTACAGCCCTCGCAAATTCCAGTGCCGCGTGTTCTCGCTCATCTGCTTTCTCAACTATTTTTGAAACATCTTCATCAGTAAGCCCGAACTGGCGAAGTTGTATATGTGTAACATCAAGGCAGAATTCGCATTTATTGAGACGCGACACCTCATCAGCCACTTTCCACTTAAGAATCGCCGGAAGCGGCGCATCATCCATTGTCGCTTTAAACAGTGTAAAGAAACCAACAAGAATATCCTCGCAATTTGCCATTACTTTCATCCATTTAGGCACCTTTTTACCCGCCGATGTAAATTGTTCGTAAAACTCCCTTGTCTCATCTTTTACTTCTTCAGCAGTAACTAAATGAACAATAGGTTTTGAGTCTGCCATAATTTTAATACGAATTAATCGTTTAACTTATTACTTCGCGACACATCTCTATTCTAACAAAAAAAGTCTGAACAAATAACCTATCTGCCGAGCCCCTGCGGGGCTCGGCAGACGGTTTACAACATATATTTTGGTATCGACTTATAGTTTCTATCGCGAGGGACTACATTTATTGTAATTGTGGAGAATGCCCCGTCGGCTTGCCCTTAATAATCCGGGCAGGCAGCGGGGATGAATCCGCAAGTATAAAGAAGCGTCGGCGGAGCCGACACCTCTACAACAAAGTTTGCCCCGATGCCTCGCCTAATACCTCGCCGAGGTACTCCGAGGGAACAGCTTGCCCCCACACCTGTTTTCCCGTGGTATTTTGTCACCTAAGCCGATGTATTCATAGTATCGGAAAGCACCAGCCATACTTTTTACAATTACATTATCCTTGAAAATACTGTGACAACGGGAAAACAGGTGTGGGGGTTTGTTGCGGGAATAGGACGAGGCTAAACTTTATTAAGGAATTTATCAACTATTACTCCATTAATAACCGAAAATACTATTATGTATAGAGTGAGAACAAGCGTAAAAGATAAACCAAAATAATAAATCATTAAAGGTAAAAGAGGGACTTTAATGGCGCGGCTGTACAAAAATGCGACAATGAATGAGTTTTTCATTCCCTTCTCTCTTAGATTACTCAATAGCGGGTACCATATGTATATTGGTCCCGAAGACATAATACCTCCAATAATCGAGGCTGCCCATCCTTTTATTCCCACATCTTTACCAACATATTTTACGATTTTTTTGGTATCAAGAAAGATATTTGATAAAAAAATGAGAGTAAATCCAAGTAAAAGGATTGGCAAAACTTGCAGACATAAAGCAAGAGAGGCTTCAAGCGCCCGTTTGGCTATTGAAACATCTATTATTGACGTAACCGCGTATAAAACAGCAACAATTATAAGAAAAAAGTATCTTCCATTAATATTTCGCGGTGTTATTTTCATTATATGAACGCAAGCGTAAGAGTGATAAATATAGCGACCATTAAAGCGGACACGAAACTGACAATATTTCTTGCAATGGCGAATTTTTTCCCGAGTATCAGTAATTCAGCGGGAAGTTGGATAACACCTACTGTAACCCACGTGAGAATAAAAGCGGTTACCGCCGTAAGACTTACACCTTGTTGCAAAAGCTCTCCGCCAATAATATAGCTTGTTATAGGACTCCCGCCAGAAATACTCCCGAAGAGCGCTCCCGCCAGTGAATCTAAAATAGTATTACCTGAAAAAACGCGATAAAAAATGTCCTTAGACAGTACCGCTTGTAACCAACTAACAAGAAAAAGTGTCCCAATGAGAATAGGAATTACCTGAATAAACGAACCTAATGTTTTTAAAAACGCTTTTTTATAAGAATGAGAAAAAAGCATACATTTAATCATATCAGGGATTTAAACATTAGTTCATAAATATCAATTTATTAGAAACTTTAAGCTATGTTGAAAAGTTATTTTCGTCCGTGAATTGTCTGCCGAGCCCCTGCGGGGCTCGGCAGACAATTCACAACACACAAAGGCCTCGCCTTTGTATTCTTCTAACTCATACAAATGAGGTAAACGCCCAAAAGTCCCACGATAACCATAACTATTCTAAAGCGCGCGATTTTATCTTTTAAAATAGCGGCAGTTATCTTTTGCGTTGCCTCCGGAAAAGCAATCCTTGTAATTCCTTTAAAGGTACAGACCCAGCCAGCAATAGTAATAACGATTCTCCAATCAGCAACCCAAAGGTTGTGCGATATTATCGTTGCCAAACCCAGAAACAACAAAACCCAGCCAGAAAGAAAAACAAAATTCTTGTCCTTGTGTATCTTAAGCAATTCATCCAAAAACGAATTTCCTCCCAATAGATAAACAACCGCCGTTATCACCGAAAACCACCCCCAAAATCGCGCCAAAAATATAGTAATTTCCATAATTAAAAATTAAAGTATTCAATGCTTATAAACAGTTTTTAGAACTTTCTTATACCAAATTATACATAAATTATGGTTCTTGCTAAAAGTTAAAAACCGCTTTTAAGCGGTTTTTGTTTTGGAAGTGTTATCGTAAAATACTTTTCTTTGGTCTTCGTTTGCGCGCCTTGCCGCCTCTGTAATTATTTTCTTTTTTTCCTTACTTGACGCTTCAAGGAAAAAACGCGAAAACTTGCTTGAGAGTTTCCCTTTAACTTCTCTCTTGAATATAAAATTAAATAGTTTCATGACTTTTCAGCAACTCTTCTAATTGATTTTTAGTGTATTTGAATTTTATACAGTTGTCAATTTTATTGATATTTGCCTTAAACTGAATTGTCTGGTGTTTAAAATCTTTTTCCACAAGATAAATTGTAATATTTTTACCAAAATGCTCTTTTAGTTTGTTTACGACATCCCTTGCTGCGATAAACTGCTCGATGAAAGTCTCTTTTAGTATCCTACGACCATCTTTTTCTTCACGGCGTATGGTAAATTCCCATGCAATAACCGGATCTTGATAAATATAAAAAATAAAAATAGTTCGGTTTTTATCTAGGGAACGTTGAATATTATCTTTTGCTTTTTCCAAATTTGAAAGAGTACCATCAAGAATGAAGTTTTGTTCGTTCGTTAGTACACTATCGTGAATTTTTTCCACAGCAATTGAAACTGCTCCTTGAAATAAATAAGCGTTGCCACCGGTATAGCCGGGTAATTTGTTTCTAATTTCATCAGCGTCAATACGTGCTACATGACTTTTGTTATCATCCCAGAGATTTTTAAGCAATCCTTTTGAAAATTCCGTCTTCCCCGCTCCGGGAGAACCCGCCATAAAAACAGATACTGGCGTGGTATCCGGAAATATTTTCTCGGGGTCGGCAAATTCTTGAACGATTTTTTTAAAGTTTTCCCTCTTTTTTACAAACTTAATTGCTGCTCTTTTAATATCTTCTTCAGATAACATAAACTTAATTCTACACCACTTCCCCGCCTACGCGCACACAAGTCTAAATTTTAGGGAATTAAGACAAATTATCGAGAAATTATCGAGGTTCAACCTCGATAAACAGACCGTGAGCTTGTCGAATGTTTCCCTCTAATATATATAAAATGATACACTACAATTATGAGTTCAACTGATAAAAAGATTGAAGATTTGGGGTTAAAAATTACTGAATTAACTGAAGCACTCAAAATGATTTCTGAACGACAAAATTCTCAGTACACTGATATTATGTTAGCTCTTAAAGATATCAAGGACATCCAAAAAGAAATGTCTGAAGAATCCATTCCTCTTTCAGATGATAAATTATATGATGAAGCAAAAGAGCTTGTGATTAAATATCAAATAGCTTCAGTTTCATTTCTCCAGCGTATACTACGGATTGGATATTCTCGCGTAGCTTTTGTTATGGATAAACTAGAAGAGAATGGTGTCATAGGTCATGCAAACGGTTCAGAACCGCACGCGGTTTTGATAAAAAATGAGGACGAAGATTAGTAAGAATTCTTCAAGGTCGAACCTTGAAATTCTTAACTCCCCCGCTAAACGCTTTGTGGAGGATGGCGGTTCGGAGGGTTTGGAGGTGGGATTTTTAAGTTATGCACAAATTTATTGACTTTATTGACTTTTAGTACTCACTCGCTATACTAAGAGCGTCTTTTAGTTTTATCCATAAACTGAAAGGGTTTTACATCCAAGGGCAGCCTTCCTCGCGGAGGGCTGCTTTTTATTTTAATTTCTTGCCTTCCGTTTTACTCTTTTCTACTCTGTGCTTCAATTCACGACCCCAAATATCCTCTGATACTTGTAATATATCAGTATATCCATCCCCTCCCGTTCTTAATTCTTCAGATATATTGTTCTTGGAAGAGTAGATATATACATTTTTTCCGTCTCTCCTCAAATAAGTTACTAACGCGAGAAAATCTGAATCTCCGGAGAACAAAATAGCTGTTGTGTATTTGTCTTTATGGTGAATAGCATCAATGGTCATTTCCACATCCATATTCCCTTTTTCTTCAGTGATGTCTCCGTTATCCGAATGTACAGTGATCCGCTTCAATTCCTTTTTACGAACGTTAATACCAAGACCCTTGCGAAGATATGTAAAAAACTTGTGTTTCCCGTCCAATAAATAGTCGCGTGTTCCTTCAGCCGGATACGCTGTATAATAAAAAATCTCAATAGCTTGAGCATCATTATTCTTTTTGAGAAATTTTTTCAATTTTTCAAAATCAAAAAAATGTCCTCTAACTTTCTGCGCGCTCCAGAGATTTGAAGCGTCAATGAAAACATAAACAATCTTTTGTTTTTCTTTATTATTTTTCATAATGCTATTCTACACCACTTCCCCGCCTACGCGCGCACAAGTCTAAATTTTAGGGAATTAAGGCAAATTATCGAGAAATTATCGAGGTTCAACCTCGATAATTTCTCGATAAACACAAACACCAAACACCTCAAATACACCATTTGAGGTGTTTGGTGCAAAAGTGGTAATTCTGCTAGATTTTGGTGTAAAAAACCGATTTCCCGGTGTTCCCGACCTGTTTTATGCGATTTTCTGCTTCAAGAATATCTAAATATCTTACCGCTGTGGCGCTTGATATTCTAAGTAGTTTTTGAATATCTTTGTTTGTTATTTGAGGCTTTGTCTCAAAAAGAGCTACAACCTTATCTAATTTTTTCCGTCTTCGTTCTTGAATTTTTGCCCGCGCTTTCACAAGTAATCTTTGAACAATATTCGGATCGGTTTTGTAGATAATTTGTGTTTGAACTTGAGATTGCTGTGGTTGTGGCTCTGATATTGGCATAGGTTCTTCTGAAACAGAAGAATGTGTGGGAGCAGGTTCTGACACAGTTTGTTCAACCACTTCTTCATCCGCAAGGACTGCTGTTTCTTGTGGTTGTTCTATTGGTGCTGTGGTTTGAACTTCAGAAATGGTCTCTGGTTGAATTTTCTCAGTTGCTTCTTCAATAGGGTCTGCCGACGGCTCAACAATAGGTTCAGTAGCCACAGGTTCTACTGGTACAGTAGTTTCTTCTACTATGTCTTGAGTTTTATTTTCTTCTGGTGGCATATTGTCTTGAACTACAATTTTAATTGATTATTTGATGAATTACGATTGTTTTTTTCAATCTCCTCCTCAACTCTCCTTTTCGCTTCTTCTAAAAGCTCTTTGCTTTCTTTTCTCAATTTATGGCTTTCCTGTATTTTTTCTGCAATCTGTTTTTGAATTTTTGGGTTGATAAGAGGAATTTTAAATTTTTCAAAATCTGATGGTTTTAGATGGGCGATTATTGCTCCGCCTGATAATTTTTCAACTTGCGTTTTAGAAATAATGGAATTGAAAATCAGAGACAGGCATTCTTTTTCAAAAGTTTGATATTTGTCTTTTAGGCTCAATCTTAAAAACGCTCCGCTCAAAATTAGATCAAATTCTTCTTTGACGACATAACTTAAACCGATTGTTCCATCTTTGGTAAATAAAATATCGTCCCGTTTAGGCTGATAATCATTTTTTAATTCCTGATAAAGCCCTTTTGAAATTTTCTTGCCTGTGTCTTTAACTCCGTTTATTGAAAAATCCGAAACTCTCCCAAATGACATTCCGTCCTGCTGATATGTTTCGCTCCCAACCTCAACGCCTTTTTTCCAATTCACTATATTTTTAACAAAATTCCAGCCGTTTTTATAATTTTCAATCTTTTTAATTATCTCATCATATTTCGGCTGAAAATATTCCGCGTCAAATCTCCCCGCCTCGTCTGTTTCTTTTTTTGTAGTTTGAAATGATAAAATATGCTCTAGCTTGTAATCCCCTCCTTTGCCAAGGCTTCGGCGGGCAGGCAACAAATCAACCTCTTTCAAAAGCGTTTCTTCGGCTTGTTTGTAAAGTTGTTTTGATTGGGTTTGTTTTTCGTAAGCGAACTTTACGATTTTTTCTATTTGGAGTTGGAAAGATTGAGGAAGGATTGGGATTTTTAAATCAGTAAAATTAAAAACGTTTAATTTGGGTTGTGCGTTACCGCTTATTCTTCTTAATATTTGATTTTGACCATACTTTGAATTTAAAAAAGTTAAAATAAAATATTTTATTTCTTCATTGTAATTCTCTAGTTTTATACCGATATTATTTTCAGAGACATTTGCTCTTTTCATTTCATTATCTATTCTTGCAATCAAGCCAATTGTATTTCCAACTTTTGAGACAACTAAATCGCCTTGTTTTAATTCAGAATTTTTAATCTTATTATTACTATCCTCAGAAATACAAACCATATTTTCTTTTTCTAAAAAAAATCTTTGTCTTATGTCTTGAACTCTTACAAAATAAACACCTTCATTAAGATATTCTTCACTTTTTAAAGTTGACCCAAAGGGACCTGATACAACCTCATTTTTTGATAAATAAAAATGTTTTAAATTGTCCAATTTCTCTTCAATCTCCAAATATTCCAGTTTAAAAAACTCCGCGTCAAACCTGCGCGCTTCTTGAACATCTGATTTTTTGATAATTGAGATTTGTGGCATATTATTTTAACTTTCCAATTTATCTTTTATGAAATTAAAAATTTCCTTAAAATTTTTCTTTGTTGTGTTTAACAAATTAAAACTTTCGCCCTTAATGAAAAGTTCTTGAATGGCTGTATTAAATTTACTTTTTTCATATTCCACGCTATCAGGAAAAGATAATTTTTGAATCCTCAATCTCTCCGCAGAAGTATGAAATAGTTTTTCAGTTTGAAAATTGCTAAAATTTTCTTTTATTTCTTTCAGGGTAAATATGTGCTTTTTTAATTCTTCACTTACATTATTTAAATAATTTTTTTTCGCTCTTTTTCCCGGAATGTCATCATCAAAAATTGCAATAAATTTTTTGTTATTTGCTAAATATTCGCGAAAAATATTCTCGTGCTTATCAACTCCTGCCCCAGGATAAAAGTTAAAATCATAATCATCATTAAAAAATTGCTCTTTTACCCATTTAAACGTGTAGTAATCAAATTTACCTTCAGTGAAAACAATGTTTTTAGTCTGCTCAAAAGGATTTTTAATATATTCTAAACAATCTAAAATTGGCTGAAAGTGTGTTTCCTCGTTTTCATTGTTTGCAACAAAATTCCTATATAGTTCTGCGTCAATATTCTGGCTGTAGTTTTCCATATCAATCACTCCGCTACTGTCTTCTTTTCTGCCTTTGTCTTTCACAACAAATGAAGTAAGTAAAAATTTTGGATTTAATAAATAGTGGCTATGTGTTGAATAAATTATTTTTGATCTGTCAATTAACTTTTCAAAAAGTTTTAGCAATTTTTGCTGGGATCCTTGATGTAAATTACTTGCTGGTTCATCAAATAAAAATAAATATTCTCCTTTTTCAGTTTGTCTTGCCTTTCTAAATTCAGTAAAAAGCAAAAAGCCAAAATACCATCTAAAACCCAAACTCATTTCATTGATGTAAAAACTGCTTGCCCCCTCTTTAATTTTAAATTGCAAAAAATAACCATTGGTATCTTTATTATGTTCAATTTCAATATTCTTTCTTGTTGAATTAGAAAAAATTTGTTGCCAAGACTGCACTATGACAGAATTTAATTTTTGACTCATTTCATTTAATATTTGTTTTGCGGATTCTTCATCATCCTCGCTTGTACTTTTTAATCTATCTAGAATATGTTTATTTAAATTATAAGACTCATCAATGCTACTTAAAATGTCTTGTAAAATTTTTCTATATTCTTTTTGAGTGTCCGTTTTTGTTAATTCCGAATTTTCAATATTTTCAAGATAAATTTTGTCAGGAAAATCAAATAGAAAATTTTCAAAATACAAAATTTTTGGAATTAACTTTTCTTTAATTTCTGTTGTTAACGCATCCCAATGTTCGTTGTATCTATCGTACATATCAACAAAATTTTTTGCTTGTTTTGTCTTTACTTTTAAATCAATGTTCCACAAAACACTAAAACCTCTATCAATAAATTTAGAATCTTTGAATTTATATTTTTTAGTAATTGATATTTCATCTATTTCTTTTTCTAATTCTAATTTTTTCTTTAGTAAAAAAGATTCAATAAATTTTTTGTCATCATTACCCAATTTTAAAGTTGCTTTAATTGTTACTACATCGTTAAAATTTGCTTTTTTATTCTTATGTATCATCTCGTGCTCGCTGCCCTCAATTTTATTTTGAAATAAATCTATTGCTTCTAAAATTGTAGTTTTTCCGCTCTCGTTTAACCCAACTAATGGAAAAATTTCTCCATTCGGTTGTTTTGTTAAATCTAAAACAAGACTATTTATCCCTTTAAAATTTTTTATTTTGAATTTAATGTATTTCATGAGTGATTAAATTAAAATTAAATTATCTCCAAAACCCCAACCCATTCTCCCTCCCCCACTTCTCAAAAGCAAAAGCGATCTCGTCTAAGTCGTCAAACTTGCGCGCTTCTTGAACATCTGATTTTTTTATAATTGAAATTTGAGGCATAGTTAATTTTTAATTTTAGAAACCTCTGATGGCTCAATTTCTTTCCCTTCTGGTTTAGGGTTAAATTCTATACTTTTATAATTTTTACATTGAAATAATTGATATTTAATAAGTTCATCAAACTTCAAATTTCCTTTTTTTAGATCTGATGGATGAATTACAATAATTAATTTTTCGCAAATCGCTTTATATTTAGATGTATCTATAAAAGTATCTATAATTTGCTTAATAATAATTTCTCTGGTTAGCTCAGGATTTCTTCCATGTTGTGCATTTATTAGAGGAATCACAATAGATTCATCTTTACTTGAATCAGAGGAAAGAAATTCCCATAATCCATTTAAGCTAAGCATAAAATCATCTATAGAGGATTTGACTCTATCATTTTTTTGTTTCTTTGAATTTACAAGTAAATAAAACCTTTTTATTTTATTTTTAAACAATTTCTTTTTTTGCTTTTCTATTTCAATAACCTTTCCTATCTCAAAAGGAGTATCCCTAATATTTATTTTTTCCTTTATTTTATCGTCTAGTTGTTTTGAATCATTATTAAAATAATCTTTAATTAATTTATTCTGAATACTTTTTGCTTCTTTAACATTTCCATTCAGGGATGTATCAAAATAATTATTAAACGGAACTATTTGTGAACCTTTAACATTAAAAGCATCTCCAATTTTCAACTCAATGCAAGAGTCTCTATCTCTAATTTTTATAGAATGAGATGATTTCGGATAATTTTTAAAAATTGCATATAAAAAACTTGAACCTAAAATGCACCAAAATATTAAAGGAAGATTTAATCTTTCACTTACAGAAGAGAAAAAATATGAAATAATTTCTGTGATTAGCCACAAAAAACCAAGACAAGAAAGAAAGTCTTTAATAGCAAAACGCCAATTTTGTATCCATCTTTTTATTAAGATCATAATCCTAGTTGCTGGTAAACTGTATCTTTGTAATGATAAGCTCCTGTTTTATCATTATTTCTAAAAGAAGAATCTGAATCAAACCAATCATCAATAGCATGTTCAATTATCTTTTGTTTAAAATTCACATGAACAGCTAATTCGTCTTTTAGTATTGTTGGACATAAATCAGAATCCATACTTGTTTTCCCATTTAAATTTACTACAATAATCGGAATATTTCTTTTTATTGCCTGCTCAATTTCCCAACGAACAAATTTATAAAGATGTTTCGTATTATCTCCCACAAGAAGAATAAAAACTTTCGTGTTTCTTAATCGTTCAGCAAGTTTTGCCTTAATAGTTTCTTCTGTAGAATCTGACATAAGATTATTTAAATCATGAGCATCATAAAAATTAAATGAAGTATTATCACTTTTTTTCCAAGCTTGCATTAAACGATAATAATGAATGTCATTATCTGCATCAAAAGCAACATATGTTTTGTTTGTATAAATTGTCATAAAAATATTTTAGATTAATAAATTAATTTTTCCAAAAATTCAACTCTTCCTTTTCACAAGAGTTTTTCCTGTTTTACCTCTTCGTAATTGGACTTTCGGCATATTCTTTTTTGCGTGATCCAAAGCCTCATCATTAAAACCTTTTGTTGAAACAATTACATCTGCATGGTTTTGTTGATACGCTTTTTGTAATTGAAATTTCGTAAGAGGCTTTTTGTAATCTTTCACTTCAACTTTATCTCCTCCCTTTTTAATATCTGGATTATTTGGTCCAGCTTTTCTTGTGCCATCAATTCCTTTGGCGACTTTTTTCTCTGCTCGTTTTCCTTTTTTTGCATTGTTATCTGTCATATTATTTTAAATTAAAAAATTAATAAATTTATTTCCAAAAACTCAACCCATTCTCCTTCCCCCACTTCTCAAAAGCAAAAGCGATCTCGTCTAAGTCGTCAAACTTGCGTGCTTCATTGAATATCTGTTTTTTTATAATTGAAATTTGCGGCATAGCCATTTTAATTTATATGATAATGCTTAATTGCATTATTTCGAATAACTAAAAGATAACTTTCTGTTTTCCAGCATTGTTGATTATCACATATCTCACTAACATATTCTTTTTCATTAAAAATAACGAAGTTTATCTCTTTTAAAAATGTATTTCCACAAACAAAATTCTTAATAAAATCTTTATTTTTTATATTTCCAATTAAATATAAAGTTTCCAAATTTGATTTTGTAAATTCCTCTATATATCTTTTGTAAGGAGCACTACCTTGCTCATAAATTTTGTCTGTTTTCCCGATTATAATCATTCCAAATTTACAATAATTACCTAAAAATCTATTATCGGTTTCTTCATTGATTTTTCGCCTTGAATAATTATTTAAAAATTTTATTAAATTTGTAACCTCTGTAATAATTAAATCGTCTTTTCTATTATTAAAAACTTTTTCTCCTAAAAAAATCATCTCTTGAATAAAGACAGGAAAAAATAATCCTTTTTTATCAATACTTTGATATTTAACAAATAAATCATCAACTATTTTTTCTTCTATTTTTGGATGTAAAAAATCTTCAATAAATTCTTTTACGACATCTTCTTTCTCCTCTTCAAATATTTTCTTGCCAACAAATAAATCTATAGATTCTTTTTGTTTTTCACTTATATATCTTTTTGCTTTAATTAATAAATTTTCTGCTATAAAAATCATAGTTGCATTAACAAAGTTTTTATTTTCATTATCATTTTTCCTTATTCTAACAATCATTTTTCCATTCTCTAAAAAAGATTTTGGTATTTCACTATCACTTACCCATTCCACTTTTAGTTTTATTGGCATAAAACCTTTAATTTCTCTTTTTAAAAAACCGTTAACAAAAGAATTAGTTCTACTTTGAAAATCATGCTGGATATATTTTTTCCTGATTACGGGAACTGTTTTAAAAATTTTTGATAATGCTTTATAAAATAATGCAATAAATTTTTCAAATCTATCGGGATAAAATACAGCACAAACAAAAACTATGAAAAATAAAAACCAACCGCCGTATGCGAACATACAGTCAAAAAAAACTTTCGCGCTTTCCCCGTCATTAAAATTTATATTAATTGGCATATTTATTTTAAATATACTAATAGTTTTTTTATACACTCAGGCGAATCGCACACAAATTTTATATCTTCTGATTTTTTAAATAAAGAATGCAAGTTTTCAACATTAATTATATTTTTGCAAAATTCACATTTTTTTCTTCCTTGTACAAAATCATCTAAAATGCCAAGCCTTTTCAGCATTCCTTTTAAATCATCATCGTATACTAGATTGATTTTCTTTTTTTCTTTTTTGAACATATTAATTTATTTATTTTCAAAAAATTATTTTTCATCTCTCTTTTCAATAGCTTCTTTGGAATTTTCTGGTAAATCGTTATAAAAACTGTCAATTTCTTTTTGTTCTGTAATCATTTTTTCTGCTATAAAATTTAGCAATTCAAAAAGTTTCAAGACTTTTTCTGTCTCTTCTTCAAGATTTATTTCTCCTGGGTGAACCGCACCATTTCCTGTTATTCTAAGTATATCCAAAGATTTTTGAATTTGAGGATTCAACCCTTTTTTAACTAACTCCTTTATGTCATCATTTATATTTTTTCCTTTTTCACCAAGCTGTTTGCAAAGTTTTTGTAACGCTAATCTTAAAAGTGCAGCAGATGCTCGCGGAGAATCACTAAAAATATTTGCCGCTTCTAAATAATCCTTTTTAATGTCACCAGACAAATCATCGTTAGGCAGATCAACAATCATTTTTTTAGGATATATAATTTCATTTTCAAGCCAAATTATTTTTTCGCTACAATGTTTGCATCGTGACATTTTCCATTCACTTGATAAATTCTCGTTAAACTTGCTAACACCGTAAAAATCATCTCCATAAACATGATGACCTGTAATATGTCCCCATTGTTGCTCTGCAAATACTCCACAGTGCGGACAATGGAATTCGCCGTAATTCAATATTGGTGGATAATGTTTTTCTTTTGTCATATTTTTATTCTTAAATTTATATTATCTCCAAAAATTCAACCCATTCTCCTTCCCCCATTTCTCAAAAGCAAAAGCAATATCGTCTAAATCGTGTTTTTGTTTTAGGTGGTTATGCTCATCAAGTTTTCTTTCTCCATTTTTATCAACTTCGTAAATCTCATCCCCCGAATTATCTTTGCCTGAATTTTCACTCACCGCCATAAATATTTTATAATCATCAACCTTTGGATTGATTTTTTCATCCCATTTCTGCACAAACAAGACAGAAGTTTTTGTTCCCGTATGCGGTTTGAAAGTATTGCCGTCAAGCCCGACCACCGCTAAAAGGCGCGCCCGCTCCATTATAAAATCCCTGATCCTTTCATCGCTCGTATTATTAAACCTTCCCTGCGGCAAGACAATCGCCATTCTTCCGCCCGGTTTTAGAAAATCCAGATTCCTTTCAATAAACAAAATGTCTCTTGAAATATTATCAATCTGCTTGTCTTTTTTATAAGCCACTTCATAGCAAGCCGTCATCCTTTTATCTTTAATATCTCCGGCAAAAGGCGGATTCGCCATTACCAAATCAAAATTAAATTCTTTTGGATTTTTTCTGTCTTTCGCCAAATCCAGCAATCTGTAAAAACCCTCTAAATAAGTTCTGCTCCATTCCCGGTCTTTCAGTTTTTCTTCCCACCTTGTGTAATCAAGCGAATTCAAATGCAAGACATTTGTCCTGCCGTCGCCCGCAATCATATTTAAAGTCCGCGCGACACGAACCGATTTTTCGTCAAAATCAATCCCGAAAACTTTTAAGACATATTCCTTTTGCTCTTTGGTCGGTTTCTGATTTGAAAAATTGCTGAATTGCGCCTTGCCGTTGCCTTTTAATTTTTCCCAAACATTAAAAAGCGTATGTACTGTAAATCCGCAAGACCCGCAAGCCGTATCTATCATATACTCGCTTGGCTTTGGATTAAGCATATAAACGCACATATCAATTACATTTCTTGGCGTAAAATACTGTCCTTTTTCTCCTTTGGCGGATTTGTTGACCAGATATTCAAACGCTTCGTCAATCACCTGCAGATTGGAATTGAAGAGTTTTACATTCTGCAAAAATCCGACGCAGATTTGCAGATGGTTTTCATCCGTAATGCGAAGCGGTTCGCCTTTTTCAAAAATTCCCGGCCATTTTTCTTTGGCTTTCTGAAAAAGATTATTGATGACTTCTTTCGTATGATGCGCATCGCCGCGACTTCTGAATTCCAGTTGCGTTAATCCTTTTATTTTAACTTTAGCCAAAATTTCTTTATCAGATAAATCAGGATTTTCTTCTCTTAGTTCTTTAAATTTCCACTCTATTTTTTGCCTATCTTCCGAGCTTTCCATTTCATCATAAAGCTTGATAAAAATCAGTTTAAAAACTTCTTCAAAAACATCCACGCCGGCATTTGCCAGAACTTCGTCCTCCATTTCCTGAATTAAAGTTTTCAAAGATTTTCTTTCTTCCTGAAGCTTGTCTTTTTGCATCAGTTCCAAATAAGTAAAAATTTCGTTTTTTACATCGTCTATTGTTTCATTCGCTTTTGGAATATCAGAAAGCGGTTCAAAATAATTAGGATCCAATCGCTCGTAATAATTTATTTCTGTTCCGTTCGTCCAAACCGCCAAAGGTGCGCCTGTCGCGTTTGTGTAGCTTTTCAACTGGTCTTTCCCATCTTTCGCTTTGTGCTTTTTAATTTCCAAAACACAATAAACGCTCGTTTTATCTTTTTTATTTAAAATAATAATATCCGCTAGCTTCTTTTCCCTGCCAAAAGAAATAGAAAATTCAACCCTTATCAAATCAACGGGATAATTATATTCATTAAGAAGTTTATCAAGCGTTAATTGCCTCACAATCTCCTCCGGCTTTGCTTGAATGTCTTTTTCTCTTTTCAAACATTTAATAAAATGCTTTCCTTTTTTCTCAAAAATGCTTTTCTCAACTCTGTCTATGCTTTCCGCGGAAAAAGTCGTCAAATCATATTTCCCGCCTGATTTTATAAGTTGCGATAGATTCATAATTTTTTGTTAAAAGTTTCGTAATAAATTTATTTTGATTGATACTTTTGTTTCTTTGAAATTTGCTATATTTTTATTTAATTAAATCATCCCTCCAGAGGCGGGCAGGCAGGCGAAATACCGAGAGCGTCCGCGATTTTTTAACTGTGTCAATGGTGGGGTTTGGCGTTGCGCGTCGCCGACCGCTTTCATAAACTCATCGTAGTTTTTGGCAATGCGTTTGCGATTTATTGTATACCCTTGAACAAGATATTCTTTTAATATCTTGTTCGCCCACTTCCTAAATTCAACAGCTTGAGCGGAATTTGTTCTATATCCTACGGATAAAATAACATCAAGAGAATAAAAAGAAACCGGCTTATCTGAATTTGCAATGTGCATTTTTTGCACATTGCTTTTTTCACTTATTTCTCCAGATTTAATGATCGTTCTAATATGCTTTGTGATCACAGATCGTTCTACACTAAAAACTTCAGCAATCTGTGCCTGTGTCGCCCATATATTTTCATGCTCAAAATCGCCTCGAAGTTCAATCGCTCCGTTTTTTGCTTGATAAATAATTATATTGTTTGCTGTTTTTTTCTTTTTCATAATTTATATTTCGCTTTAAACATCCCTCCAAAGGCGGGCAGGCAGGCGAAACGCCGAGCGCGTCCGCAATTTTTTAACTGTGTCAATAGTGGGGTTTGGCGTTGCGCGTCGCCGACTACTTCGGCGTCTTTGCGCATAATGTTTTGGATATTTTTGATGATGTTTTGTATTTCGGACATATTATTTCCCTCTTTGAGCTTCTGTTATCGCGCGATCAACCATAAATCGCACGGCTTCATTCATATGAAGATTTTCAATCTTTATAGATGGATGTTTTTTCTGAAAAACCCGATATATTTCATCCGCAAATGCCTGACCAACCATAGGAACATTTTCATAATCCAACGCAACAACCTTGAACTTTTCAAGACCGGAAAGAACACGCCGCGCTTGCGAGCGCGATATATGCACTCCCCCCGCAATATATAGACGTACATACACTTCAGTCTTATCAAAACCGTACTCACCACCAACACCCGTGTCAGTATATTTACGAAAAATATCATTGAGATGATGCCTGTCGTCTATGTTGATACGAAATGTAACTTTTGTCCCCTGTTTTTGACCTTTAACTTTTTTTACAAATATATCGTCTATTTTATTGTTTGCAATAAATTGGTACCCGTAACTATCGAGAATAAATTCATCACCAACTTTTGACGTAAAGAAAATACCTTCACCGGAATGAAGTTTTGGCTCAGTTGTCATCTTGCCCTTGAGAAGGTCTTGTATTGCTTCCATTTCCGATTTAAGATGTCGTTTTTTCATAATATTACGATATACTCCTACACCAAAATCATCGACGGCAAACGACAACTCATCGTCATTTAATGAAACCGAAACATTAATTTTCTTTGAACCGGAGTGTTCAATTGCATTGTTCAGCATCTCAGAAAAAGCGTATGTAAAAATACTTTTTATATTTTCCGAAAATCGACTAAATGGAAGAAATCTGTGTTCTATGTCATCAAGAACGATATGTTCTTCAAGACCTTTGTTAACAAGTTGTCTGGTATATATATTTGGAGTAACATCCGGATGCTCTTGAATGTATTCCACCGTCGCATACCTCGCCGAACGCGTTGAACCAAGTTTTATAAGCTTTTTTTCTTCAACAAGATTAGATATGAGCTTGTTCGCATATTGCCGAGAAACTCCAAAAGAACCCGCGATATTACGGCTTTTAATTATCCCTTTTTCCTGCGCTATTTTAAGAATGTGTTCCGTGTTTATCATATGTAAACTGATTGTAAACAATCGGTTTACAATTGTCAACTAATTGTAAGCAACTTCTGCTATGCAGTATACAACTGCCTCTCAATCTCCTCCGGCTTCGCCTGAATATCGCTCTTTCTTTTCAGGCATTTAACAAAAAACTTTTTGTTTTTCTCAAAAATCTTTTTTTCAACCCTGTCTATACTTTCCTCGGAAAAAGTCGTCAAATCATATTTCCCGCCTGATTTTATAAGTTGTGATAAATTCATAATTTTTTGTTAAAAGTTTCGTAATAAATTTATATTGCCTATAATCACATCAAAAGAAAATATTTTAATGGAATTTTCAACGCGTTTGCTTCTGCATTATATTCTAAAACATCAGTTCCTTCTGAAACAACAATGCCACAAGTCGCTTTTACTTTTTCTGCTGTCTGCGTTACCTGCTTATATTCCTTTTTATTCATTCCGACCTCAAGCACGATTTTGTTTTCTCCACTGCTTAATATAAAATCAGCCCCGCCTTTCGCGCTGTCATAAGTAAGAGAAAAAGACGGCTTTTTGTCGCACAAACGATAAAGATACATTCCAATCAGATCTTCCAGAAGTTTTCCGCGCGCGTTTTGTTCCGTTATGACATTGCCAATTGTTTTGTAATACATCGCGCGAAATGCCGGCGAAGAAAAGAGATATTTTGACGGTTTTTGCGTTACCTGTTTAAAATGAGAGCCGTGCGGATATACGCGGTGTAAAATTTCCGTTTGTTCAAGGACGGAAAAAATTTCTGCTATTTTGGGACGAGAAATGCCGAATTTTTCTGCTAGTGTCGTAAAATTCAAAACATCCATATCCGCCACGGCATACAAAATCGCCGAAATTCTTCCGATAATATCAGACGAAAGCCCTCGCATTTGCGGAATATCTTTATTGATTACTCGCTCAAGAGATTTATTTATTTGGTCATAAACCAAAGCTTCATTTTGAAGCGCAATCATAAACGGCAATGAACCGTAATGAAGATAATTTTCAAAATCTAACCGGCTGATGCCATGATAATACTCGTTTATTTTCTGTTCCGATTTTTTTAGCGCGTTAAATACTTCTCCGGCATTTCGTCCGCTAAGAATAATCTCTCTTAACTTTTGCGATAACCCCTTAATTTCGTATTTGTTTCTTTTGATTTTAATAAATTCCGTGAATGAAAGCGGATAAATTCTTTCATAAATGGCGCGTCTGGCAATGTCGGAATTGCTGTTTATAAGAGCGGCTGCCGATCCTGTTGAAAATATAAAGACATTATCCGCACGGTCGTAAATTGTTTTAAGAATCGCTCCCCATTTTTCGTCATACTGCACTTCGTCTAAAAACAAAAACAAAGGTTTATCCAAGTTTGTGATTGACCGACCGATTATTTCTTCGAAAATATTTATAACTTCATTAATATTACTTCCAAGAGTTTGCGTGATTTCATCAACAGAAAGAATTAAAAAGTACCCGTCAATATTTTTCTTGGCGTAATACAGCTGATACATAATTGTTGTCTTGCCGGCTCCGCGCAAACCGGTAAGTGCCACCCAGCGATAAGATTTATTGCCGCCGAGGAATTGGTCAAAATGAGACTGTATCCGTATAAAAATATTTCTGTTTGGCCTTTTTTTGTTTTGCGTGTCAAAAACATACGCCCGCCCGCGAAAATCGGCTTGAGCAATTTGGTCGTTTATAAATTCTTTGATTTTTTCTTTATTTACAGGCATTTTATTTATTTTTCTGTCTTTTTTAGTGCTAAGTATAGCTTACACTAAACCCTATTTCAGTGTCAAGTCTATTTTACACTAATTTTTAATTCCATTTTTCCCCTTTGTTTAAGCCGTTTTTATGGCAATTTTGTAGATTAAGATTCATTGATTTTAGTATTGCTTTACTACAATAATCAGTATCTAAAATTTCCGTTATCTAGTCAAACACCCCCCAAGCCGCCCCCTAGGGGGCGGCTTTGGGTTTTTTGCAAGGCCATGAGCTTGTTGAATGGCTCCCCTCTTGGACAAGTTCAGAACTTCAGAATTTTTCAAGGTTTCTTTTAAGGTCAAACCTTGAAGTTGTTGAAGATAGCTATTCCGCCTAATCAATGATATATCTAATATAGTTAGTACCTTGAAGTCCTTAATTGAAAAAACTAAAGGAGGTAAAAATGAAACTAAAACTGTCAGACGGCAACACTTGGCCGCTTGCGCGTTTTATCGCGCCTGTCTATCCAGAAGTCAATATCTTTACTGGAAGCAGAATCACTCCACTTGGGTTAGTAAATATCGCCACAGCCGCAAGCAAAATTTGGGGCTGGAGAATAGAAATCATTGATGAAAACAATTATCGCGGACCATGCGATAAAAAAGGCTTGCCAGACCACGAAAAACTACAAAAAGAAAACCCTGCATCAATAGTTAGTTTCTACTGTGGACTTACTTCCACAATGGATCGAGTTTTCGCACTATCCAAGTTTTATCGTAAACAAGGCGCGTTTAATATCGCCGGTGGATGGCACGTTCATTTTTGCCCAGATGAAGCTTTGAACAATGACTTTGATGTAGTTGTTCACGGCGAAGGGGAAATGGTTGTTCGCGACATTCTCAAAGTTTTAAAAAGCGGAAATAACCTCTCCAATATTCCTGGAATTTCTTTCTGGGATAATGGGATGCAAAAAACTAATCCTCCAACAAGGCTTGAACTGCAGAATCTAAGTGATTTACCTTATCCAGACTTCGGCATAATACGGTACGCACGAAAGATTAAAGTTTATCCGATTGGCCGCGTTCGTGGCTGCGGAATGAACTGTGAGTTTTGCAGCGTTAAAGGGAAACCCCGCTGGGCGGACACTGCTTATGTCTTCAATGTTGTGAAGTGGCTAGTTGATACGAGAAGGGCGCGACGCTTTTTTATTGTTGATGACCGACTTGAAGAAAATCGCGAGGGCATCCTTTCCTTTTTCAAAATGATTAGCGACAAATACAACAGTAGATTGGAATTCACAGTCCAAATCAGATTGGAAACAGCGAAAGATACCGAGCTTTTGGAATCAATGAGAAAGGCTGGTGTTAGAGTAGTATGCGTTGGCTATGAATCACCGATTGCCGAAGATCTAAAAGCTATGCATAAAGGGTTGTCAACCAAAAAAATGGTTGAGTGGACATTAATCCTACGCCGTTACTTCTGGGTGCACGGAATGTTCATTTTCGGATACCCAAACAAGGAGTCTTCAACGCTTAGTGTTCTTGAAATGGTAAAGCGCTATAAGACATTCATTCACACGGCAAAAATCAGCAGTATTCAAATCCTTCACCCAGTACCGCTTGTAGGAACAGAGCTTAGAGCAAGACTGAAAAAAACCGGCAGAATCTTCCCTCTAAATCTGGTGCCGTGGAGCAAGTACGACGGCAACTATGCCTGCTTTCCGCCAGACAATATGAGTCTGTCGGAACTCCAAGACACACCTATTAAGTTGATGAATTGGTTTTACAGTAAGTGGAGTTTTTGGAGAATTCCATACAGGACTCTGATTTTCCCGATCCATTATCTCATCACTGGCTGGCATCACTGGTATGATAGTTGGTTAAGAGATATTGTGAAATACGGAGGTCGTCGCATCCTCACTAAATGGTTGAGAAAACACAAGAGAGATGATTTTGTTCCAAAGTTGAAGGATTATGCTAAAAACCAGTTGAATATTCAATAGGACTTTTTTAATTTGTGTTTAAAAGCCGTCCCGAGCTTTATCGAGGGACGGCTTTTATTTTTTCTTTATATGAAAAAGCGCGTTATGCAACAAACGCCGAACATACAATTTGGCTCCGCAATCAAAACATCAACAAACTTTTGAAATTATTTTGCCGAACCCCAAAGCCGCCCCTTAAGGGGCGGCTTTGGGGAATTTGTTTTTGCAAGGCCATGAGCTTGTCGAATGGCTCCCCCAACTGGATGCGTTCAGAACTCTGGATTGGGTAGAAATAAAGAACGATTTACAGTTTAGCAATATATTAGACCTATCCCCCAAACTAGCATTTCAACACTAATTTTTATTTTTCAACAACTCATCAATATCGTAACCTATGTATTTTCTTTTACTTACAGAGCTTAGTCCCAAAAGCTTTAGTGTTTCAACTTTCAGTTTATATCCACTCCACTCACCGAATTTTTTTATTATTTTATGATATTATAAAAAATAAATGAGTCGTACTCAACCAATTAATAACCACAAAAAACGATAAACAATTCAAAATTTACACCCAAAACTATTATAGTAATTTTAATTATTGTGATTGCTGTTGTGTTTCTAGGTATTAAACTTTTTAAAACATCTGAGACCACTGATTGGGAAACCTCTACGCAAATGATAAATTTGAGCTTGGATACCCCCAAGACTTTACCATCACCATGGAAAGTAGCGCCGGATTCCGCGCCTGTTCTTCTGATAGTAATACTTGTGTAGAGATTAGTCCCATGGACTCCCAGTGGAATTCATTTGACGACATGGTAAAAGAATGGAAAGAAACAAACCCCGAAACAGCTGATGACACAAAAGTTTTTAGAGTTTCTAGAAAAGAAGCTTTTTCTATCAAACAAGCTGAAGGAAATGATGTTGTCATAAACACCATTATAAATTCTTCTCACCCAGACATGGTTTTTATCACAATAACTAAACAAGGTGATAGCGAAATAGATTTAGATAATTTTAACAAACAAGTACTTTCTACTTTCAAGGCTGTAAAATAGATTACTTTTCGTAAACTAACGAAGGTGCTCACATTTATTGCCACAACCCTTTTGGCAAGACGTGTATTCTTCTTTTAATCCACAGCCACTGTCCCAAATAACTAACTAACTATTAACACTAAGTGTTGATAGTTGAAAAAGCCCCCCTAGGGGGGCTTTTTTTATTACTTAATCCGGCCTATGAAGCTCTTAAGAATTGACATGTGCTGACCTGGAATCTCTCCACCAGTACAAGCTTCTGCTGGATTAGCATCATTCGTTGTCTCCACAATAAACTGATGTCCACCATAAAAAAATCTACTTCCAATAATTACCTTCCCATAAGGACCCGATGAGCAATCCTCGCTACATTCAACTCGCTGCTTAAAGTAAAGAGTATTTTGACAAACCTTAATATCATTTATAGTTGAGCTATATCGTGTCTTTTTAATAACAGATCTACTTCCCACATAATAATCCACACATCCATCACTTTCATTCCAGTCATTTAATCCGAACGGTATCATCTCTAAAATTTTAATTTCGGTAGAAATTACTCTCTTACTGTCAGTTTCATATCCTGAAGCACCTTTGCATCTACCTTCAACAACCTCATTAACAGCATCCCATCCTGTTTCCAACTTCATAATTCCAGCACCAGTTCCACCACTATTTTTATAATCAGACAAAACTGCTTTTATCACTCCGCGATAACCTCCTTGGGATGCTACTGAAGGCTGTTTCGGAGTTTGCGTTTGTGTTTTCGCCTGTACTGGTGGTTCGTCAGGTTCTTCAAGTTCTTTCTGTACTTCTTGGTTTTTTAAAGCTTCCAATCTATCAAGCCTTCTTTGTTCTGCCCTGGCTTTTAATTGCTCCCGATATGCATTAGCTTGTTCTTGTCTAGCAATCAAAGCGTCAATTTCACTACCAGCATCTTTTAGTTCTCCTCTCATTCGAGCAATCTCATCAATCTCAGCTTTGTGTCTGGCAAGTTCAAATAAATCTACATTATCTCTAGACCCCTTCAGCATCTCCCAAAATTTCAAGTCTGATTCAGACATACCATCACCCGAAGCCGCGCCTACAACATTGTCTTTTACTCCAAGAATGTTCATGACATGCCCGATGCCTTCTCCAATCTTACCAGCAGTTCCAAGCACTGTTCCCAAAGAAAGACCCACTCCTTCTTTCAAAAGATCTGATGAATAGGACCGCAGACCTTCTCTTTCAATATCTTTTGACACTTGAAGTAATCTTAATGACTCTTGCACAGCAAGATCTCCTGATTTGCCTAAATTTGGAGCTTGTTTTGTGAGATACTGAACTTGTTCTTGAATCCCGTCAACTATTCTATTTGTCTGAACTTTGTCATATATAACTTCTCCTCCTTTAGCAACAGAAAGTGCGAGTGCAAGCCAGCTAATTGCCAACAAAGTTCCCGCCACAACCGCTCCACTTTGATTAGATTTGTTTCTTTTCATATTTATTGAACTTTTATTGGAAAGGTTTGTATATATATAACTTCATCGCCTTCTACGGCAACTTTTATTTGCTCGTTGAAATCATAGACTTTGGCATTTTCCATGAGAAGTTCCGGTACAGAAACAACTGTACTTGGATCCGCTCCAATTACTTTTTTAACTTGTTCAAAAGTCATTCCTTCTTTAAATTTATCTGGAGAAATTGGAAAAGGATCGGCTTCGTCAATAAATGAGATGTCCTGATCATTGGAAAATTCACCATCTATAAAAGAGAAAGACCGTCCATGTCTCTCATAACTCAATGCCTCATATCTTGCTGTTTTGTATTCTTCATCAACAATCATCTCTCCGAAGACAATGGTGTAACTCGTAGGGTTACCAAAATCTTTAATCAACACATCTGTGTCGTTAGAAAAAAGAAAAGATAAGAAATAAGAAGACCAGTTAAATGTCATGTAGACAAGCAATGCCAGTAAAAAAAGCTTCCATTTTTTCGTTTCTTTTATTTTGTTTAAAATATACATAAGCAAATCAAAATTAACTTATTAAAACTACTAATATTATACCAAAACTTAAGAGGTTCGAACACGAGGAAAAGTCCTGTTCGGGGTAAAACAAAATACCGCTAGTTATAGCGATATTTTAGGTTGGCTCCCCCAACTGGATGAGTTCAGAACTTTGGATTGGGGGAAGATAAAATTGGAAATGAGGAGATTAGATTTTGTTTTATCAAACCTGTTTTGAGCAAACTCTTCTTGTAACAAACTCGCAACATACAATTTGGCTCCCCCGGTAGGATTCGGCTACAAGTTTTTGCTCGCCGTCGCTCGCAAAACTTTCAGCCCACCCCTCGCGGTTTTGTCTGCTGACAAAACATCGCTGCGGTCTTCAAATCTTCCCCGCGCGCAAAGTAGTTTGCGCGCTCGGACTCGCACTCGCAGACTCGTGCTCCCCCGGTAGGATTCGAACCTACGACCAATCGCTTAACAGGCGAGTGCTCTACCACTGAGCTACAGGGGAATGTATTTTTTACAAACACATTTATCCAAAAATGTCCTACCTACAAACAAGCAAGCAAACAGGCAAGTTGGATAATAACGATATATTAGCAAAAAATAGTTTATCCGCAATCTTTACTCCTAAACTCCCCTCTCCCAACAAAGCAAAATGTGTTAATAAAACAGATCACTCTGCCAATACCCCGCGGCGAAGCCGCGGGGTATTTCGGCCACCCAATAATCTAGAAATTTGTCCAGAGGAACCTTTACTGTGTTGCCGCGTACGCGTTTACCAAGCCCCATCCAAAGAGATTGTCAAAACCGCTCGCGCCCAAATCAGTAGCGGTGTCTTGAAGTTTGTTTTTTACTTCCTCGGGATCCCACTTAGAGTTTCCATTTGTGTCATAAGCACCCGGGGCAGTCTCCAAAACAAGAGCGGCGGCGCCCGCAACATGCGGAGCTGCCATAGATGTGCCACTTAACGTTTTGTACCCCTTTCTTTTATAGGTGGAGTAGATACTTACACCGGGCGCGGCAATATCAATTTCGGGTCCGCGGGAAGAAAATGAGGCAATGTTGTTGTTTGAGTCTGTTGCTGAAACAGCTATCGCTTCGGAATAAGCGGCAGGATAAAGAACTGCTCCTCCCGAATTTCCAGCCGCAGCCACAACGACAATTCCGGCATCATACGCGCGGATAACGGCATCGTGGAAAGACTGCACGTTTGACCCCGTGCCAAGACTCATATTTATTACGTCAAGATTGCTGTTGATGGCAAAATCTATACCCTCAATGATGTCAGAGAGATATCCAGAACCGCGCGAGTTAAGCACTTTGATAGCGTAAAGGTCAATATCCGGACCTACACCAACAACACCGATATTATTTTGCAAAGCGGCAATGGTGCCCGCGACGTGAGATCCGTGCCCGTTGTCATCTTCAGCGCTTTTTCTCGTCCTGATGGCGTTGTATTGCCCCTTTATATTTTCTTTAAGGTCAGGATGATAAAGATTTATACCAGTATCAATAACACCCACTTTGATAGGATTTCCTGTATTGCCTTCTGGCCAGACAAGCTCGGCGTCAACACGGTCAATTCCCCACGGCAGTATTTGTGATTGAACAGGAGCAGATGGAAGGATAGGCCTTCTGCGGGTATATCGTTCTAATTGAGAAGGAAGGTCAAGCGCGTAGACAATAACATCATCGTCTATTCGTTTGACACGGATGTCTCTTTCAAGTGTCCGTAGTTCCGCGGATGTTAAATTCTCCACAACGTCTGCTTGAAAAACACCTCGCAACCGCTTTATCCTATTTGACCGCAAGGTCTCGCTTAATGCCTCGCGTTCCGCGACAGACACGCTTTCAGTGTAAACAATGATTTTTCTTCCCGACTCATACGAAGCGGAAGAAATAATCGGTAAAAGCCCGACAGAAACAAGGGCGATAACAAAAAGTGAAAGATAATTTATTTTCATATAATTTTATTTTTTAACTTTTTGGATAAGAGATATAGACCTAATTCTCTATAATAGCAGATTCTAAAAAATATATCTCTCTCCCACAGCAGAAACCGCAGTCATTAACTTGGGAGCTCCAACTTGGAAGCCGAGCTTCCAAGTGTGGTGTAATTTAGGTTTTTGGACAAATAGTGAAATTAAATTCTTGTGTAATCTATGGGCGAAGACCTTTAAATATAAAGTTTACCGTCCGCGAACACCCCGCCGTAAGCGGACGGGGTGTTCTGGTTGCTTGCAATAAATTCAGTATAACCACTCCTTTTGGTTAGGGTCGCGGGCAAACATATCTACAATAAGCGCGCCCCACGTAAAATTCTGGGCGCCTTGGCCAGCTCCCGTCTCGGGATTGAAATGCTCGCGGAAACCAGATTCCATAAGCAATTTTGCAGTGTCTTCACGCACCTGTTCTGCTTCTTCGGCAAATTCGTAATCACAAAGACCATGATATATAAACCAGTTTGTAGCAACCCACACTGGACCTCTCCAGAACCCGTCAGGATTGTAAACTTTTTCTTCCTTGGCAACCGTGGGCACGCTGTATTTTGTTTTAAATTCAGAAGGGTCATTCAAGTGGCGTTCAACAAGTTCCTTCGCTTCCTCTCCTGAAAGGAGCTTCGCAAACAATGGAGAGAAAATCGCCCACGTTTTAATGTATATCTTTTTATACTCTTCACCCATTACTGACCAGAACACGCCATCTTCATACATATGGTCCCGCATCGCATCAGCAACACGAAGTTCTCGTCCTCGAAAATATAACGCTTCTTCCATTCTATTCAACTCTTCAGCTATCATTCCCATCAAACTTAGATTTTTGACAAAAATCGCGTTAAACGGAACATCTTTGACCCAGAAAAACTCTTTCATACAAAATGGCGCGTCAAAATTGCAGGTTTTGTTTTTTTCCACAAGCTCTTTACGTTTCCCGAAATTTTCCTCCGAAGTCTGGTCTTCTGAAAGACCAAGCGGAATATCAAAACGAGGCGAATCATCCTCTCCTGATTCGTCGGGATTGATAATACCTACAAGGTGATTATGACGAGGGTCTCGTTCATTAAGAAGGTAATTATAAAAATGATACAAGTAAGTATACATTTCCTCTAGAAATTTTTTATCTCCATCTTTTTTGTAAATATTCCAAACAGCATAGGCAAGCATTGGGGGTTGTGTAATGCTTGAAATTCCTTCTCTTCCCCACTTAATATCGATTACACCGGGAACCTTCTTCCAGTAGATAATGTGAGGGATCAAGCCACTACTATCTTGTTTTGAAACAAGCGCCCTCATTTCCTTTTTGGCGTCTTCAGGAGAGAAATGGGATAGCGCGATAGCATGAAAACAAGAATCCCAGAGCCATTGGTACGGATACGAATCCGGTGAAGGAACCGTATATTGATGTCCGTCGGTCGTACGACGATTTTCGGTAAGAATTTTTAAAGATTGGTCTTTGAGAGTCTTTATATCTTTTTCTGTCATAATATCTTTAGTATACCCCGTTAGTGAGTTTTGGCGAAGGGGTATTGTCCCGTTCCTTCGGAACATCGCCAAAATCTACTACGGGGTATACCCACCCACCCACACCCAGATTGGCATAGTATTTTGTTGACTAAATAACGCTATTCATAAAAAAAGCAAATACTGAATGATATGGGTAAACAGCCAAATACGCGGAGAAAAGCGCTCAAAATACGGCAAACCAAACTGCCCATCCACTCCATCTCAAAAGACATTGAAATGACTGCCTGTTTTCTTTACCAACAATAACCCTATTTTCAGCTTGCTATATACTCCACTTAGGGTATAATAGCTTCTGTCGGTTTGATTTATCAGTTAAGCAAAATTGACTTACATGGAAGAAGAAAACACAACACCTCAAAACGAGGGAGCAGAAAATCAGCCTGCGGAACAGCCTGCAGCACCTGCAGAACAGCCTGCAACAGAAGCAGAACAACCTGCAGCCTAGCCTAATATATGAAAAACCCCGCATCCGCCAATTGGCGAATGCGGGGTTTTTCATATTCATAAACCGGCAACAATCGCCCCGAGTTTGTCTGAATCATGACGGAGAATTGAAGCATCATCATACACATCTTTTGCTATGAGTTTTCGGCCATATTTTTTCAATTTCTCATCAATTATGATGGGGTGTTTTTTTTCAACAAAATACGCGTCTACGAGCTGCGTAGGGAACGATTTTGTATTATAAATAATGTAATCAAAAGAAAGGACACCCATATAAGAAAGCGCGGTACGAGAAAAGTCTGACGCCTTAAAACCGTGCGTTTCACCCCATTTCGTCATCAAATTTAACACGTATACGGTTATGCCTTTGTTTGCTTTTATTGCTTCCGGAACCCCTTCTACAAGAAGGTTTGGAATAATTGAAGTATAGAGATCGCCTGGAGCAATAACAATCATATCCGCTTCCCGTATTGCTTTCGCGGTCTCTTCAAATACAAACGCTCGTGGTCTAAGAAAGACTTTTTTAATTTTTAATTCTCCATTATGCGCGGGAATATCAATATTGGTCTCACCCTCTATAATAGTTCCATCCTCAAGTTCAGCGCACAATTGAGCTTTATTAAGGCTTACTGGCAATACTTTCCCCTCTATATTCAATAGCTCGCCAGCTTCTTTTATTGCTTCCGCTTCATTAGTTTTGATATGTGTCAGAGCGGTAAGTAAAAGATTCCCAAAATTGTGGCCGTGAAGAGAGCTTTCTTTGTTATTAAAACGAAAATTAAAAAGATTTCGAAGGGTTGCTTCTTTTTCTCCCTCGGAGAGCGCGACTAAACAGCGTCGGGCATCCCCCGGAGGTAAAACGCCAAATTCATCTCGCAATACGCCGCTACTGCCACCAGAGTCAAACATCGTCACAACCGCGGTTATATCAAAAGGGTATTTTTTGAGTCCTCGGAGAACTACGAAACTCCCAGTCCCTCCGCCGATTACTACTATTTTCTTTTTTGTGTTTCTAGGCAAGTAAACTTTTTTTCTGAACAATTTTCGAAAGGTCTTCAAACCGCAATGGAATAGTTTCGCCCAAGAAGTCATCTTGTTCTTTGCCTCGGTAGTCAGCCACTTCTTTCCAGAGAGCCCGCCCAACAAGAAAACCTCGCGCGCCTCCTTCTACCGCTTTTTCAAGCTGATCTTCAAACACACCAAATGATACTCCCCGACTCAAGAGAATCCAGGGCGTACTTTTTACCAATTGTGTCATTTGAAAGCAGACCTGCTGGTCATCCTCAGGAAACTCAAGTTTCCACACATCAGGAACCACCCCTTCCTTTATAAATCTTTCAACAGAAGAAAGAATGAGCTCTGAACGTCTGGCGGTAAATCCCGGGACATTGTACGTTACAATTTCGATGAAAAGCGGCATTCCTTCCTTACGGGCATCCGCAAGAACTGTTCGGGCAACATCAATTTGATTAAGAGCCGCGGAAGAATAGGGGTTAAAGTATATAAGAAGTTTTACTCCGCTCGCTCCCTGTTTTTTAAGCTGAGCGGCAGTGTATACAATTTTATTAAGGCGCGCCGTTTCCTCCCCTTCATACCCACTCGCTTCAGCCCGCAAAACAAATGGCGGATGAGACTTCAGATGGCTCTCTGTTGCTTGTTTATAAGCAGGCAAGCCGTGTTCGGAATCAATTAAAACCCCGCTGGCTCTTGATAAAAGTGGAGCAATGATACGTTTTTTTAGATTGATGATATCCTCGGATAAAACCGCATCCGGACTATGTGGACTGATTATTTTTCGGAAACTTTCATCGTGGTCAAGAGCAAGCATTAAAAAACCGTCATTTTTTGAAAAGATATCGGTATTCATTGCATATTATTATACCAAAAACAAAAAGAGAGGTTATTTCCCCTCTTTGTACACGGTGTGTTTTCGAGCAATAGGATTATGTTTTTTTAAGGAAAGTTTTCCAGGATGCCCTTTTTTATTCTTGAATGTGTAATACACGTGGCCTTTCCCCACCTTTTTCTCGTCTCCTTGCGATATTAGTTTTACAAGATTGTCTTGTGACATAGTGGAATAGTATACCAGAAAAGAGAAAAAGCGCAAAGCGCGCAAATACCCCATAACACTGCGGACACAATATCACTTGGAAGCCGTAACTTGGAAGCTAACTTGGAAGCTCGGCTTCCAAATAACGGCTTCCAAATAAGAGCCTTAAAATGTGGTGTAATATGTTTTTAACTTGGAAGCCGAGCTTCCAAGTCTGGTGTAGAGCTTCCAAGTGTGGTGTAATTTGTTACAAGGTCAAACCTTGTAACGTTGTGAGGATTCTCACCTCGTTTTTCCTCGTAAGGATATCTTAAATATGATTCCGCTAACAAAAAAAGGGCGTTCGCTGTTTGCGAAAGCCCTTTATCATACATACTTCTACACACCAATTGTTGCAAGCGGTTTGGAAAATTCTTTCTCCAAAAATTGAGACGCCTTTTTGTAGACCTCTTTGTTAGACAACGATGACGCCTGCAAAGAAAAAGAGGTAACAGAGTGTTTCAAGAAATCAATTGCCGGTTTTATATATCGCACATACTCATCCCATTGTCTGACAAATTTGTCTTTCTTGTCACCCTCTTCCTCCTGTAAATCAGCAGAACCGCCAAGAAACCGAGCCTCAGCGATTTTCCACTTTGTTTTTAGTGATATAAAGGCAATAGGATATTTACCCCATACATTTAGAAGGTGTCGAGCTTGAGAAATCGTACAGGGGAATCCAACAAAGACACCCCGTACCACACGGTCATCGGACATTTGTTCAAGAATTCTTGAAACATTGTTATCAAAGATTTCAGACGCGGCTTCCCTCGTCGGCAGATATCCTTTTCTCATATCAAAAACAGGACATTTGTATTTTTCCGCAATCTTTTCAGCAAGCGCGTTTTTTTCTGACGTTGGCGCGCCATTTACAACAATTAAGTTACCTCTTTGGCTCATTCATAGCCTCCTTTTTTTGGTGTGTTATAGGTTTATTATAGAACTGCTAAATAGCAAAATAGCCTTAAAAATGTAATCTGTCAATAGGGCGCAATCTTAACCTTTTATAGAAAAAGCATCCGCGCTCGCAAAAGAGATAGTGGATTTTTCCTCAATTCGTAATAATTGATTATATTTCGCTATTCTTTCGCTTCGGCAAAGCGAGCCTGTTTTGATTTGCCCGGCCCCAAGCCCAACGGCAAAATCAGCTATGGTCGTATCCTCTGTCTCCCCCGAACGATGAGAAATAATTGTTGTATAACCAGCCTCACGAGCCAAATTGACAGTTTCTACGGTTTCAGAAACTGTGCCGATTTGATTAAGTTTGATAAGAATTGAATTGGCTACCTTTTCTGTAATTCCCCTTCCAAGTCTTTTTTTGTTTGTCACAAAAAGGTCATCCCCCACGATTTGTATCTTTTCTCCAAGCTTTTCAGTAAATTGTTTGTATCCATCCCAGTCATCCTCGTACAGTCCGTCCTCAATTGAAATTAAAGGATATTTTGAAGCCCATTGTTCATATAAATCAATCATTTCGGTATTGGTATAATTCTTGCCTTCGGTTTTGAGATTATATTTTCCATTTTTGTAAACTTCATTTGAAGCGGCGTCAATCGCGAGAAAAATATCTTTTCCCGCTATATACCCCGCCCGTGAGATTGATTCTAAAATAACTTCAATCGCGGACTCATTTGAGGAAAGCGCGGGGGCGTACCCGCCTTCATCCCCTACCGATATATTATACCCGCGTTCTTCAAGCACTTTCTTAAGTATATGAAAAATTTCCGAGCCATACCGAAGCGCTTCCTTAAATGTCGGCGCGCCAAGCGGCACAATCATAAATTCCTGAAAGTCTGTTGAGTTAGCAGCGTGCTTCCCGCCATTTAAAACATTCATTAAAGGAACAGGTATGGAAACATTGGGCTTCCCGCTTATTTCATTAAAATAAAGATAGAGTGGCTTGTTTTCTTCCGCGGCTTTCGCGTGAGAAAAAGAAAGAGAAACACCAAGAATAGCGTTGGCGCCGAGTTTTTTCTTGTTTTCCGTTCCATCAAGAGCAATCATTGCCTCATCGAGTTCTTTTTGATTAAATTCCTTTCCAACAAGAGCTTGAGAGAGAGTTTTGTTTACATTTTCAACAGCTTGTGTAACCCCCTTTCCTTTATATCTGCACGTATCTCCATCACGAAGCTCAACAGCTTCATAGCTTCCTGTTGACGCGCCAGAAGGCACAGAAGCGCGCCCGAAAGCGCCACTTTCAAGCGTGGCGTCGACTTCAATAGTTGGATTTCCACGAGAGTCAAGAATTTCCCGCGCGTGAATGTGTTTGATTGAAGACATAACAAAAATAGACTTGTGTTCGCTAGTATATCAATTTTTTTATATGTAAACCATCACACTTTTAAATGTATAGGGGTTTACAAAAACCCGCCTCTTCGGCGGGTTTTTGAATCATCAACTTTTTATTGGTTTTCCCGAGGACGAGCTTCGTTTACCGTCAAGTGGCGTCCGCCGAGATCAGAACCGTCAAGCATTTCGACAGCCTTTGACCCATCAGCATCCTCCACCATAGTAACAAAACCAAAACCTCGTGATCGTCCCGTCATTTTGTCCGTTATGATATCGGCTGACTCAACTGCTCCAGCTTTTGAAAAAGCTTCTTTGAGTTCGTCAGTTGTTGTGGAATACGGGAGACCTCCAACGTATAAACGTTTTCCCATTGTAAGAAATCTCTATTCTGCTAACACGTATCGTCAAGCGACCTTCTCACAATGGCGCCAAACTTGCTTCCACAGGAGAACCTTACGATAACAAGGCTGATTATATATCAAACTAACAAAAATGCAACGCGGTTTGAAGAGATTTTCCTTGTTTCAGTAAGCTCTTTCGGATAGAATGGTTAAATATGGGAAAAAAGAGCCTTTCAACAGAAAGCTACAAAGGAGTTCGGGATTTTTATCCGGAAGATATGTTTATAGAAAAATACATCTTTGGAAAAATACGGGAAACCGTGGAGAATTTTGGCTATGTTGAATATGGCGCTTCCCCTCTTGAAGAAAGTGAGTTGTACCGCCAAAAATCCGGGGAAGAAATTGTTAATGAGCAGACATATTCCTTTAAGGACCGCGGGGACAGAGACGTAACCTTGCGACCCGAAATGACCCCTACAACCGCCCGTATGGTCGCAAAAAAAAGACGAGAGCTTGCCTTCCCTTTGCGATGGTATTCAATCACGAATATGTTCCGCTACGAGAGGCCTCAACGGGGGCGGCTTCGTGAACATTTTCAGCTTAATGTTGACCTATTCGGCGTTGAAGGAATAGAGGCGGAAATAGAAACAATAACGCTTGCCTCAAAAATTCTAAAAGATTTTGGTTTAAAAGAAGAAAATTTTGAGATTCAAATTAATTCAAGAAAGCTTCTTGAAAAAGCTTACGAACCTATATTGAAGAACAAGGAGCTATTTCCTGTAATGCTTCGCCTTTTGGATAAAAAAGAAAAAATGGGAGTTGATAAATTTGAGTTGGAATGGAAAAAACTCTTTAAAGAGCCATTTGAAGAAACAAAAAACTATGAATGTCCAGAGCTAAAAAGAATTTTGGAAATTCTCGACAAGCGAGGCATTAAGACAAAACTTAATCCCTATTTAGTGCGAGGTTTTGACTACTATACTGATATTGTTTTTGAGGTGTTTGACACTAACCCAGAAAATCGCCGTTCTCTTTTCGGCGGAGGCCGTTATGACGAGCTGCTTTCTCTTTTCGGTGAGGAAAATATCCCTGCGGTTGGGTTTGGAATGGGAGACGTTACCCTTAAAAACACGCTGGAAACATATGACCTCCTACCGCAATATGCTTCTTCTGTTGATATATATCTCTGCATTGTAGAAAAAGAATACACAGAAGCCGCGGACACGCTTGCCTCATCTCTTCGTGAAAAAGGGCTTAACGTGGCCGTCAATTATACATATCGCAAAATCGGAGACCAGATAAAAAATGCGAACAAAGAGGGAGCTCCTTATGTTGTATGCGTCGGGAAAAAAGAAGCGGAAACTCTCCGTTTTGAACTAAAGGAACTCTCCACCGGAAAAATAGAGGAACTCTCCACGGAAAAAATTCCCGATGCGATACAAAAATGAGTCCCGTAGTAGAATTTTAGCTCGATTATGTTCTACATTTATGTGTTAAAGAGTATGGAAAGTAATGAACTCTATGTGGGTTACACTTCCAACTTAAAACAAAGATTGGTAGAACATAATCAAGGATTAAATCTTTCAACCAAACGATATATGCCTTGGGAAATCATTTACTACGAGGCGTGTTTAAACAAAAAAGATGCGATCGGACGAGAAAATTATTTAAAAACAACACAAGGTGGCAGGATGTTGAAACGTAGGTTGAAAGAATTTTTTTATGAAGAAAAGTCGAAAGATTTAATAAGCTAAAATTTCACTACAGGATGAGAAAAATAGTCTTTGATATCGAAACCAGTAATATATTTCAGGATGTCGGAACAAATAACCCGGCGGATTTGTCTTTGTCTCTCCTTGCCATACACGATTCAGAGACAGACACTTACTCATCATTTGTTGAAGAAGAACTTTCAGAATTGTGGCCAATTTTAGAAAAAGCCGATGTGCTTATCGGATACAATTCCGACCATTTTGATATCCCTCTTTTGAATAAATATTATTCAGGCGATCTAACAAAAATAAAAAGCCTCGACATTTTGGGAGAAATTAGAAAATCAATTGGAAAAAGAGTGCGGCTAGACCAAGTTGCTCAAGGAACATTAGGTACGCGAAAAAGCGGAAACGGATTGGAAGCGCTTGAATGGTGGAAAAAAGGAGAAATTGATAAAGTCCGCTCGTATTGTGTTAACGACGTAAAAATAACTAAGGAGTTACACGAATACGCCTTAAAAAACGGGAAGCTCCTGTACAAGGAAGGTCCCGCGCTTGTGGAAATCAAGCTTGACACATCCAATTGGGAAGAAAAAAAAGAGGGTTCTCTCCCCCAAAGTCTCCCGTTCTAGAATACTAACCTTACAACAAACACCCATACCTGTTTTGACATAGAGTATTTTATCGTTTATATACTCGGAAGCTCTTGGAAGCGGAGCTTCCAAGAGCTTCCGAGTAACAAGTAAAAACATATTACACCACATTTTGAGGCTCCCATTTGGAAGCCGAGCTTCCAAGTTGGCGAAGATTGTTAAACTCGCGTAAAAAAATTTGACAAAAAAGAATACCTATGCCAATCTTGTGGAAGATAAAAGATAATCTGGCTCTTTAAAACCATTAAAAAGGAGAGTTGCGATGGATACTGTAATTGATAATTTGGATACTTTAAATCTGGATTTAAAAGATGAGAAAACGGTAAAATACCTGATTGGACGCTGTAAGTCAGTGGAAGATTTCAAGAAGCTGAATGATCAAACTTTACCTGGTTCAGAGGCCAAGAAAAAGGTCAGGAAGGCGTGGGGTGAGTTCATTCTGCCTGAAATTGAAAAACGAATCTCAAATTGCAAGTCAGTGGAGAGCCTTGAGAGGCTAGAAAGCCAAACTCCATCTGGTTCAGAAGCCCAGAAAAAAATCAGGGAGGCGCGGGAAAAGTTCATTACCATGCAAATCTCAAATTGCAAGTTGGTGGAGAATTTTAAGAGGCTGATTGATCAAACTTCACCTGGTTCAGAAGCCTGGAGAAAAGTCAGGGAGGCGTGGCAAACATTCGTAAAATCTGAAATTCAGGAAACTATCGTTTAGACTCTTAATTAAAACTTGAAAGCGGGCAAGGATGTAATTCTGCCCGCTTTTTTTGACGAAAAGATTTGATGAAAAGACCTCTCCCCACCTAAATCTTTCCCATCCTTTCTTTCTCTAACCTAATCTCTAATTCGCGCGAATTAGAGATTAGATTAGAGAGTTGCTATCAATGTTTTTTGTTATTGGAAGCGGCCAGAATACCCCGTCCGCTTGCGGCGGGGATGAATGGTCGCGCAGTAATCTGGGCGAGCGAAGCTCGCTCCTATCTAACAAAGTTTCCCCGATACCGTCCACGAATACCCCGCGGCAAGCCGCGGGGTATTCGTGGACGGCAAACTTTTATATCGAGGTTTATATCGAGGTTGAACCTCGATAATAGGACAGCTCCCTCTTCCGCATAGGTCTATATTTTGACAAATAGGATATATCCGCGAATTGGTTTGCTTGTCAAAATAATGTAACAATAATCACTAGCGCCGCGAGCATAATTCGGTAAACGATAAAAGGTATCAGAGAGTGCGTTTTTAGAAAACGAATTAGAAAACGAATCGCGCACAAACCGCTCACAAGCGCGACAAAAAATCCGACAAGACTGGGAACAAACGCTGAAGTGGCAAATAATACGTCCGAAAATTTAATTACTTTGTACAAACCGGCAGCGGTAATTATCGGAAAAGAAAGAAGGAAGCTAAAACGAACCGCTTCTTCTCGTGAGAGTCCCGTAATGAGCCCACCAGAAATCGTTGAACCTGAACGAGAAACACCGGGAATAAGAGCAAGCGCCTGATAGAAACCGATGACAAACCCTTTTTTGTTTGAGAGAGATTCTTTTTCGGTACTTTTTTTCTCGGCATACCCAAAAAGCACACTTCCTAAAATCAAAGCAGTGGCAACCAAAAGCGGGTTGCGAAAAGAAGTTTCAATAACCGAATTAAACGCAAACCCAAGCACTGCCGCCGGAATAGTACCGATAGCTATGGCGGTTATAAGAGTCTTTTCTTGAGGTACAACTGACTCTGGACGTGTAATAAGGCGAAAAGCTGAAGCTGCCATACGAATAATATCTTTTCTGAAATATAAAAATACAGCAAGAACGGTCGCGAGATGTAAAAAAATGTCGTATGTAAGGCCATTTGGAATATTCATACCTAACACATCGCGCACAAGTATAAGATGCCCTGTTGAAGAGACAGGGAGAAATTCCGTAAATCCTTGAATAACGCCAAGAAAAGCCGCTTGTAGTATCTCCATACAAATTTTAGCATACCATATCAAAGGCTAGCGAGGGTCTTTTGGCTATGCTAAAATGGGAAACCTGACGTATTGTTCAAAATTATTATTAACATAAATTTCTAACAGAATGGATAATAAATTCACTATACCTGGCGCAATAGTAATCGCGGGAGTATTGATTGCCGGAGCTATTTTACTCACTACCAATAAGGGCACTGAAAGTTCTTCAATTACTACGACAAAAGAAACAGACGAGACTGCCATTGCTGTTCGCGAGGTAAATTCACAGGACCACATATTGGGAAACCCCTCCGCAGACGCGATAGTTATTGAATTTTCTGATACGGAATGTCCATTCTGTGTGCAATTCCACACTACAATGCATACCGTAATGGATAATCTCGGAAAAGATGGAAAAGTTGCATGGGTATACCGTCATTTTCCTATTCCACAATTGCATCCAAACGCGCCGAAAGAAGCAGAAGCGCTTGAGTGCGCCGCAGAACTTGGAGGAAATGAAAAATTCTGGGAATATACCGACACAATTTATCGCATTACTCCGTCAAACAACGGACTCGACCTCGCGGAACTTCCCAAAATTGCCAAGACGATTGGTTTAGATACCACTCAATTTCAAGACTGCCTTGAAAGCGGAAAACACGCCGAAAGAGTACAGAGGGATTATCAGGATGCTATGACTGCGGGCGGAACAGGAAGTCCATTTTCAGTAATCATCTTGAAACAAAAACTCTCCCCCGCGTCCAAAAACACACTTGACTCAGTCGCCTCACAGCTTCCGAACAAGCTTCTTATCATCTCCTCCGACCAAAAGAGAATCTCAATAAGCGGCGCGCTTCCATACGAAATTTTTAGTGAGATTCTTAATGTAGCGCTCACTCGTTAGTATTCTTTAAGAATATCCTCTTCAAAATCAATTATTCCTTGCAGGTTCTTTTTGTAGTGGCTTATGTCAGGAAATTCAAGACACATAATTTTTTTGTATACCGCGCTGATAAGCGCTTTTGTCCTTTGGAACAATTCATCATCTATTTCAAGAGAAAGTTCTTGAAACGTATTGCGTGACGGTTCCAAAAATTCAATAACTCCATTCCGCACTGAATAGTTGTGAAAATCCCGCGATTTCTCAACAAGAATTTTATAGAACGCAAGCTGGCGAGCGTATCCTCGTAGACGCAATTTTTCATAAACCGTTGTTCCTTTCCAATCGGAGTAGACCCGCCCTGTTTTAAAGTCGTGCACAATTATTTCTTTATTGGAAACAATCATTTTGTCTATTTTTCCGGAAAGCGGCACGTCATTTTCAACTACTCCTTGCCGTCTGAAATTCACTTCTATAAGATGGTCGGAGTGAAATTTTTCTTTTTTGCGCGCGTAAAAAAGTGTAAGCGCTTTTTCGCCTCGTTGCTGTTCAATTCTAAAATCACGCGCGGAGAGACGTTCAGCAGAAAGAGCTTTCGTAAAAAAAGTGATGAATTTTTTAAGAGTGGGAATTTTTCCGTTTTTCCTTAAACTCCGATACAGTATTTCAACAGCTTTATGCATCGCCGTACCAAAAGCATTAGATGGAGTTTTCGCCTGCGGGAAACGCAACAGGTTTTGTTCAAGGAAAAATTGAGGGCCGCCATGAAAGATATTAAGATAGTTATTCAAATGAGTGACACTCATCGTGTAATTTTCCAAAAGCGGCTTCAAAAGAGCTTTCTCGTCTTTGACAAAGACAGGCTGATAAAATCTTTCTGGAGGACTAATTTGCCCTCCTTGTATCGCGCGTATGGAGGAGACGGAAAATGAAGAAGAAAGGAAACCAAGCGGAAACGTTTCTCTTCCGCGACTGTCGAAAGTGTGAGAGCAGAGATAGAGCATTCTTTTCGCGCGCGTCATCGCGACATAAAACAGGCGGATATAATCGTCATCGCTATCGGGAGACGGAACTATTGAGAGATTTTTAGGAAAAGAAATCTTAAGTGCTCTTTCTTTTCCCGCCCATACCGACTCAAGGCAGTGAAGAACAAATACCGCTTCAAACTCAAGCCCCTTTGCCTTGTGAGCAGTAAGAAGGGTAACCGCGTCTTTTCCCGTTACAAAAGGACTCTTGTCAGTAAGAATAATTCCGTTTTTCTGATGAAGGTCAACAAAAGAAATCAGGTCGTCAATTTTCAAAGGCAGTCCTTTTTTGTGTTCTCGCAGGGCGTCAATAAATACTCGGAGGCTTGAAAGGAAGACAAGATATTCAGCCCGATGTTCGGAAAACTTTTGAGAAGAAAAATAGTATTCTCTGAAAGGACTTGTAAATTTTTTTGTTTTTTTAGCCCGTAGGGGTTTTTCATCGGCAGATTTTGGCAAAAGGGAGATATGAGAGCCAATTAGATCGTCGAGAATATATTCGAGCGGTTCTGAAAGAGAACGAACTGCGATATTAAGAAGAAACCGCGCGACTTCCTGAACTTTCGCGTTACGCGAGGCACGCATCACTTCAAGCCAGCGTTTCTCCTCTTTGTAAGCAGTAAGTGAAATTTCCCATATAGTTTCCCTTTGAATCCCCCAGAATGGGAAACTTAAAATTTCCGGAAGCAAATTATCCGCTTCTTGTATATTATTGCGTCCCACTGATGAAAGAAAGCGGGCAATGGTTATGAGCTCTTTAATATGGCGTTCCTTCAAGACATCTTGTTGGCGTTCATAGCTAACAGGAATTTTTCGGGCATATAGATACGGAGCAAGACGTTCAAGAAAAACGTGCTTCCGCCCGATAACAGCTATATTTTTAAAGGGCGTTCCTTTTGCGGAAAGACGCTGTATTTCTTCGGCAACAAATGTATACTCCTCCGCGCTTCCTTCAAATGCGGAGTACGCGATTTTTCCTTTTGCGGACGTAGAAGAAATAAGTGCTTTACTAATTGACGGAATTATATTTTCGAGCCGTTCTTCCCCTTTCTTGATAACAGAAAGGGACGCGTCAAGAATATCCGGAGTTGAACGATAATTGAGCATTAACGTAATAATACGGGGGTCGCGGACACTCCCAATAAAACGAACAAAATTTCCCATTTCCGCTCCTTGAAATTTAAAAATTGCCTGGTCATCATCTCCTACCACCATCACATTAGGTCTTCCTTCGTTAACCGGCGCGTCAATCAAAAGAGAAAGAAGCCTCATTTGGGCATCGTTCGTATCTTGAAATTCATCTACAAGAATATACTGATATGTTTCCTGCAATTCAGAAAGAAGCGACTGATTTTTTGTAAACGCCGAGATCGTCTGGAGAAGCATATCATCAAAGTCATAGTAACCATTACAGTACATCTTTTCATTGTAATCGCGATATACCTCCTGCAAAGCGTAGAGTATGGGTAATGAGAGAAAGTTTTTTAGCACTCGTTTTTCCTCTTTATCCTTGCTTGTCCATGAACTTTTCCACGCGGATAGCGCTTGCGTACCGCTATGTTCCGCTTCGGCTAACGCTTTTGCAAGTGAGTGAAAAAACACATATTCATACAGAGGAACTTTTCCAAGCCCGAAATCGCGTGTCTTTTTAAAAGGAGGGATGTGTTTTTTAAGATAACTGATGTCTTTCTTAGTAATACGAGCAGAAAGATGTTTTGTTAAAAAATTATTGATTTTTTTAAAAGACTTCTCATTTTCCGAAAGTAAAACTTTAAAATCTTCCGGGGTCAAGCCTGCTTTTTTTAAATAACCAATGGCCGAATGTACCGCTGGAAGATAAATATAACCCTGTTCGGGGTGTTCTTTTTTAATGGGGTTGTCGCGAGAAAGATTATCAAAAAGAGTTTGAAGAACTTCGCGCTGAACAATTACATCTGCCGGAGAAAGGTTCGCGCCATCATAAAAATATTCAGGGAAACGCTCAATTATATCCACACTAAAATTATGGAACGTATGAATCGGCACGCGATACGCGCTGTCTCCGATAAGCCCATATAAACGCTTGCGCATCGCAACAGCTCCAGAATCAGTAAAGGTAAGACAAAGCACATTTTGCGGTCGCGCGTCAGTGGAGCAAATAATATTCGCAACCCGTAGACTTAAAAGCTCCGTCTTTCCGCTTCCAGGTCCCGCAATCACAACGACAGGTCCTTCTATTGCGTTGACTGCCTCTTTTTGAGCTTTGTTGAGAGCTAAAAATCGCTTTTTAAATTTGGTCTCAAAGGAAGAGGGCATTTGAGAGTGATTATACCTTTCGTAGACAGATTGGCATACCCCCACACCTGTCTTGACACAGTATCTTGTCGTTTCTGTACTTGGAATCGCCAACTTGGAAGCTCGGCTTCCAAGTTGGCGATTCAAGTTAAAAATTTGACAAAAAGGATATCTATGCTATTTTTGTGGAAGATAAATAATAATCAAGTCCTTTAAAAACCATTGAAAAGGAGAGTCGCGATGGATACTGTAATTGGTAATTTGGATACTTTGAATCTGGATTTAGAAGATGAGAAAACGATAAAATACCTGATTGGACGTTGTAAGTCAGAGGAGGATTTTAGGAGACTGGATGGGCAAACTCCGTCTGGTTCAGAAGCCGAGAAAAAAGTCAGGGAGGCGTGGGATGAGTTCATTCTGCCTGAAATTGAGGAGCGAATCTCAAATTGTAAGTCAGTAGAGGATTTCAAGGAGCTAGATAGACAAACTCCATCTGGTTTAGAAGCTGAGAGAAAAGTAAGGGAGGCAAGGGAAAAGTTCTTTCTGCTTGAAATTGAAAACTGCTTGAACTTGAAAAGAAAATCTCAAATTGCAAGTCAGTGGAGGACTTTGAGAGGCTAGAAAGCCAAACTCCGCTTAATCCAGAAGCCAGGAAAAAGGTCAGGGAGGCGTGGCAAGCATTCGTAAAATCTGAAATTCAGAAAACCATCGTTTAGACTCTTAATTAAAACTCAAAAGCGGGCAAGGATATAATCCTGCCCGCTTTTTATAATCAGAAAACTTTGCAGGTCAAGACAAGAAAGCACTTCGTTTTGGACACTGAGTGTCCAAAAACCCAAATTACACCACACTTGGAAGTTGAGCTTCCAAGTTGGTCGCTTCCAAGAGCGTAATTGATTTCATAAGAAATGCTTAATTGAAACACAATTTAACTAAATATAAATTGAAATTGAACTCACGGAAAAAAGGTTTGACAAAAAGGATATCTATGCTATTTTTGTGGAAGATAAAGAACACTCAAGCTCTTTAAAACTACTAAAAAGGAGAGTCGCGATGGATATTGTAGTTGGGAATTTGGATACTTTGAATCTGGATTTAAAAGATGAGAAAACGATAAAATACCTGATTGGGCGTTGCAAGTCAGTAGAAGATTTCAAGAGGCTGGATAGTCAAATTCCGCTTTGGTCAGAAGCCAGAAAAAAAGTCAGGGAGGCGCGGGATGAGTTTGTTAGCAAATTGCCTGAAATTGAAGAACGAATCTCAAATTGCAAGTCAGTGGAGGACTTTGAGAGACTAGAAAGCCAAACTCAATTTGGTTCAGAAGCTGAGAAAAAGGTCAGGGAGGCGTGGAATAAGTTCATTCTGCCTGAAATTGAAAAGAAAATCTTAAATTGCAAGTCAGTGGAAGATTTCAGGAGGCTGGATAGCCAAACTCCACTTTGGTTAGAAGCTTGGAGAAAAGTCAGGGAGGCGTGGCGAACATTCGTAAAATCTGAAATTCAGAAAACCATCGTTTAGACTCTTAACTAAAACTTGAAAGCGGGCAAGGATGTAATCCTGCCCGCTTTTTTTTGACGAAAAGATTTGATGAAAAGACCTCTCCGTCCAAATCTTTTCTACCCTTTCTTTCTCTAATCTCTAATTCGCGCGAATAGGAGAATAGATTAGAGAGTTGCTATCAATGTTTTTTTGTTGTTAGTTAAGTGTTATAAGTTTTTTTATTATCGAGTATTATCGAGGTTCAACCTCGATAATACTCGATAATACAATAATTAGTTAGATGGATAAGGTTTTTGCATTCCTAATTTCTTTCTAATTTCTAATAATAATTTCGCAAACGGTTGATTTTTTTGTGCTGGCGGATTTTTTCGTGTGCTTTTGCTTCGATTTGTCTAATACGCTCTCTAGTAACGCCAAACTCCTTTCCAACTTCTTCTAGTGTGTGCGTTACGCCATCTGAAAGTCCGTGCCGCATTTCAAGAATTCTGCGTTCTTTTTGCGGAAGTTGGTCTAAAATTTCTTGTACCTGATCGGCAACAATGCGACGGGAAGTTTCTTCTTCCGGAGAAAGGAGGTGGTCATCAGCCACAAAGTCTCCGAGAACGGATTTCCCTTCGTCCCCTTCGTCCCCTACCGGACTTTCAAGAGAAACAGTATTCTGGTCAATTTTTTCAATATTATAAATTTTTTCAACGTCAAGGTTCATTTCAGTCGCAATTTCTTCCGGAAGCGGGTCGCGTCCCAACTCCTGTGAGAGTCTCCGTACCACCTGTTTATACTTGGCGATAGTCTCAACCATATGAACCGGTACGCGAATTGTCCGCGATTGGTCGGCAAGCGCTCGTGTAATCGCCTGTCGAATCCACCATGTCGCGTAAGTGCTAAATTTATATCCTTTTGTCCAGTCAAACTTGTCTACCGCTTTAAAAAGGCCGAGGTTTCCTTCCTGAATCAAATCAAGGAGTGTCAGGTCAGGACTGCGTCCGACATATTTTTTCGCGATTGAAACGACAAGACGAAGATTTGAACGCGCGAGCAAATTTTTCGCTTCTTCATCTCCTGCCTCAATACGTTTCGCAAGTTCCTTCTCCTCGGAACCGGAAATGAGCGGATATTGCCCGATTTCTTTTAGATACATTTGAATAGAGTCAAAATTTCCACTGTCTTGTCCCGCCCCGTACTTTTTTGATTCAGTCTCCTTTTCAGAATCAAGAAGATTTCCCCCTTCAAGCACGTCAATACCAGTTGTATTGAGCTTGTCGTACAATTCGTCGAGAAGACTAACATTATTCTCAACAGTCGGAAATTCTTTGAGAATTTCATCGTATGTTACAAAACCTCGCGCTCGCCCTTTAGCAATAATTAAATTTACCTTCTCATCAAGAGAAAGTTTTTTTTCAAGAGTTTTAGCAGAAATTCGCACTACTTTTTTGCGTTTAATCACAGGACGAGTTTTTGTCCTCGACTGTTTTGATACGACGCTCTTTTTCACCTTTGAAGACTTACGCGCGATTTTTTTCTTTTTTTTCTTCTGTGTTGACATAATAAAAATTTATTTATACATAATTAAATACTGCCTGCAAGCGAGTTACAATTCTCGTCCGAGAGCATCAATTGTCTTTCGGGTTTCAAAACATTTTTTAAGAATTTCTTGAAATACTTCCTCATCATCCCCTTTTTCAGCTTCCTTGAGAAGACGTCCCAGATTTTCGTACTCGTTTTTTAAGAAATCATACAAAACGCGTGTCACGAGACAGTCAGCATCACTCTTTTTTATTTTCCCTCCATCATATAACTCTGCGGTCTTGATAAGAAGTATCTCTTTCTTCTTGAGAGCTGTATCGTAAAGTTCTTCCCATTTTTTCTCTCCAAGGCTAGCAACAATTTTATCACGAATCTCTTCTGAAAGTTTTTTTGATGTTTCTTCTTCAAGAAGAAAATATGCGCCCATCAAAAAATCAGATGGGGAAAGGCGCAATTCTTTTACTGAAGGTTTTGTTTTCATTGAAAGCTCGTGGACTTTTGCTTTCTTTAAATCCTCCCACAACGCACTTTCTTTAATTCCAGTCTTATCGGAAATCTTTTGTATGAAATGTGACTGTTCAATCGCGCTGTGCAAAAGGCGAATGTACGGAAGCAGCTTGTTTTTAATGTCATTTCCGAGCGAGCGGGGTGAAGAAGAAGCCGCGACAATTTTCTCTAGATAAAAATCAATTAGGTGCTGCGAGTTTTTAAGCGCTTCAATCCATTCTTGAGAATTCTTTCGGATAAGGTCAGCGGGATCGTTTCCGCTTGGAAGAGAAGCCACTTTTATTTCCATCCCGAGAGAGAGCGCAAGGTCAGCACCGCGAAGTGAAGCAGACACGCCAGCATTATCAGGGTCAAATGCCATAATAATCCGATTCGAAACCTTCTGAAGAATTTTGAGGTGATTGGTAGTAAGCGCTGTCCCCGATGTCGCGACCGTGTTTGTTACCCCTACCTGATGTGATAAACAAAGATCCATTTGCCCTTCTACAAGAACAGCGAAATTCATTTTCCGAATAGCTGTTTTGGCAATGTTAAGACCATAAAGAGTTTCTGATTTGTTGAAAAACAAACTGTCTGGACTGTTAAGATACTTGGGTCCCTTATTATCTGTATGTAACACCCTTCCAGAAAAGGCAATTATTCTTCCGGCGGTATCTTTAATCGGAAAGATTATTCTATCGCGAAATGTATCATAGAAGTTTTCTTCCCCACTTCGCTGAACTGAGACAGACTCCCCTTTTTTTATGAGCCCCACTCGCGCGATTTCCGCAGTCGTATATTTCTTTGCAAGAAGAAATTCATAGAGATTTCGCCACGCATCTGGCGCATATCCAATACGAAAAAGACGAACTGTTCCCATCTGTACTCCTCTGTTTTCAATATACTTCTGCGCTTCCGTGGATGAGTTAAAGTTTTTTTCAAAAAATCGCACCGCTTCTTCAAGCACAACATATAAACGGTCGCGCTCAGAGCGTTTCTCCTGTGATTCATACACAAGCGGCACACCAGCGCGCTCCGCGAGAATCTTCAACGCTCCTTCAAAATCCACACCGTCCATTTCCTGCACAAAAGTAAAAATGTCACCACCCCTTCCTGATGAGAAACAGTAGAAAAGACCTTTTTCGGGAGAAACAAAAAACGACGGAGTTTTTTCACTCGTAAAAGGCGAGATCCCTTTGTAGTGCCGTCCCGCTTTTTGCAGTTTGACGTAGGAGCCAATAACCTCCACGATATCAAGCCGCTCTTTTATTTTGTCTACTGTGGAAGAGGGCATTTTATCCGCTTACCCGCCAAAATTTTTAAGAAAGGATTTAAACGGGCAAGAATTTTTAGGATTCAGGAAACTATATAGCGTCCTTTGTGATTAATTTCGACTCTATCTTGTTTTTAGCCGTTGCTCTTAAGCAAACAGACTGGTTCTCTTCTTGGAAAATTATTTCTCTTCGGCAAAGGGTTTTGCGTTAAAATTACTCTGCAATTGATGAATCTTTTCAGCCTTCGGACTTCCTTCTATACCAGTTCCGGCTGGAATAAGCCGCCCAATAATGACATTTTCCATAAGACCCACAAGTTCATCCTCTTTCCCTCGTATTGCCGAATCAATAAGCACCCGTGTTGTATGCTGAAATGAAGCCGCCGCGAGAAAACTTTTCTTTGAAAGCGAAACTTCAGTAATTCCCATTACCACAGGTACAGTTTTTGCCTCTGGTTCTCCCACCTCTTTGGCTTTTTCGTTTTCTCGAAAAAGCACAAATGTATCTACAATGTCCCCCGCTGAAAGCGCAGTGCCCCCCGCGTTCTTTACTTTGCGCCGCGAAAACATTTGACGAATAATCACTTCGATATGCTTTCGGGACACGCTTTCTCCCTGTAATTCATACGGTTTGTTGATTTCGCGAATAATATAGCGTTCCGCTGCTTCCCTTCCGCCATAACGGAACAACTCCTCTATCATAGCTGAACCGTCGGTGAGCAATTCTCCTTTTTTCACAACTTGCCCTGATTTTACTAAAATCATTCGGTGACGGTTAACTAAATATTCGACTTCGCTTTCTTTCTTCCCCTTGCTTCCACCTTCAGGCAATATGACAATTATTCTGTCTTTACCAGTTTCTTTGATTTCAGACACAACTCCGTCAAGACGGCATATAACAGCAGGATTTTTCGGTTTGCGTTTTTCAAATACCTCTTCAACACGCGGGAGACCAGCGGTAATATCTCCGCCAACTGACGCGGTACCCCCCGCATGGAATGTTCTCATAGTAAGCTGTGTTCCTGGTTCACCAATAGCTTGAGCTGCAATTGTCCCAATCGCTTCACCAATTGCAATCGGTTTGTTATTCCCAAGGTCAGCTCCATAACATTTAACGCAGACGCCCTGAAGACTCTTGCAAGTCAGAGGCGAGCGAACACGCACAGATGTAATTCCGGCAGTTTCAATCGTCTGGGCTTCGTTTTTTGTTAAGTAGTGATCGCATTTGAAAAGTATTTCTCCTTTTTCACTTTTCACGTCTTCGGCAAGAAAACGCCCTTTAATACTTCCAACAATTGAAAGATCCATTCCCGATGCCGTTTCTTTTTCAACCAAAACTCCTTCTTTGGTACCACAATTTTCCTCCGTTACAATAACGTCTTGGGCAACAACAAAGAGTTTACGTGTTAAATATCCAGCTTTTGCGGTGTTGAGCGCGGTATCGGTCAAACCTTTTCGTGAACCGTGCGTCGTAATGAAATATTCAATTGAAGTAAGACCTTCCAAAATTGAAGAGACAATCGGGAAATCAATCGTTTCCCCCGCGGTATTCTGAATAAGACCTTTCATACCCGCCATTTGGGTAAAGTTTCCAAGTGAACCACGAGCGCCAGATTTCCACATATCGTAAACCGAGCTTCCTTTTTCAAGTGTTTCGGGAATAAGATTCTCAATTTCATTTTTTGTTCCGTGCCAAATTTCAATGTCTTTGCGAAAACGCTCGTCTTTTGAAATAAGACCCATTTTGTACTGCCCAAGTATTTCTTCTGTTTTTATTTTGGCTTTAGCGACAATTTCTTTTTTTTGTTCTGGGACACGGATATCATCAATTCCCCATGTAAAACCGGCATAGGTCGCATACTTAAATCCAAAAGATTTAATCTTGTCCATTATGGATGGAATGTTTTCAATACCACAATGTTCAATAAGGCTATCTACAAGCGCAGCCATTTTCTTTCTTTCGATCTCCTCGTTGATATATTGATAATCAGATGGCAATACGGTATTAAAGAGAAGCCGTCCAACAGTAGTTTCGAATATCTTTCCCTCAAAAGCTTTGTACTTAGCTTTTTCAGTCGGAAGCACTTTTATCGGGGTACGGAAACCTATTTCACCAAAGTTATAAGCTGTAATAGCGCTATTTGGACTTGAGAAATATTTGCCTTCTCCTTTTTCGCCAGAAATTTTTGTTGTCATCCAATAACAGCCGAGTACAATATCAAGCATTTTTGCCGAAACAATCGGATTTCCGCTTCCAGGTTTCAGAATGTTTTTGTTGGACGCCATAATTTCACGCGCCTCCATTTGGGCTTCTTCCGAGAGGGGCACATGAACCGCCATCTGGTCTCCATCGAAGTCGGCGTTGAAGGCGGTACAAACAAGCGGGTGAACCTGAATAGCGTTACCTTCAATCAAAACCGGTCTAAACGCCTGAATTGAAAGGCGATGAAGAGTCGGCGCGCGGTTCAAAAGCACATGTCTGTCTTTTATAACATCTTCAAGAATTGCCCACACTTCCGGAATTCCTTCTTCAATAAGACGATTTGCCCCACGAATGTTATATGCGAGTTCCTGGTCAAGAAGCTTTGAGATTACAAATGGCTTGAACAATTCAAGCGCCATATGCTTGGGTAAACCGCACTCATCCATTTTAAGTTCTGGTCCGACAACAATTACTGAACGCCCAGAGTAATCCACGCGCTTACCTAAAAGATTTTGTCGAAACAAACCACGTTTACTTTTGAGATTGTCGGCAAGCGATTTGAGAGGGCGGCGTTGTGCTTGATTAACCGCGGAAGATGTAGAGCCATGACGAATCGAGTTATCTAAAAGCGCGTCAACTGCTTCCTGTAGAATTCTTTTTTCGTTTCGAAGGATAACGTCCGGCGCGTTAATGTCCTTGAGTTTTTTCAGGCGATTGTTCCGGTTAATGACACGTCGATAGAGATCGTTCACGTCAGAGGTCGCGTATCGTCCCCCATCCAATGGAACCATTGGACGAAGTGCTGGAGGAATAACAGGAATCGTCGTCAAAAACATCCATTCCGGACGCACACAAGCTTTTATCATCGAATGAATGAGAGAGAGACGTCTGTTGAGGCGGTCTATCTCTCCTGGCCCTGTTTTTGCGAGAACTTGTTCAAGTTTCTCAGCAAGTATTTCAAGATTAAGATTTTTAAAAATATTATAAATTGCCTCGGCTCCGATTCCCGCCTCAAACAATGTTCCATAACGAAGCGAGTACGCGTGATAGGCGACTTCATCCAAAACCTTTCCTTCCTTAATCCCCTCTATCTCTTTCTTCGCATTCACAAGACGTTCTTTAAGCTGCTCTTTTGCCTTTGCGTCGGGAAGCGTCTTTATTTTTGCCTTGTATTCCGAATCGAGGTCCCTAAGAATTCGCTCTTTCTCATCAGGAAACATCTTCGTCACAATATAACCAGCAAAGTAAACCACTTTTTCAATATCAGGAGCTGAAATACCAAGCAAGAGAGAAATGCGCGAAGGTATGCCTTTGAGAAACCAAACGTGGGAAACAGGACTTGCAAGCTCAATATGTCCCATTCGCTCACGACGAACAATTGAGCGCGTAATTTCAACACCACATTTCTCGCACACTATTCCTTTGTAGCGAATACCTCGATATTTTCCACAGTAACACTCATAATCTTTATCTGGACCAAAAATACGCTCATCAAAGAGACCGTTCTTTTCACTCCGCTGTGTACGGTAGTTGATAGTCTCCGGTTTTGTGATTTCTCCGTGAGACCATTCGCGAATTTTGTCGGGTGAGGCAAGGGCTAGTGTGATAGTGTCAAAATTATTCAAGTTTATTGATGATTTTTTCATAGTAGTGTGGTAGTGATGTTATTTATTTGCTTTCTCCTTCTTCTTCTCTCTCGACCTTTTTCTGCTCAAGACGAACATCAAGCGCAAGACCTCGTAAATTATGGAGAAGCACATTAAATGATGCTGGTGTATTTAAGGACGTAATTCGCTCCCCCTTCACAATTGCGTCAAACGCTGCGGCTCTACCCACAATATCGTCAGACTTGATGGTGAGCATTTCCCGCAGAGTATATGAGGCGCCATAACCAAGAAGCGCCCAAACCTCCATTTCTCCAAAACGCTGCCCTCCTCCTTGCGCTTTTCCACCCAAAGGCTGTTGAGTAATAAGAGAATATGGTCCAATCGAGCGCATATGAATTTTGTCTTCTACCATATGGTGGAGTTTCAGTATATACATATACCCGATGGCAATTTTCTGCTCAAACGGCATTCCAGTCTGTCCGTCAAAGAGTGTTGTTTTTCCGTTTTCTTGATACCCCGCTTTCTGTAACTCTTCTTTAATCTCGTCTACCGATGCGCCAGCAAAAGGAGGAACAATTGCCTGATAGTTAAGTGTGTTTGCGGCAAGTCCGAGGTGCATTTCAAGAATCTGACCCAAGTTCATACGCGACGGCACTCCAAGAGGAGTCAAAATCACATCAATCGGCGTTCCATCCGGCATATACGGCATATCTTCTTCTGGAAGAATTTTTGAAATAACACCTTTGTTTCCGTGTCGTCCAGCAAGTTTGTCTCCTACTGACACATTACGCAACTGAGCAACCTCAATATGAATTCTTTTTATGATTCCTGACTCCAACTTATCGCCATTTTCTCGGGAAAATACCTGCACACGAATAACACGTCCTTGTTTTCCCCCTTCCATTCTCATTGAGGTGTCTTTAACATCGCGAGCTTTTTCTCCAAAGAGTGATCGAAGAAGCCTTTCTTCAGGTGTAAGCTGTGTTTCACCTTTCGGCGTAATTTTTCCAACAAGGATGTCTCCCGGCCTGACTTCAGCTCCAACACGAATAACTCCATCTTCCGACAGATTTTTAAGTTTTCCTTCACCAACATTTGGAATATCACAAGTCGTAACCTCTGGTCCAAGTTTAGTGTCGCGAACATTCACCACAAACTCCTCAAGATGGACACTTGCGAATTTGTTGTTTCGTACAAGCCGTTCTGAAATAATTACGGCGTCTTCGTAGTTTGCTCCAGACCATGACATAAAGGCAACCAGAACATTCTGTCCCAACGCAAGCTGTCCGCGGTCTGACGTAGAGGTGTCCGCAATCACATCTCCTTTCTTCACCTTCTGTCTTAGAGCAACACTCGGGCGTTGGTGGAACGCAGTAAAGCCGTTTGTTCGGGAGAAATGAACCAATTTGTGTTCTTTTTCTTTTCCTTTTGCATTTTTGACAACTATCCTGCACCCGTCAACATATTCGACTGTACCATCTTCTTCCGCTGTAATAATTCGTCCAGTATCAATTACTGCCCGCTCTTCCACTCCAGTAGCAACAAGCGGCGCTTCAGGGATGATGCAGGGCGTTGCCTGCTTCTGCATATTTGAACCCATAAGCGCCCGGTTCGCGTCATCATGTTCCAAGAATGGAATACAAGATGTTGCGACAGAAAAAGCTTGGTTAGTGGCAACATCAACAAAGGCAACCTTGTCGCGAGGCGAAATGTCGGGACGTCCTTTATATCGTACCTCTACATTCTCTTCAATCAGTCTGTCGTTTTCATCAAACTTGGCAGCAGCGTGAACAATCGGATATTGCTCTTCTTCTAATGCATTCAAATAAACTATTTCTCCAGTAATTCTTCCTTTTTCCACTTTTACGTATGGTGTTTCAATCATTCCAAATTGGTCAATCCGCGCATACATAGAAAGACGTAAGATAAGGCCAATGTTTGGACCTTCTGGCGTGTGAATCGGACAAAGTCTCCCGTAGTGAGAAGGGTGTACGTCACGAACTTCAAAACCAGCGCGAGCTCGAGAGAGCCCCCCAGGTCCCAAGGCAGAGAGTGTTCGTAAGTGTTCAATTTCAGTCAGTGCGTTTTCCTGTTGCATAAACTGCGAGAGCTGGTTTGTAGTGAAAAATTCTTTAATTCTCGCCTGCAAAGGTTTCGGGCTGATAAACTGCACTGGAAGTGTTACGTCCGTTTCAATCGTGGACATTCTGTTCTGGATATTTCGCTTTATCTGCGACATACCTACACGAATCTTCTGCTGCATCAACTCCCCAACATATCGCACACGACGACTTCCAAGGTGGTCAATATCGTCAGACTGGCTCCCTGGAGTTTGATTTAATGTTGCAATGTGATTGATGATAGTCACGAGGTCATTTGAAGAAATCGTTTTATTATTCATTGCCTTTTCGTCAACAGACCTATCGAATCTTTTGTTGAATCTAAATCTTCCGACACGGGAAAGGTCATATCGCTCCGCGGAAAAAATTCCATTAATGAATTCCCTTGCGTTATCGGCAGTCGCCAAGTCCCCGTCACGAAGACGTTTATGCATATCAATATATGCTTCCTGCAATGTTTTCGCGTGGTCTTTTGCAAGCGTCTTTTCAATTGTCGCCTTTACTCCAACATCCTTGAAAAGCGCAAGAATTTCCTTATCTGTTGGAACGCCCAAAACCCGCAAAAGCGATGTTGCGGGGAATTTTCTTTTTCTGTCAATACGGGCAAAAATCACACCATCGACGTCAGATTCAAATTCAATCCACGCGCCGCGCGCGGGAATTATTTTTGCTCCAAAAAACTTTCGTCCGCGAAGCTCTTGCGCGGTGAAAAATACTCCGAATGATCGAGCAAGCTGCGGCACAATAACACGTTCAATTCCGCTAATAATAAATGTCCCGTGGGAGGTCATTAGAGGGAAATCGGCAAGAAAAAGCTCCTGCTCTTTTGAGGTACCGAGAATTTTGTTTGTAAGTTTTACGCGCACTTTAAGAGGGGCTTCGTATGCAAGCTTTTGGTCTTTGGCGTAATATTCGTCGTGTTTCGGAAGTCCAAGTTCAAAATGAGTGAAATCAAGCTGAAATTTCTTTTCGGAATAGTCTTTTATTTGTGAAAATTCCTGAAAGATTTCTTTCAATCCCTCCTTCACAAGCCAATTAAATGAATCTAGCTGGGACTGGACGAGGTTTGTGAGCGGAATAGAAGGTTTACGGAAACGACTGAAATACTTTTTCGGACGCGCCGCGCCAGAAAGGGCTTCGGACGTCGAAATGAGGTTATGTTTGATCTCCATAATAATATGAATACAAATCGCCTTATATTTATAATATTTATCTCGCCACAAAATAAAAACAAAAAAACATCATCTCTCCTGCGAGACTTGAGTCTCTTTGTTTACTTTTTATGAATTATAACGAGGCAAGATGGTTTCCGTCTGCGCTTTTTCTTCAGGCGTTAAAAAATTATGCAAATTTTTGAACTAGCCCACCAAAATTTTCTATTTTAGAAAAAGTGCAAAAAGAAAAAATTTTTAAAACTTGTCTCGCCTTCGCCAATAAGAGAAGGCGACATCTAACATTTCCAGTCCGCTACTCAATCTTGCAAGTGTCAAGGCAGAGTATACAGGAGTATGAAAAATCCGTCAACTAGCTTATCGACACATATATTTATCCTTATTTTAGATTTTCTCTCTACTTCTTCCAGTCGCGGACAGTGAATTCGCTTTTTCTGCCTCCAAAAACTATTTCAAGTTTCTGTTTCTCTTTCCATTTGAATTCGCCAATAAGTTCCTTTGGAATATTGACGCTGTAGCTATGAGTGCTTACGCGAGTAAGTTTTCGTGTAAATTTTTTTGTCATATTCTTTATTATATCACATACG
>JAGLPS010000007.1 GCA_023137185.1 Minisyncoccota bacterium
TTATTTCACTTTCATACTCCGGAAAATATTTTTGGATTGCAGAGAGGTCAAACTTTTTCAAAATTGATTCTTTAGACTCCCTCGCGAGCAGAAAATCAAATGAGCGTTTTACTAGTTTCTTCACTTCGGTAAGCTCAGTGCAAGCTGACATTTCTTTGCCTTGAGTCAATTTCTGCCAATACTCTTCTTCAACTTCTACCTCAAATTCAGTTTCGTCAATACTCACAACAAACTTCCATCCGCTCCGCCCTTCCGTAGCTTCAGCAAAAGGGGGCTTTATTTCCGTCTTACTTTTGATTTTGATGTTTGGCATATATTTATCTTATTCCGTCTTACTAAATAAAACCGCCTTCACAGACGGTTTTTGTTTACTCGATAATTTGAGAATTTTCTTTCAGATACATATCTCTTACGTAAATTCCTAACGTAGGAGCAGTATTTTCAAGAGTACGATTGGGTTTATTGTAGAAAAATATTTTAAGGAAATTCATATACTCTTTATCGGAAAGCAAATAAATTGATTTGATTGCAGCAACTTCAACGTCATATTTTAACTTTGGTTCTTCTGAGTTAACGATGTCAAAAAAGTCTTTTTTGTGTTCTTCAAAAATCTTTTCAAAATTTAAAGTCTCGATAAGGTTTTTTCCTTTTTCTGTAAGAGTAAGGGGGCTATACGTTTGTAGTTCTGATGGATCAAATTCTCCATCACGAATGAGATAATCACCAATTGCTTTCACATTATTTTTAATCTTTTCAATAGTTCCCTCAATAATTTCAACAGTTTTTAACTTTTTTCCTATACTGATAAATCCAACAATAAGTGTTGGTATACCGAGTATGATAACAAGTTGGTTAATAAATTGTATCGCTTGCTCAAACATAGTTGTATAAGAAGATTTATCGTACATTTAGTATATCTCTTGTTACAAGAGGATACTAGTTTGCACACCATTAAAAGTCGATGATAAAAAAGAGCCCCTCAAGGCTCTGTTTTTGATTACTAACCCTCTGCGACATCTATTTTTTCCCCTCCCGCCACTCATCTATTTTTTTGTGGTGGCCAGACAAAAGCACTTTGGGAACGCGATATTTCTTTTTTTTGTAAGTCAGTATTTCAGGACGGGTGTAGACATCCGCGCCCGCGATACGATTTTCCTCCACAGACTGCTCGTCGCCCAAAACTCCTTTTATTCTACGGGAAATCGCGTCAATCAAAATCATCGCCGGAAGCTCTCCTCCCGTGAGAGTATAGGGACCAACCGAGTACTCAGTCGGTTTCAAAATTTTTTTGACGCGAGCGTCAATTCCTTCGTATCGTCCAGAAATCAAAACAATATCGCTTTTAGACTTCGCGAGTTTATTCGCCTCTTCATTTGTAAATTGCTTCCCCCTTGGTGATAAGAGAATAATTTTTTGCTTTTTCTTAGTCCGCCGACTAGTAGACTGGACTGCCTTTAGCACAGGTAACGCCTGAATCACCATTCCAGGTCCCCCTCCGTATGGCCTTTGGTCTATTCTTCTATTCTTTCTTTTGTCAGGTTCGCCAGTAAAATCACGGGGATTGTAGAATTTTATTTTTATTTTTCCATCGTCTCTTGCGCGCTTAATAATTGATTCACCCAAATATGAATCAAAAGCGTCTGGAAATAACGTGATTATATGAAAATTTTTCACTTTGTATTTTCTAACAAGATTGATGTTGTGAAAATATCACATTTTTTGTAAATAGAAAAGCTCGCTCAAATTTTTATTGAACGGGCTTAGCGTTAATTTAATCTTTCAAAGGCTACAAAAAAGTAGGTTGTGCCAAAATTGTTTATAATAGACGAAAATCCGACAATTTTAATTTTTTGATTTTCTGCAAGCCATTTTTTCCATTCTTCAAAGTTATCAAATTTTTTTCGTTTCTATCATTTCCACCTCCTTTTTATTTTGACGTTTTAAAAGAATTTTAGTCTGGCAGGATAGTATAATAAATTTTTTGTTTTGTAAATGACTGTAAATGGCAAGGGCGAATACATTTATGTATTCGCCCTGTATAATCTTAAATTTCAGGAGAAAGATTAAAAAGAAGTGAAGAAAGAAATTTCTTCTCTCTCCCTTTAAGTAATTGGATCTTTTCGCTCTGTTTTTGCCTCCTTTTACTCATTTCCCTGAACGCGTACTTAAACATTTCCTTTCCAATCTTAGAAAGAACACGCCCAAGGGCGGGACTTTGATGTCCTTCAATAACATAGCACCCCTTGTCACTGAAAATAACAAGAAAATCCGAGGCTGTGGAGACGTCAGTTAAGAAGACTAAATTTACCTTTTTTGCCTCCCATTCCCCATAAAAACGAGGAGCAGCATTTGTGCAGAGACAAGACAATTCGAGTCCGCTCTTTAGGCAATGAGAAAAATCTGCGGGCTTTATGACAATAGCTTCTCTGTAAAGCGCCTGCAAAATTTGGTCTAAAACTGATAACTCTGTTTGTAAGTTTTCTGGTAAAATATCCACTTTTTACCTCCTTTCTAACTTTTTAAGAACTTTGTTTACTGCCACACATTACAACAAAATACGTAAAAAGCAAAATCTCCGCCCTAGGGCGGAGATTTTGTAAAACTGCAAAAAAATTTAGAGCTTTAGGTCTTCCATTGCTTGGTCAACCGTCTTGGGGTCCATTGAACTTCTTTTTCCTCCTTCCGGTTCGTTAATCTTGAGATTAACGCGGGCGTTGTTTTTCATACCAACAACGCGGAGAAGTGTTCTGATAGCTTTCGCGGTGTTTCCACTGCGACCAATCACTTTACCCATATCTTCAGGATTTACATCCAAGGTAAGAAGGACACCCATCTCGTCAACTTTCCGGTCAAGTTTTACATCTTCCGGGTGGTCAACAAGCGCTTTTATAACATATTCAAGAAACTGTGCGTCTAATTCCATATTCAGTATTCAGTCTTTTTCTTTTAACTTGAGAGCAGTAGGTCGACCGAAATCCTTTCAGGATATTTTATTGTTACTGCTTGAAGAAAGTATAGCGATTTTTATCTGTAAAGTCAAAATATGTATGCTTGCACACTCATTTCAAAACACACGTATCAGTATAAGGCTGATTATTTTGGACACTGAGTGTCCAAAACCACAAAACTATCTAGAAAATCAAAAGTGACCTCTAAACTGCTTTTTCTTCTCCGCCAGCTGGCGGATTAGGCTCATCCGCAGGCAAAACAGGCTCTTCCTTTTTTTCTTCCACGGGAGCAGCTGGAGTTTCTGTTGCCGCTTCCGGAGTTGCAACAGGCTCGGCTGACGAAGCCGTTTCTTCCTCAGGCGCTTCTTTTATAATCGGAGTCTTCTTTGAAAGTACGTTTATTTTTTTTCCTTCAATAATTTTCTCGTCAATAAGGAGGTTGTGAACTCGCGGTGTCGGCTGTACTCCCTGTGAAAGCCAATACTCCACTCTTTCCTTATTTAAGGTGCCGAATCCTTTCTTTCGCGCGTCAAAAGAGCCGACGATTTCGTGAAATCGTCCGCTTTTTGTTGAGTTTCGGGAATCGGTTATTACAACTCGAAAAACAGGCTCGTGTTTCCTTCCCACTCTTTGTAATCTAATTTTTAACATAGCCGATATATTAACAGAAGTCGTGAAAATCGTAAACCCCCACACCTATGTTGGTATTGTTGCAATACTTTTAGGACAATACGTTCTTACAAAAAAAGAGTAAAAAAACCGATGTTATGAATACATTACAGTTAAGGCAACAAAATATCATACCAACATAGACGTGGAGGTAAAGAGAGCTCCAATCTGGTATAGTCAAAGTGTGGAAGAAAAAAGATATCACAAACATAAAAATAAAACGCCATTTCAAGGCACCGAAAAAGGCATTCTCAGCATCAACACAAGAGGAGTCGGCTATTTTGCGTCTTCTTCTTTTGAGGAGGATATCGAAATACGGGAAAATTTCCTCAAAACTGCCCTAAACGGAGATGAAGTGGAAGTAAAAATACTCCCCAAGATGCCAAAGGCCCGCCAACAAGGCGAGGTGGTACAAGTACTCAAACGAGCAAAAGAAAAATTTGTCGGAATTATAAAAAAGGAAAAGGGGGCGTGCTTTTTTATTCCTGATGACCGTCGAGTGTATCGAGATTTTGTAATAGAAAAACAGGATTCACCAAACGGTGGAGTAAAAGATGGCGTAAAAGTACTCGTAAAACTTACCCACTGGGATAATTCCCGTGAAAATCCGCAAGCAAAAATTATTGAGGTTCTCGGAATGCCCGGTGTCCATAATGTAGAAATGGAATCTATCGTCTTGGACAAGGGTTTTGACACTTCATTCCCTCGTGAAGTTGAAAAAGAAGCAGAACGCATCGCGCGAGAAATGAAAACGCAAAACGAAGCGGAAAATACATCCCGTAAAGACCTTCGCAATTTGACGATATTTACAATTGACCCTGCTGACGCGAAAGACTTCGATGATGCTGTTTCTGTGCGAGAGCTTGACGGCGAACTATACGAAATTGGCGTACACATAGCAGATGTCTCACACTACGTTGTCGAGGAAACAGCTCTTAATGAGGAAGCTAAAAATCGAGGACTTTCCGTGTATCTTGTAGACCGCACTATCCCGATGCTCCCGCATATTCTTTCAGATGACCTCTGCAGCCTAAACCCCAACACAGATAAACTGGCATTTTCTGTTCTTTTTACAATGGACAAAAACGGTATAGTGCATAGCCAATGGTTTGGTAGGACAATTATCAATTCAAAAAAACGCTTCTCGTATGAAGAGGCGCAAGATGTAATTGATAATGGAGGAAAATTTCAACACGAACTTAAAATTCTCAACAAAATTTCAAAAAAACTGCGCGAAAAAAGATTCAAAGTTGGGGCGATTGATTTTGAAACACAAGAAGTGCGAGTGGAAATAGATAACGCAGGCCACCCCACAAAAATTTATGTGAAGGAGCGATTAGATACACACAAACTTATCGAGGAATTTATGCTTCTTGCAAATCGTGCGGTTGCGGAATTTATGTTTGAAGCCCAGAAAAAACAAGGATACAAAATCGGCTCTGTTATTTACCGTATTCATGATGTTCCCGATAAAGACAAGATAAAAAATCTTGCCATTTTCGTGAGAGCGCTTGGACATATGCTTTCTGTCAAAAATGGAAAAATTTCAGGGCAAGACTTAAACGCCCTTCTTCAGCAGATAGACGGAAAAGCCGAGGAGTCACTTATTAAGACTGCCGCTGTGCGAACAATGGCAAAAGCCGTTTACTCAACAAAAAATATCGGCCACTACGGACTTGCGTTTCAATACTACACACACTTCACCTCCCCCATTCGCCGATATCCGGATTTGCTTATACATCGCGTACTTGGAAAATATTTAGAAAATAAAAATATTCCACTGAATGAATACGCAAAATATGAAAAAATTGCCGCGTATGTATCAGGACGCGAAAAGGAAGCGGCTGACGCCGAGCGAGAATCAATAAAATATAAACAAGTTGAATATATGCAACAGCATATTGGAAAGATATTCAAAGGTATCATTTCCGGTGTGAGTGAATGGGGTCTATATATCTCGGAAAAAGACACGCGAGCGGAAGGAATGGTGAAGGTGCGCGATATGAACGATGATTATTACGAGCTTAACGAAAAAACATACTCCTTACTTGGAAAAAAGACAGGGCAAAAATATTCTCTCGGAGACGAAGTAACATTTCGCCTTACCGGAGCAAATTTGGAACGGAGGACACTTGATTACGTATTAGTATAGGGATTAAAAACACCTCTCTATAAAAATAGAGAGGTGTATTGCCCAAAGTCAGCGCTTAGATCTATGTTTATGCGTATGAAGATGGACGACAGCCATTTCTGAATATATCCAATTGACCGAAAATCCACGTAAAACTTCTTTTTCAGAAGCAATAACAACTATTCCCCGTCTTTTAATACGTTCTCCATAACTCGTGCCGGGGAGAAGATGACGAATAAAGTGCTCCTTTTCGTGTCTGGGGAGTTTCTTCCAGAGTTTCAGAATCTCTTTTTTTGTTTTCTCTTTTTCTTCCGCTGTGCTGCGTTTTACCATAAAACCTACCTTTCGCTGTGGTTGTGCTAGTGTTTGAACTTTGGACAATGAAAATGCATCCCTACAAGAGAGATGCATTGTAAATGGGTAAAAGAACAACAAAAAGAAGTGCAATGAGAGTATAAAAGGAAATAGAAATAAAGTTTGTGAATAGATGCTTTAAAAAGCAGTCAGAAAACTTAAAGCCAAATCCAAGACCTTTTTTTCTCAGAGAACCTTCTCAACTTTTCTAAATTTATTATAGCAAATTGGTCGCTTGTTGTCAAAAAATGTAGCGTTGCAGCGTCAAGTTTACACTTTAAGTTCCAATAATCTTTCCATTGGAGTAACGCCACCCATTCCTAATCCACGATGTTTCTTGCGGAAGTTGTAGTAATGAAGAAAGAGGTTCAAACGATACTGCATGGCATCAAGGGATTCAGAAGGAGTAAAACCAAAACGTAGACCTTTCTCATTAAGAGTACGGTGAAATCTTTCTATTTTGCCATTCTCTTCAGGGCAATATGGAGTATTCGTACGATGTTCAACATGTTTGTTTTTAATATAGTCTCTCACGATATGTGCTATGAATTCTTTGCCTTGGTCAGTTCTGACTTTTTGAATGAGAAATGGAGCTCTCTCGAATACTTTTCCAAGAAAGTCCAATGTGTTTTTCGCATTTGCAGTTTCATAGCTCCAAGCAAAAACCCATCTGCTTGCGTCGTCAATAATGGTGTAGATGACTTTTCCTTGTTTGTACCCAAATGGATACTTTGTATCCATTTGCAGTTCTAATCCCGGTACTTGATGTGCGTACAGTTTCTTCTTCCATTTCATTTGAGTATGTGAATACTTGTCGGTATATCTGACGTTGTTTCGTTTTAGTATTCGGTATATGGTTGTTGGATCAAGACTTATGTTATTTTCGTATTCTAAATGATCGTGTAGTGTAAGTACTCCGTCATTCCAGTACTTTCTTGATATATCTACGACAAGCCGTTCCACCTCTTCACTTGTCCTGTTGCGCGCTTCTTTACACCCTGTTCTCTTTTTTGATATTAATCCATCTACTCCAAATCGTTTATATCTGTTAAGCCATTTGTGTACGATCTGTCTTGTTATTCTCATTTCTTTTGCTACCGTGGTGACTTTCTTTTCTTTGTTAATGATCGCTTTTAGGTTTTTTACCTTTAGATCCATATATTTTATGTCATAAGAGTTCATCTCTAAAGTGTAAACTCTATTGCTGCAATGTTAACAAAAAACTGCCGTAATAATTAATCTTACCCTCCGAGCTCCGGAGGAAGCGCGCTTTCTCCGGAGCCTCCCTTGGGCTTGCCTACAAAACTTAAGGGATACATATTAAATTTTACAAAACATAACAGCCTAAAGCAAGAAAGCGCTTCGTTTTGGACACTGAATGTCCAAAAACCCAAATTACACCACACTTGGAAGTTGAGCTTCCAAGTTAAAAAATTGACAGAAAAGAATGCCTATGCCAATCTTGCGGAAGATAAATAATAATCAAGTCCTTTAAAAACCATTAAAAAGGAGAGTTGCGATGGATATTGTAATTGGGAATTTGGATACTTTGAATCTGGATTTACAAGACAAAAAAACGTTAAAATACCTGATTGGACGTTGCAAGTCAGTAGAAGATTTCAAGAGGCTGATTGATCAAACTCCATCTGGTTCAGAAGCCTGGAGAAAAGTAAGGGAGGCGTGGGGTGAGTTTGTTATCAAACAAATCCTAGATTGCAATTCAGTGGAGGACTTTGAGAGGCTGGATAGACAAACTTTACTTGGTTCAGAGGCCGAGAAAAAAGTCAGGGAGGCACGGGGTAAATTTATTATCAAACAAATCCCAAAACGTAAGTCGGTGGAAGATTTTGGGAAGCTGTATAACCAAACTCTGCGTGGTTCAGAAGCCAAGAAAAAGGTCTGGGAGGCGTGGGATGAGTTCATTCTGTCTGAAATTGAAGAACGGATCTCAAATTGCAATTCAGTGGAGGACTTTGAGAGGCTGGATGAGCATGCTCCGCCTAATTCAGAAGCCAAAGCAAAAGTCAGAGAGGCGTGGGGTGAGTTTATTCTGTCTGAATTCAGACTTGGAAAGGAAATCTCAAGCTGCAATTCAGTGGAGGATTTTGAGAAACTGGAAGAACAAACTTCGCTTGATTTAGAAGCAAGGAGAAAAGTAATAAAGGCGTGGCGAGCATTCGTAAAATCTGAAATTCAGAAAACCATCGTTTAGACTCTTAATTAAAACTTGAAAGCGGGCAAGGATATAAATCCTGCCCGCTTTTTTTTGACGAAAAGATTTGATGAAAAGATCTCTCCATCCAAATCTTCTCTATTCTTTCTTTCTCTAATCTAATCTCTAATTCGCGCGAATAGGAGAATAGATTAGAGAGTTGCTATCGATGTTTTTTGTTATTGAGGTCAAACCTTGAAGTTTAGAGACCTCACTTCGCAACTGCGACAGCTTCGTCAAATTTGACTGAAAGCACTTTTGAAATTCCGGAGGAATCCATAGTAACACCATAGAGCACACCAGCGCGAGACATTGTTTCCCTATTGTGAGTAATCAAAATAAGTTGGCTTGATTTTGAAAGATTTTCTACCATATCGCTATATTTGCGGGAATTCGCCTCATCAAGCGCCGCGTCTGTTTCATCAAGAATAATAAACGGTGGTGGTTTAACTTGAGACATCGCAAAGAGAAGCGCGATAGAAGTAAGCGCTCGCTCCCCTCCAGAGAGCATCATAAGCCCTTTGATTCTTTTACGTGGAAGAGATACCGAAACTTCAATTCCCTCTTCAATTTCTTCTTTATCTTCTTCATCGTAAAATGTTTCCATTCCTTCCGATGTTTCCTCCGATATTCTTTTCCGTTTTTTCTCTTTTGTAATTGAAAGAGACGCCGAACCTCCACCAAACATCAACTCAAAAAACTCTTGGAATTCTTTGTTGATTTTCGCAACCCCATCAGCAAATTCATTTTGTAATTTTTTGCCAAGTTCTTCTATAAGCTTTTTTAAATCATCTGCCGATTTTTCTAGGTCGGTAAGTTCTCTTTCCAAAAACGCGTCTCTCTCACTCACCTCTTTATACTCCTTAAGAATTTCTTCACCCCCGCCTCCGCCCATATCTTCAAGACGAATTTTTATTTTCTCAATTGTCTTTCTGCGTTCTTCTTGTTTACCCCGTGATTCCGAAATAACAATTTCCGCTGTAAGAGCTTCGCCTTCGGAAAGAGTGAAGTCTTTAAACTGCCAGACTGCCTGACCAACAAATACTTTTGCTTCATCAAGCTCGCGAGCAAACGCCTCTTTGTCGCGTGATAGGCGGTCTTCCTCACCTGAAAGTTTTTGCAGCTCCGCTCGAATCCTGCTTTCTTCTGAAAGGATGCGAAAGACAGCTTTTTCCGCGTCTCTGCTTGAATCTTTGTCCTTCTCAATTTCCTGTCGAATCTTGTTGTATTCTCGTTGCAATTCTTTTTCTTTCTGCTCTGCCTCTTTCACACGAGTGTCAAGCCCTTTTCTCTTTTCTTCAAGACTATTCATTTCCTCTTCAACTTCGCCTGTAACAGAGCCAGAATATTCCCCATATTTTATAAAATTCTTTAGAGAATCAATGGTACTTTTTATAAGAGTAAAGAGAGAAGTTGGATTTTCTTTGAGAGTTTCTATTTGCGGTTCAACCTTCTCAACAAGAGCCCTGATATCTCCTGCCGAAACAGTAGTGTTTTCAGCGCGGGAAGATTTTTGTTCCCGTTCAATAATTTTTTTAAGAGAGAAAATCTCTCCTTCAAGCCGCCCAAGCTCGCGCAAAAGCGCGTCTTTTTCTTCTCGCGCTGTTTTCATTTCTTTTTCAAAACGGATAACCTCTTCTGTCTTGCTGTCTTTGGAAACTGAATCCTCAAGGACTTTCTTAGCTCGCGCAAGCTCGTGTTCAAGGGTCGCAAGTTTCTCGCGCGGACTTTTTAGTTTGCTCTCAAGTATTTTTCGGGTTTCCGTAAGATAGAGATTTTCTCGCGCAAAATACTCTTTGTATAAAACTCCCAGCTCTCCTCGCATCGTTTTCGCTTTTTCAATTTTTTCCACTTGTCGGAACAAAAACTTAATATGAGGCGCAATTTCTCTACGAAGAGATATTACCGATTTGATATTTTCTTCGGTCTTGAGAAGTTTCCGCCCGCTTTCAAGACATTTGTACTGATATATCTTAAGACCAAGTGCGTCCTCTATCATTGTTTTTCTGTCGCGGGAAGAGCTATTCAAAATCTTATCCGCTTCGCCTTGCGAGATAATGTGATGCCCCGAAGAACCAATATGAGCAGCTGAAAGAAGCTCAAGTACATCTTTAAGCCTAACTTGAGAACCGTTTATTAAATACTCATTAACTGAATCACGATAGACCGCACGCTCAATTATTACCTCTTCAAAATCAATAGGAAGAAATCTACGGCTATTATCAAACACAACTTTTACCGACGCTCGATTCGCTCTGCCTCCATCTCCCGCGCCATTCCAAATGAGGTCTTCTCCCCTTTTTCCTCGGAGAGATTTCATTGACTGCTCGCCTAAAACAAAACGAAACGCCTCGGCAATATTCGATTTTCCGGAACCATTGGGACCGACAATTGCTGAGATTGGGCTGTCAAATTTCAAATTCGCCTTTTTTGCGAAAGACTTAAAACCCGAAATTTCTAGACTCTTTAAATACATCCTGTTAGTGAGAAATGGCATTATTGCTTTGCAATGAAACAAACAGCCTTTTATGTTTAATAATGGTAATTTTTATTTCCATATTGTATCAAAATATCACCCCTTTCTTGTTATGCCATTTTCTACTACAGGATATCCCGTTAAAAATAGCCCCGCCCTCGCCGCGAGGGCGGGGCGTAGAGCAAATGTATTGTTGCTAAGTGATTGACTCATAAAGTGATATCGCGAAGCGTGTTTCATATCCATAACACGAAATACGCACTTTTCTATCTTATCACGTCTTTCAGTCCCCTATAACAGAAAATGCTTGACGTAATCATCTCTCTCTCTTAATCTGGAAAACAGACCAAACAACCACAAAGGAGGTATCTATGCACATAACAGCGGTAATACTTTCATCTGTACTATTTATTGTCCCGCCTTTTTCAAAACCCCCCATAGCCGAAGTGTTCAAAAAAGAGGCCCACCCTATAAAAAAAATAGGATGGAAAACGGTTTTCTGCGAACCTATTTATCTGCAAAAAGTAGACAGGTGGCTCATAATTTTCCTGCGTACAGGAAACAAAAAGGACAACGAATTCGGACAATACGTATATTCCAAGAAAAAAAATAGGATGGATTTTATTCCGTTCACTAACGAAGAATTACGAAACGATTTGGAAAGCGCGCTCTTTATTGCCAATATCATTCCTCCTTTTGATATTGAAGAAGTTCTTGTAATAGAAATGACCATTGAAAGTGAAGGAGGAAAACGTAAAGTCTATTACACAAGTATACACCAAGACCCCGTGGAATAAAATTTCACGGGGTTTTTAACTCCAACCTTTTTTAACAAGTGCGTTTTTCGCGGCATCTTGTTCAGCACTCTGTTTAGAGCTCCCTTCTCCAGAAGCAATTTTTTTATCATTTAAAAACACTCCTACAACAAAATCTTTATCGTGGTCGGGGCCACTTTCTTTAATGACTTTATATGAAGGTGTAATCCCATCTTCTTCCTGCGCTTTCTCTTGGAAGAGACTTTTTGAATCAACAAAACCTTTTTGTTCAATCAACTCTTCTATCAAGGGGAAAATGTGTGAGGTAACAAACTTTTGCGCCGACTCATACCCCTGGTCAAGATAGAGAGCTCCAATAAGCGCTTCTATTGTGTTTGCAATAATATACTGGCGAGCGCGACCTGTATCTTTTGCTTCTCCTCGCGACAGCAAAAGGAAGTCATTGATACCAAGATTCGTGCCAACTTGAGAAAGTGTTTGGGCGTTTACAAGCGCCGCTCTGTATGATGTAAGCTCGCCTTCAGGTTTTTGCTTATATACACTAAACAAGTGTTCGGTAGTAATAAGTTCCAACACTGCGTCTCCCAAAAACTCCAGCCGTTCATTATGGTCAAGACCAGCGTCTTTATTTTCATTTATGTAGGAACGGTGAACAAAGGCCTGTGTAAGCAGACCTTTGTCTTTAAAGGAAATACCGACTTTTTCTTCAAATTTACTGAAATCAATCATTGTTTTCTTTTTTCAAAAGTATATTAACCGCTTTGGTAACAAGAGGCAAGATGTCATTATAAAAATTTAAATTAACAATTTCGGAAAGCTTAAACCATTTTGCGTCATCTAGTCCTCCTTTTTCCGCAAGTTTTATCTCCTTAAAGGAAGATTCCGCAAGAAAATACATTACTCGTTTTTTTATTTTTCCCTGCTCAGGGTCAAATGTGCCGTATTCGTTTTGTCCAAGCTTGTCTTCTACTTTTATAGAAAGTCCTATCTCCTCTTTTACAACACGAACAACTCCTTCTTCTTCCGTTTCCCCCTTTTCCAGATGCCCTTTGGAAAGGGTCCAGTAGCCAAACACATCGTGGACAAACGCCAAGTAAATGTCATCTTTTTCCTCCGCGTAAATAACAGCGCCAGAAAGACGCTCAACAGGTAATTGATTGTCAGGAACATCCAAATTGAATTTTTTACGCTTGGAAACTTCGTCTTTGCCGGGTTCGCCCATTTCTTTATAAACCGCGCCGAGAACGCCATTCACAAACTTTCCGCTTGTATCTCCCCCGTACGCCTTTGCTAATTCAATTGCTTCATTAATCGCGACTTTTGGGGGAACCTCGCTTCGGTCAGAAAACAAAAGTTCAGCAAGTCCAATACGTAAAACATTTCTGTCAACAATTGAAATTCTGTCCAGTGGCCAGTCAGGAGCAGCTTTTTCTATAATACGGTCTAGGTCTTTTTGTTTTTCGAGAACCCGCGACAAAAGAAACTCCATAAATGAAAAATCTCCCCCTTGGGGAGAAAACTCCTCAACATTTTTCTTTAGTACAGCCTGTGACGCCTCCGGCGTTATTTTCCGAAAATCCCATTCAAAAAGGGTCTGAAGTACAATGGAACGTGACAAATGTCTATTGGCCATATTATTGTGAAATGTGCGAACAGTGCCACTAATGTTTTAATAGTATCAAGAAATACGGTTTTTCCTCAATACATTTTTTGGTCTACTTTCCCTTTTCTTGTGTTTCCGTTTTTTTCTTTAATTTCTTCTCCTTCTTCTGAAGCTTACCTTCAATATCCACTATCTTACGCCCGCGGTAATGTCCGCATACTGAACACATTCGATGCGGCACAGTGGGAGATTTACAATGGTTACAGATACTTAAAGAAATCTCTTTCAATTTATGATGAGATCTTCGATTTTTCGTATGAGAATGTGTGTGGCGCATTCGTATTACCATACGTGGCTAGTATACGTGTTTTTTCCAAAAACGCAAGAAAAAGGCCTGCATTTTTCAAAATGCAGGCCTCGCACAGAACAAAGAGCTAGTTACGCGCGCAAAAACGCGGAGAAACAATCCAACGAATCCACTTCGGCGGAGGAGAAACAACAACTTTATTTGTATTAAAGTTTATGTACTTACTGAAACACTCTCTTCTTTTTATCTGCGGCAAAGAAAGAAGCAGGTGCGACCGATGTGTCCACAGCAGTTTTTCCATCGCTTCGGAAAGAGACATCCATTCGGGCGGCCCCCATTCCTCTGTAATTCCAGTTTTTTTGTCAATGACTTCTTTGATTTCTTTGCGAAAACAAAAGTCGCCTTCGCTTTCGGATACAGAGTAAAGAAAAACCACCTGTGGATGCTCCTCACCAGCTAAAACCCTGTTCAATGTGTGAATCCTTATCCATCGAAAAGCATCAGAAGAAGAAAATCCGAGTTTTTCCCCACAAGCGCGGAGAAGAGTGTCAATAGGAATCTCCCCTTTCCTTTGTTTGCTTCCCGGAAAACGCGGTATCCACTTTTTGGTACCTTTGTTTCTCTTTCTGTAGACCAGGACAAGAGGTTCGCAATTTGGTCCCTTTTTGACAATAATTCCGACAGAATAATGTGTGTTAACCGTTTTTTTTATTGGTCCCTCGTTTAAAAGACCATTAAGACGATTTTTCATCTCAATCACCTCTCTTTTTAGATTGTTTTCAAAGATATTTTACTACGCAAATCTATAAAAAGCATAATAAACTTTTTGTGATTTGTCAAATAGCCACCTTCTGGGAGAAAAAATCCGGATACCTAATGATTATTAGGTATCCAGCGTACTTCCATACTCTAACTTTGTCGCATATTTACCAACCTCAAAACATAGAAAAATTAGGGCAAAAATGAAACAACTAACATAAAACCAACTGATCCAAAATAATACTGGCGGCAACAGATATCCTTTTGCAACAAGCCCCCATGTTGTCAATAACGTAATATACACCCAAAATGCGACCATTTCCTGTGTCTTAAGGACAGGAGCTCCCATAACACGCAAAAGAATCAAAATACCCACTACTAAAAAGAAATATCCCATTGTTTCCTCCTTATTACTTTAAAGGTTCAAGTGGTTTTCTATTGATATATAAGCATAAAAGAGGGATTTTGTCAAAGAAAAACCCGCGCTTGCAACAAGCGCGGGTTGAAGTTTCTACGGTTCGGCAGATTTGTCGTTTTTAAAATAGAATTGATGAGCCCATCGAATCGTAATCATTTTGTAAAGAACAAAAAGAAAAAAACACAGAAAGATAATCCGACGGTCAAATTGCTTCAAAGAAAAAAATATACTTACACTAAGCAGAGCAATAAGAATTGCTAATACTGATACTAAAATAATTTCGTTTCGCGTAAGAATAGCGCGCTGTCTTTTCACCCATTCTTTTGAGTTTTGTATGGACTTTTCTATTTTTGTATTTACTTTCAATTTTTTCTCCTTTTTTTTCTCCTTACGGGACTGAACCGTTGAAACTGTACTCCGGCTATTTTTACTGGTTTCAAAAACATTTCTAGTGACCATACAGAAAATTTGGAACCGCGAAGAGATATACATAAAACCATCCTCTCCCCGGTAACCACATTGTCTGCCATTCCCATTACATTGTACCTATCACCTTTGTAGTGACGATATAGTCCAGGCTTGATGGGACAATCGCTTAACTTCAACGCATTCTCTGAAATAGTCTTTAAAGCGCTTTTCATAATTGTACTGACCATAACAACACTCCTTTCTTTATTTTTAAAATACAAATTTCTGAAACAAAACTATCTCTTAAAATACTCTTTGTCAATCCCTTACAACTTTTTGCAGAAAAAAGTGAAAGGGTTAAAGAATATTTTTTAAAAAACTTAAGCGGTGAAGTTCAGACGGACCGTGTTTTTTTATAAGTTTCCGATGGAGTTCCGTTCCGTAACCCTTGTGAACTTCAAGTTTATAAAGCGGAAAACGCTTTGCGTATCGTTTCATTCTTCTGTCACGTAAAACTTTCACAATAACAGACGCAAGACTTATAAGAGGAATTGTCTCATCACCTCTTATTATTGTTTTCTGTGTAAACTCTTTTGGAGCATATAAACTTCCATCAAGAAAAATTTTTACTTGCTTAGGAGAAACATTAAGTCGCGTAAGAGTTCTGACAATCGCCTTTGATACTGCTTTTGAAATACCCTGCTTATCTATTACTCGCGCACTCACGAAAGAAACCTTATACGACAACCAACCACGTTTCATTTCTTCGATTATTTTTCGAAACCACTCCTCTCGCTGTTTTTCCGACAGACCTTTTGAATCTTTTATGCCTTTAAGAAAACTTTTTTTGAAATTAACGCCTACACATACCGCTCCCACAGCAACAGGCCCGGCAAGCGGACCTCTTCCCGCTTCGTCAATTCCAATAATATATTTGACGAGCATACTCGTATCGTATCACAGAAAAATTAGTGCCTACGACATCTGATATAATGTTTTCAACCTGCCCCGTTAGAATTCCGTGCAAAACCACGAGATTAAAGCGGAGCATAAAGAGAATATAACTCTCAATATGCCTGAAAATAACAAAAATTCTATTGGGGTGCCACGTTTCGTCCACTTACATACACACAGTCATTACAGCCTTTTAAGCGCTCTCCCTAAAATTCCCGACTTAGTAAAAGAAGCTAAGAAAAATGGAATGAGCGCGCTTGCTCTTACCGACAACGGAAACTTGCATGGCGCGATTGAATTTTATAAAAAATGCAAGAAAGAAAAAATAAAACCAATTATTGGAGTTGATACCTATATTGCCGCTCGTACCCGTTATGACAAAGAAGTCGGAACTGACAACCATCGGACACGCCTTGTGCTTCTCGCAAAAAGCAATGAGGGATACAAAAATCTTATTAAACTTGTAACCGACTCTTTTCTGGAAGGTTTTTATTATCGCCCGCGAATTGACAAAGAGTTGATGGAGAAATACGGAAAAGAACTTATCGCGATTTCCCCTTCTTTCACAGGAGATATCGCCCTTGCTCTTTCTAATAGGAACAAAGAAAAAGCGTTGGAGTCACTTTCGTTTCTGAAAAGCACATTTGGAAAAGAAAATGTATTCCTCGAAGTAACTCATCATCCTGAAATTGAAGGACACGAGAAAAAAATGAAACAAATAATTGAGTTCGGCAAAGAAACAAACATTCCTCTCGTTGCCGCCCACGACGTATACTATCTTTCTCCAGAAGATAAGAAAGCTCGCGATACTCTGATGGCAATTCAAACATCACGAGATATTAGACAAATAAATGATAACGAGGACTTCTCTTTTATCAGCGGAGATACAGCAGAAACGTACTTTTCTGAAATTCCTGAAGCGGTAGAGAATACTCAAAAAATTGCCAATATGTGCAACATTGAATTGGAGCTTGGGAAATGGGTATTTCCAGATTTTAAAGTGGCGGAAAAAACACACGACGAAGCGCTTAAAGAAGAAGTTTTTGAAGGCCTAAAAAAAAGAAAACTTGGGGAAACCGAAAAAGTATTAGGGCGTATCAATTACGAACTAGAAATCATAAAGAAAAAAGGATACGCTCCATACTTTCTTGTTGTTGGAGACCTGATGCGATATGCGCACGAACAGAAAATCGTTACCACTATCAGAGGGTCAGTCGCGGGTTCTTTGGTAACATATTGCGCGGGAATTACGAATGTAAATCCTCTCGAGTACAAACTGCCCTTTGAGCGCTTTCTTAATCCCGAGCGTCCTTCGGCGCCTGATATAGATATGGATTTCGCTGATAACCGACGAGATGAGGTTATAGAGTACGCCAAACAAAAATATGGGGCAGATAAAGTCGCCCAAATAGGTACATTTGGAACAATGATGGCGCGCGCCGCGGTTCGCGATGTCGCAAGAGCTCTTGGATACTCTTATGGTACTGGAGACAGAATAGCAAAGATTATTCCTTTTGGTTCACAAGGATTTCCAATGTCCATTGATAAAGCGATTGAAATCACTCCTGAACTCAAAACATTCTACAAAGAAGATACTGACACAAAAACAATCATAGATATGGCAAAAAAGATTGAAGGAAATGTCCGCCATATTTCAGTACATGCTGCCGGTGTTGTAATCTCCCCCACTCCGCTTACTGATTTTGTGCCGCTTCAGTTTGACCCTAAAGGAGGCAAGCTTATTACTCAATATGATATGCACGCGGTTGAAGAAGCGGGGCTTCTGAAATTTGATTTTCTTGGAATAAAGAATCTTTCTATTCTTGCCGATTCAGTCAAACGCGTTCAGCAACTCAAAGGAATTGAAATAGATATCGAAAACATTCCTCTTGACGATAAAAAAACATTTGAGATGCTTGCTCGCGGAGAAACTATTGGACTTTTTCAATTGAACGGCGCGGGAATGACAAGATATCTTAAAGACCTCAAACCAACAACTATATATGACATCAACGCTATGGTCGCGCTGTACCGTCCCGGTCCGCTTGAATCAATCCCCCGTTATATCGAGCGCAAACATAATAACGCGCTGGTGTCATATATAGACCCGCGTTTGAAAGAGATTCTCTCCCAATCTTATGGAGTGATTACATACCAGGATGACGTAATGCTTATTGCAATCAAACTCGCTGGATATTCATGGCTCGAGGCTGATAAACTCCGCAAAGCAATGGGAAAGAAAATTCCCGCCGAGATGGAAGCTCAGAGAGAAAAACTCCAAGAAGGTCTCGTAAAAAATGGAATGAGCAAAGAAAAAGGAGAACAATTATGGAAGCTCATTGAACCATTCGCTGCGTACGGGTTCAACAAAGCGCATGCGGCAAGCTATGGACGAGTCGCTTATCAAACCGCGTATATGAAAGCAAACTTTCCCGTTATTTATATTGCCGCGATACTTACGGCTGACGCGGGTGATGTAGACAAAATTTCTGAAACTATCAATGAATGCAAGAGAATGGGCATCAAAGTTCTTCCGCCAGACATAAACGAAAGCTTCAAAGATTTTACCGTCGTGACTAATGAATCAGGCGGGGAAAAAATTCGTTTTGGTTTGTATACTATAAAAAACTTCGGAGAAGGAATCGCCCAGACTATTATTGAGGAACGGACAACAAACGGAAAATTCACTTCCCTTAAGAATTTTCTTGACCGCGTTGACGACCGTAATTTGAACAAAAAATCCCTTGAAGCGCTTATCAAAGCGGGAGCAATGGATGAATGGGGCGAACGGGGAATACTTCTTGCAAACTTAGAAAATGTTCTTGAATACAACAAACAAAAGAAGAGCGCGCCAGAATCCCAGAATTCACTTTTTGGCGGAATGAATCACTCCGCGGTATCAGACATCACTTTAGAAAAAGGGACATCCGCAACAACAGAGGAGAAGCTCGCGTGGGAAAAAGAGCTTCTTGGTCTATATGTATCAGGACATCCGTTGGACAAATTCAGAGAAAAACTTGAAAAGCGAGAAAAACATATCGCGAACATCAAAGAAGAGATGCAAGAAGGAATGATTGCCGTTATTGGAGGCATTGTTGAGGAGGTAAAAAATATCCTTACAAAAAAAGGCGCGCAAATGATGTTCGCGAAAATCGGCGACTTTACCGGGAGTATAGAGGTTGTTGTGTTCCCAAGTTTGTATGAGGAATGCAAAAAAATTCTTGTTCCTGAGCATTGTGTTGCGATTAAAGGGCATATTTCCAAACGAAACGGCGGCGTGAGCTTGATTGTTGAAAAAGTGAAGAAACTTTAGAAAAAACTGTTAATGAATAATTAGTAATATATAACTAGAAACATTTAACTAATAACTCGCGACAAAAGATATTTTGAAAAATCTATCGTAGATTTTGTAAATCAAATCAGCAAAACCCAAATTACACCTCACTTGGAAGCTCGGCTTCCAAGTTAAAAAATTGACAGAAAAGAATGCCTATGCCAATCTAGCGAAAGATAAAAGATAATCAAGTCCTTTAAAAACCATTAACAAGGAGAGTTGCGATGGATACTGTGATTGGTAATTTGGATACTTTGAACCTGAATTTACAAGATGAGAAAACGATAAAATACCTGATTGGGCGTTGCAAGTCGGTGGAAGATTTTGAGGAGCTGGATGATCAAACTTCACCTGGTTCAGAAGCCAAGAAAAAGGTCTGGAAGGTGTGGAGTGAGTTCATTCTTCCTGAAGTTGAGAAACAAATCCTGAATTGCCAGTCAATGGAAGATTTTGAGAGGCTGGATGAACAAACTCCATTTGGTTCAGAAGCTTGGAGAAAAGTCGGGGAGGCGTGGGAGAAGTTTATTATCGAACAAATCCCGAAATGCAAGTCAGTGGAAGATTTTAGGAGACTGGATGAACAAACTCCACCTGATTCAGAAGCCGAGGAAAAGGTTAGGAAGGCGTGGGATGAGTTCATTCTGTCTGAAATTGAAGAACGGATCTCAAATTGCAATTCAGTGGAGGACTTTGAGAGGCTGGATGAGCATGCTCCGCCTAATTCAGAAGCCAAAGCAAAAGTCAGAGAGGCGTGGGGTGAGTTTATTCTGTCTGAATTCAGACTTGGAAAGGAAATCTCAAGCTGCAATTCAGTGGAGGATTTTGAGAGGCTGGATGGACAAACTCCACCTTGGTCAGAAGCCAAGAAAAAGGTCATGGAGGCGTGGCAAATATTCGTAAAATCTGAAATTCAGAAAACCATCGTTTAGACTCTTAATTAAAACTTGAAAGCGGGCAAGGATGTAATCCTGCCCGCTTTTTTTGACAAAAAGACCTCTCCATCCAAATCTTTTTATCCTTTCTTTCTCTATTCTCTAATTCGCGCGAATAGGAGAATAGATTAGAGAGTTGCTATCGATTTTTAAATTGAAAAAACTTAGACAGAAAAAAATCAGGGATCTTTTTGCTATCGAGGTTTGCTATCGAGGTTGAACCTCGATAACTTGAAAGCTATATGGGAGTAGCAAAGACCTGTGGACACGGCGTGTCCACAGGTCTTATCGGGGCTCGCTTCGCTTGTCCAATCGCCCCGCCGCTTGCCCGAATTGTTAAGGGCAAGCGGAGCGATATTGACCTATAGTTTGACTTCAACCTCGCCTATGCCAGCAGGCAGGCCTGCCTGCGGTAGGCAGGCTCGTATACCACATGAAAACTCAGAAGCTTTCGCGTAGTGTCCCTCGACCGTACACCGTCCACGGGCAAGACCTCGCTTGTCAAAATAGATTTTTTCTCCAATAATTGTTAGCATATAAGGCATATATGGATAATTTAGAACACATTCGCCACTCACTTGCTCACCTCTTGGCGACAGCGGTTTTGAAATTTTACCCTGACGCGAAATACACCATTGGACCCGCTATTGAAAATGGGTTTTATTATGACTTTGAATTTCATACTCCGATTACCGAAAACGACCTTCCTAAAATTGAAAAAACAATGAAAGAAATTCTTACTGGATGGAGAAATTTTGAAGGGAAAGAAATAAGCGAGAAAGAGGCAAAAAAATTTTTCAAAGATAATCCGTACAAAATTGAACTTATTGATGAAATTGCGTCTAATGGAGAAACGATAACTTTTTACACTTCAGGTTCTGGAGCTAGCGAATTTACCGACCTTTGCCGCGGCGGGCACATTGAAGACGCGCGAAAAATAAATCCAGACGCGTTTAAGTTAACGAAAATCGCTGGCGCATATTGGCGAGGAGACGAAAAAAACAAGATGCTCACTCGCATCTATGGAGTAGCTTTTAATACAAAGGAAGAGCTGGCAGATTATGAAAAAATGATGGAAGAGGCTGAAAAAAGAGACCACAGAAAGTTGGGAAAAGAACTTAAAATTTTCACCTTTGATAACGACGTTGGTCCAGGGCTCCCGTTATGGTTACCAAACGGCACTCTTATCATTGAAGAATTAGAAAGATTGGCAAAAGAAACAGAGAAGAAAGCCGGTTATATGCAGGTACGTACTCCACATATTGCCAAAGAGTCAATGTACAAAAAGAGCGGGCATCTGCCATATTACAAAGAGGTTATGTTCCCTCCTATGGAATATGAAGGTGGTAAATATTATCTAAGAGCAATGAACTGCCCTCACCACCATAAAATTTTTGCTTCAGAAAAGCGCAGCTATAAAGACTTACCCTTACGCCTTGCAGAATACGGTACGGTATACCGACACGAGAAATCCGGTGAATTGTTTGGACTAATGAGGGTTCGGATGTTGCAAATGAACGACGCGCATATATATTGCGGCGAAGATCAGTTTGCCGATGAGTTTAGAAAAGTAAATGATATGTATCTCTACTACTTTAAAGTTTTTGGTATTGAAAAATACGTGATGCGTTTTTCAACACACGACCCAAAAAAACTTGGAGAAAAATACGTAGACGAACCAGAATTATGGAGAAAAACAGAAGATATGGTCCGCGATGTTCTTATCGAGTCAAAAATTCCGTATGTGGAAATTCCTAATGAAGCCGCTTTTTATGGACCGAAAATTGATGTGCAAGTATGGAGCGCGATTGGCAGAGAGTTCACTCTTGCCACAAATCAAGTCGATTTTGCGGTGCCAAAACGTTTTGGTTTGACATATACCACAAAAGACGGAAAGGAGAAAACACCTTTGTGCATACATCGCGCCCCATTGGGAACTCATGAGCGCTTTATCGGATTTTTAATTGAACACTACGCCGGCGCATTCCCCTATTGGCTCTCCCCCGTGCAAGTGAAAGTGCTTTCCATCGGAGAAAAACACAAGAAATACGCGGAAAAAATATTTGAATACCTGAAAGAAAACGACGTGCGCGCCGAACTGGATAATAGCAACGAAATGCTGGGCAAAAAAATTCGCAACGCGAAACTTCAAAAAGTCCCCTATATTCTCGTTATTGGAGACAAGGAAGTGGAATCGCAAAGTGTAACTATTGAAAGCCGCGAGGAAGGAAATATAGGAACAGCAAAGCTGGATAATATTCTAGAAAAGCTAAAATAGATAAAATAAGACAGACTGTTCCGTCCATCCCCGCCGCTTGCCCGAGTTGTTAAAGACAGAGCTGCGGAGTATTTTGGTATCTAATAAAAAATCCCGTCAGTAACTATGACGGGATTTTTGTAGTTTTGGACACTGAGTGTCCAAAATTCTCTCTGCTCTTTAAAGCGAGTATTCTCTTTTGAAAAATCTTACAGATTCTGTACACCTTGTGGGTTTTTCAGAAAAAACCTCACAAGGTCTTTCGGTGCTCCAAGTGTTCGCGCCTCAACCTTGCGCAAGCGCGACTGGCGCGAGCAGAGCAATTTGCTAGCAAGCAAATATGCGTGCTTTTCAAAAGAGAATACGAGCGGCCTTTATCCCAAAAATTGTTCTCGGGGAAGGGAAGGTTTTAAAATTTGAACCTCATCTTTGCCAAAACAAAAAAGACTCCCCTGTGATTCGGGAAAACCGTGCTTTTTCCACCACAATGCAACGTCGGGAGATTTTTTCTTCAAAGCAAGTATGGCTTCCAGTTGAGAGACAAAGTATTCTCCTCTACATTCTTGAGGAGTTTCTGAAAAAGTTCCAAGAGAAGAACTTTGTGGGTCAAAAAACAGATAACGCATCTGTATACCTACCCACTTCTTACGAATCTTTAAAGGTGCTTCTCCCTTGGGTGTACGAATGATTTTTAAACACCCTAAATTCTCCATAACCTATCTCCTTTCTATATGTGCATTAAAAAAAGAACGACTCTATTTTGAATCTAAGATTACAGACTGAAAACAAAAAGTCAATCAAACATCCAACGTCGCCTTTGTTGCATTTGACTGAATGAAAGATTTTCTTGCTGGAACATCAGTGCCCATAAGTATTTCAAAAATTCTTTCCGCCTCCTGCGCGTTTTCAATAGTTACTTGTTTAAGGATGCGAGCTTTCGGGTCCATTGTCGTTTCCCATAATTCATCTGCGTTCATCTCTCCAAGACCTTTATAGCGTTGAATAGAAATTTTTGGTTTTTTCACTAATTCCTTTTCTTTCCCGTCTTCTTCTCCAGAAACGTCTTCTTCTCCCGAGTCTTCAGCCTCTTCCGCAAGCGCCGCGTCTTTGCCGAGTTTTTTTATTTTTTCTTCTTCCGTATACGCAAACATTATTTCTTTCCCTTTTTTTATTTTATACAGTGGCGGTTGCGCAATATAAATGTGCCCGCCGTCAACCAATGG
>JAGLPS010000008.1 GCA_023137185.1 Minisyncoccota bacterium
GCGTCAGTCGCGATAATAACTTTGTGGTAACGCAATTTCGCAATATCAAAAGAATCTCCAATCGTTGTGCCAAGAGCCACAACAAGATTTTTTATCTGCTCCGAAGAAAGTGCTCTGTCCAAACGGGCTCTTTCAATATTCAAAATTTTTCCGCGGAGCGGGAGAATAGCTTGTGTTCGTCGGTCACGACCACTTTTTGCCGTACCACCCGCTGAATCTCCCTCAACGATAAAAAGTTCGGCCTCGTCAGCAGATTTTGTCTGGCAATCGGCAAGTTTTCCAGGAAGCGTCATTCCTTCAAGAGCTCCTTTTCGTAAAACGCTGTCTTTTGCCGCTTTGGCTGCTTTTCTCGCCCTGAGAGAAAGAAGTACTCTATTTATTATTAACTTTGCGTCATCAGGATGCTCTTCAAGAAACGTGTCAAACGCTTCCCCAAAAACTGTTTCCAGCATAGTCCGCGCCTCAACGCTCCCCAATTTTGCTTTTGTTTGGCCTTCAAATTGAATCTCTCGTAGTTTGACAGAAATAACCACCATTAGACCTTCCAATACGTCATCTCCGGTAAAATTTTCATCTTTTTCTTTTATGAGGTTATTCTTGCGTCCATAATTATTAAGTGTGCGAGTAAGCGCGGTTTTAAATCCCGTGACGTGCGCTCCTCCTTCGGAGTTATAAATATTATTTGCAAAGGGCAAGATTCGGGATGTAATATCGTCAACATACTGAAGCGCCACCTCAACAGAGCTATGGTCATCAAGCTGTTTCTCAACATAAAAAACATTTTGATGAATCGGTTTTTGGAAATGATTATAGAAAGTAATCATTGAAACAAGGCCTCCCTCAAAATAAAACGTAAAAGAAGGAACCTCAAGGTGAAGGTCACTTAAGAAAAAAGAGTTTGATTCATCAATAGTGGGAGCCTCCCGCGCGTCAATCACAGTCAGCCGAAGTCCCTTTACAAGATACGCTTGCTGTCGCAGGTGGTCTAAAATTTTTGACCAGTCAAAATATATCTCTTTGAAAATTTCGACATCGGGTTCAAACGTAATAATTGACCCTGAAAGTTTAGAGGGACCGAGTTTTTTAACATTTTGTTTTTTCTTTCCCTGTGAGTATTCCTGAACATAATGTCCACCATCGCGATATACTTCCGCTTTAAAATAAGAAGAAAGTGCATTCACAACGGAAGCTCCAACCCCGTGGAGACCTCCGGATACTTTGTATCCTTGTCCACCAAATTTCCCTCCGGCATGCAATGTTGTCATAATCGTTTCAAGAGCCGACGTTTTTGTCTGTTTGTGAGTATCAACGGGGATGCCTCGCCCATTGTCAACAATTCGCACTCTGTTACCCGGCAAAAGCGCCACCTCAACAAGACTTGCGAAACCTCCCATTGCTTCATCGCGAGAGTTATCAAAAATCTCCCATATAAGATGATGAAGACCTTCTGGACCAGTAGTACCAATATACATTCCAGGACGACGTCTGACAGGGTCAAGACCTTCCAAGACAGTAATATCAGCGGCGCTATAACCGTTTACTTTTTCCTTCACTGGTAACTTTTTTTTCTGTTCTTTTTTTGCCATAAGACAAGCTTGTTTCCGTCTCTTATTTAGAAGTAAAAAACAAAAAAGCACCTTGCTTTATGAAGATTATTATAGCACGAAACAGTCTCAAAAAATAGGGGTGCGTCTTCTATAGAATGGCTTTGTTTCAAAATATTTTGGCTGCTGCAAAATTTGCAAAGGGGGGTATTTCATGCGTATAATCAAGGTACTTCTATGTCGGGATTTTCAAACGGTTTTATATACGTAATAATATTTTTTTCTCTGTACTTTGAGATTTTTCTTTTTATTACTTACCTTGAAAAGAGAGAAGTAATGAAAAAGGAAGAGAGCAAAAAAAACACCAAAACGTTGCCTTCTGTAAGTATTATCGTTCCTTGTTACAATGAAGAAAAGACAATTGGCAAGACGCTATTATCACTTTTAAACCTTAATTACCCAAAAGACAAGCTCCAGATAATAGTGATAAACGACGGAAGCACAGACAGCACCGCGAAAGTGCTTAAACGTTTTGGTCGGCATAGAAATGTGGACATTTTCCATAAAGAAAACGGAGGAAAATATACCGCGCTTAATTTCGGACTTACACAAGCAAGAGGCAAGCTTGTCGGATGTCTGGACGCTGATTCATTTGTGGAAAAGGATTCTTTAAAAAAGATCGCCGTATATTTTGAAGATAAAAGTGTAATGTCAGTAGTGCCTTCTATCATTGTGCACAGCCCGTCAAATATAATTCAGTTTGTACAGCACGCTGAATATCAGTGGGGAATATTCTTGAGAAAAGTTCTTTCATACGTCGGTTCTTTGTATGTTGCGCCAGGTCCATTCTCTATATTCAGACGTTCCGTTTTTGAAAAAATCGGTAACTACACTGATGGGCACTGCACCGAAGACTTGGAAATCGCTTTGCGAATGCAAAAACACCATTATCGCATCTTAAACGCCCACAACGCATTTGTGCATACCGTAGCGCCTCCGACACTTAAAAAGCTCTACCGTCAACGATTACGATGGACATACGGATTCTTAAAAAATGCTTTGGACTATCGCGAATTATTTTTCAAAAAGGAATACGGTCATTTAGGGTCTATTGTTTTGCCAATGGCCGTTATCACTATTTTTATAACCCTCTATTACATCATAACTGCGCTTTGGACAGTGGGAGAAAAAACTTTAGAGTATGTTACGCGCATACAAACAGTCGGACTCCCCGCTTTGTCACTTGAGAGTTTCCATTTTGATTTGTTTTTTGTAAATATAGACAGTATTCTCTTTCTCACTCTCGCGTTATTCATCCTTACCATAACACTTCTTCTTCTCGGAAAACGAATTGCCGAGGGGCATTGGAATGTTTCCAAAGATGTGTTATATTTTCTCCTTCTATACCCGCTGATAGCGCCTTTGTGGCTGTTGAAAGCAATTTACGATGTTGCCTTTGCGCGCAAGGTACAGTGGAGATAAACAAATATGACAGAACGAGCATTCGATTTCAGAAAATACGTGTTTGTTTTTATTATTACATCGGTGATTTTTTTTACCGCTTTTTTTGTTGGAAATTACTTTAACGAAAAAAAGATTGAGGAAATACGCTCTATCGAAAATAACATCGCGATTGACATTCTTTCTTCAGAAACCCAATACGCCCTTCTTGCAGAATCTTCCTGCGACACAATCGGAGACTCTATACTCTCTGAAGAACTTGGGTCTTTAGGAGAAAAACTCGCGTACACAGAAGAACGGCGAGGAAATGATAATTTAGAGGTTATCTCTCTGAAAAAATCTTATTCCCTGCTTCTAATAAAGGACTATCTTCTGATGAACCGTATTAGCGAGAAATGCGGATTAAACCCGATTTTTATTTTGTATTTTTATTCAAACAAGGGAGATTGCCCAGATTGCACTCGGGAAGGATATGTACTTACACGTCTCCGCAAAAAATATCCAGCATTGAGAATTTATTCTTTTGACTATAACCTTGACCTCTCAGCAGTACAGACGCTCATTTCTATAAAAAAAATAGAGAGGAAACTACCAGCCCTCGTAATTGATAACAGTGTATATTACGGCTTCCAAGGCGTGAAAGACATTGAAAAAATAATTCCACGTCTGTCTGAAATCGCAAGCTCAACTGAGGCTGTTGAGGAAAGTTAACGTGAGCCGGAGAGAGGATTTGAACCCCCGACCTATCGCTTACAAAGCGACTGCTCTACCAACTGAGCTACTCCGGCATATATCATACAGTATCAGAAAGAAAGACCTATTTCAAAGTAGTGTGCCCCTTTCCGTTTTCCTTGTCCTTTTCTCCATTCTTATATTCAATCATTGTTTTAAGAAATTCAGAATTGGGGGTATCGCCATTTTTTAAAGAATATTTCCCCCGCGACGAGTCCCTTAAGACTTTTGATTTTTCATCAACCATACGAGAGACTTTTATAATTACCTTCCTTATAAAAAGAGGGATTTGAGAAATATAGCCTGTAAGAGTTTTCTCTCCACGTTCAGTAAAAAAGCGATATACCGTGACAACTTTAGGTACCACTATTTCATCAGCGACAAGCAGTTTTTTAGAAACCAAAAATTGTCTGCCGCGCTTTAGCTCAAACATCTTAAGTCCCATTATAATAACAATGAGCGCGAGAGATATGCTAAATATCCAAATAGACATTCTATTTTACTGAAAAACGTATAAAACGATGGATTTCCATTTTTTCTCCAAATTTTTGCACCGCTTCTTCCACAAGGTTCTGAATTGTTAATTCAGGATTTTTTACAAATTTTTGTTCGAGGAGAATTCTTTCGGAAAAATAAGCCGCGAGTTTTCCTTCAAGGATTTTTTCCTGCATTTCTTCTGGTTTATCTTTAACTTCTTCCTTAAAAACTTCTTGAGCTTTTATTTTTGTCTCTTTCGGAATATCTTCTGCTTTTAAGAATTCAGGATTCATCGCGGCAATGTGAAGTGCGATGTCGTACGCAAGTTTCTGAAAATCTTTATTGCGACCAACAAAATCAGTTTCGCATGATAATTCTATCATTGTCCCAACCCCTCCCCCCGCATGAATATAAGAAGCTACCACTCCCGCACCAAGCGCGCGGTTTTCTTTTTTTTCGGCAACTTCTTTGCTTTTTTTACGCAAGATAACAAGGGCTTTTTCTTTATCTCCATTCGCTTCTTCAAGCGCTTTTTTACACTGCATTATTGACACTCCAGTCGCGTCACGCAGCTCTTTAATCTGCTCCGTGGTGATACTCATATACGTTTACATTTAATTATTTTCTACTTCTTCCACTTCTACCTTTAGTCCCTCCTTAAAGGAAGAAACGATTTGTTCTACAAAAAAACTAATACTCGCAATTGCTGCGTCATTTCCGGGGATACCAACATCGACTTGGGAAAGATTGCAGTCTGAACCGCACAATCCTACGACAGAAGCGCCTACTGACTTCGCTTCCTGCACAGCAATATGTTCTCGCTTTGGATCAATTACAAAAAGGGTAGAGGGTATTTGTTCCATTAAAACAAGACCTGAAAATTTCGACTCCATAGCCTCAATCTTTCTGTCGAGCAAGAGTCTTTCCATTTTAGTATACTTTTCAAACCCTCCACTGTCTCTCTCCGAAATCAAATTTTCGTAATTAGTAACTTGTTTGCGGATCTGCGAAAAATTTGTGAGTGTGCCTCCAATCCAACGTCCCGCCACATAGGGCATTCCAAGAGTTTCCGCCGCGCTTCGAATAATTTCTTGCGCCTCCTTTTTTCCGCCAACAAACAAAATTTTTCCTCCCTCTTTGGCAAGATTTCTGACAAATTCTTTTGCCTTTTCAAGAGACTTGCTTGTTAATTCTAGATTAAAAATTTCAATACGGTTTTTTGTACCCCACAAAAACGGTTTGGCGCTTGGATGTCTGCGAGAACGGGTAAAACCAAAGTGGGCACCTGCTTCAAACATTGCTTCTATTAAATTTTTTGTTTTTGCTGTTTCTATCATACTATGCAATAGCACAGAGTGTAACAAATTGCATTCTACTTTGCAATCACTCTACGTTAAGCCGTTTTCTTTGGCTTCTTCCTTAAATGCTTCAATAATAGGCGCAAAATTCCCGTTGAGAATACTTTCAATATTATGCCAAGATTTTTTTATACGATGGTCGGTAATCCTGTCCTGTAACGTATTATAGGTGCGTATTTTTTCCGACCGGTCGCCTGTCCCAACTTGACTTTTACGGTCTGACGCAATTCGGCTTCTTTGTTTTTCCTCTTCAAGAAACGCGAGTTTGGCCGTGAGAATACTCATCGCCTTTTCACGATTTTTAAGTTGGCTTCTTTCTGATGTACACCGAACATCTATACTGGTTGGCTTGTGGATAATACGTACCGCTGTTTCCACCTTATTGACATTTTGTCCCCCAGCGCCTCCTGAACGGGAAAATTCTATTTCAAGATCAACGGGATTAATTTCAAAATTTATCTTTTTAACAAGCGGTAAGATAGCGACAGATGCCGTTGAAGTATGAACTCTTCCGGATTTTTCCGTAGCGGGAATTCTCTGAATTCTGTGCACCCCTGTTTCATAACGAAGGTCATTGTATACACCTTTGCCGTGTATTTCAAACGACGCCTCCTTGTATCCTGAAAGCGCGCTTAATGACTCGCTAATTTTTTTAAAAAACCAGCTTTGGGAAACTGAATATTTCTCATACATCTCGGCAAGTTCACGGGCAAAAAGAGCCGCCTCTTCACCCCCCGCTCCCGCTCGTACTTCTAAAATAATTTCGTTAGGAGACTTTTCTTCCTCAGCGGCTCCAGCAAGAATTTTTTTCATTTGAGCGAGTAATTTTTCTTTTTCTTCCCGAATACGTTGTACTTCTTCTTCGGCCAATTCCTTCATCGCAGGGTCAAAACCCATAGAAAGTGCTGACTTTTCTTCTTTTTCCAAACTCAAATACAAATCGGCAAGATATTTTGTTTTGTCGTTTTGTTTAAACTCTGTAATATCCGCCTCGTTAGAAATCATATAAAAAAGAATTTTAGATAATTTTTTGAATACTCTCGACCTCCACAGTTAACTGCGGAACTTCATTGGGCGTCCTCATCCTTAAATTTATCTTTCGATAAAATAGGATAGCAAGGAGAAATTTACTTTGTCTTGGAAGATGTTTTTTTCTTTGCGGGAGATTTTACCGCCGCGGCGCGCCGCGCTTTGAATTTTTCAACACGTCCAGCAATATCAAGTACTTTGTCTTGTCCAGTGTAAAACGGATGCGAAGCGCTGGATATTTCAACACTGTGTTGCGGATATGTCTTTCCATCCTCCCATTTTCCCGAATCTTGCGTTTCAATTGTTGACGGAATAAGAAACTTCTTTCCGCTTGAAGTATCAAGAAAAATTACTGGACGATAGTTTTTCGCGTGGATTTCTTTCTTCATCCTGTTAGTGAAAAATGGCATTATTGCTTCGCAATTGAAGTATTGGCCATCTATTCAATGATAAAATTAAACAGATAATAAATCTTACCCCTATAGTATAAAGGCGTACCTTATTGCTATGCCATTTTCTACTACGGGATTCATTGTAGAAAACACTATACCAAACAAAAGTGAGGCTTGCAAGACCACTATTATTGGAAACTGGCAAATCTGAAAAAGACATTTTGTGCGATATATCGTACGAAATTTTTATATATATCTGTTTGTTTTTTACCTAAAAACTAAAAGCTATCTTTTTTTCTGCCTAAAAGCTAACAGCTATCTACAGCCCCTGCAAAGGGTCAATCATATTTTCCTGAATATTCTGGGCTTTTGCCATAACTCCATTTCCGTAAAAGGCATTCTCAGATTTCTGCCAGTTACCTCCAGCATAATATTTAAGGGCAGCTGTTCTCTCGGCAGTGTACCCTCCTTTATTTGCTCCTAAGTCGGCAAGGTAAATTGCGGAAGCCATAAAAGCGTCCCGTGGGTCCCATGGGTTTGGTACGGACTTTCCAATAGCGCTGGCAATACGCGATTTGTATAAATTCCATGTGGTTGGGATAAATTGGGAAGGGCCCATAGCTCCTCCCCATCCCCCACGCCACGGACAGGAAAGAGGCATTGAATCTGGGTCAAATCCAAGTTGAGACATAATCTGGAGATATATAGTTTGGTCATCTCTCCATGAATTGTCATTGGGACCAGGCATAATGTTTCTCCAGCTTTTTTCAGGTGGATCTCCGGGACGATTACAAGTACCGACATTTTCCCCTAAATTTGATTCTTGCGTGAGAATTGCTAAAAGAAAAGCGGGGCGAACTCCTGTTTTCGCGTACGCGGCATTTGCGTAGGTAAGTGCCATACCGAAAGGAATGGCTGCTGTGTCACGAAGAGCAAACAAAGCAGAACGAATTTTGGCAGCACGCTTTTCGCGTTCTTTCAAAACATCTTCGTACGTTTTTTCCTGATTTTTACTTATTGCGAGAAGCGACTGTTTTTGTTTCTCGGCTTTTTCAATATTTCTTTTCTCTGCCTCAATCGCAACTTTTATATCCGTCTCTTCATTTCTCTGGAAATGAAGCGCCGTACGCTCCGACTCATTAAGTGTTCTCACATTGCGAATATTTTTAAACAATTGATAGAGGTCCCGTTTAATGGACTGAAACGAATCAAGGTCGCCAAAGAATTCGGATAAATCCTCATTTGCAAGCACCACCTCCACAAAAGAGAACGAATCCAGCTCGTTTGTCTTTCTAATAAGAGCAGCAAGTGATTCTTTTCCTCTTTCAATCTGGGCATCAAGTTCTTCAATGGTCTCACTTTTGACAGAGATGTCTTTTCCGAGCTGTCGAATAGCAATGTTTTGCGCTTTTATTTTGAGTCGCGCTTGGGTAATTTGAGCGTTTAAAATCGCGATATCCCTTTCAATGGAAACAGACTCACGCTGTTTAGCGCGAAGAATTTCTTGCTGTTGAGCAATTTCAGTCTCAAGTTGCTGAAGCTCCGCCCGAAGATTTGCTTCCTGTTGCGCTACCGCGGCTTCTTCGGCATTTTGCGCGAATACGGGAATAGAAAGTGCTCCAAGCGCTATACACAAAAATATAATAAAAACACACAAACGATACTGCATCGTCCTTTATTATACCCCGTAGTAGAAAATGGCATAGTCCTTAAGAACACGGCGAAATCGCAATGCCATTTCTCACTACAGGATTATATCAAAAAAGGTTATTTTTTCTCTTGACCTTGCCCTGAAGGAGCATCTCCTCCTTCTTCAGTAGACTCTTCTTTTCCTTTCTTTTCAACCTCTATATCAGAAAGATCTATAGGGGTTTCTTCTGTCTCTTCCTCTTTAGGTTCAGAGGCAGACACAACAACGTCGTCGGGGTTGATTGATAGAGAAACTCCTTCGGGAAGCTTTAGGTCTTTTGCAAGAATATGGCTTCCGAGTGTCGACAGAAAAGAAAGGTCAACTTTAACAGAATGAGGAAGATTCGTAGGTAGCGCTTCAATTTCAATATCGTAAAGCACCTTCACAAGAATACCTCCAAGATCTTTTACTGCTGGAGAAATTCCTATGAATTCAAGTGGAACTTCGACTGAAATTTTATGGTCTTTTTCGAAAACATAAAAATCGGCATGACGCGGAAAATCGGTAACTGGGTCGATATCTATATCATGAATAAGAGCCAGCACTTGCCCATTAGGAGTATCTAAAGACACAACAGAAGATTCCCCCGCTTCTTTCCACATTTTTATAAATTCTTTTTTGGCTACTGAGATAGGAGTAGAAGGAGTTTTCTTTCCATAAAAAACAGCAGGCATCAACCCTTTTGAATGGAGTTGCTGTATATTTTCCTTTTTATCTCGCAATGACGCTTTTAGTGTAAGCATGATGTGGCTATTATATACATAAAAGGTCAAAAGTCAAAAGATAAAAGGTCAAAAGTGAAAAAGAAAAAGCCTTCGCGTAATTTTTACGCGAAGGCTTTTAAACTTTAAGAACCCAATACTATTTAGGAACAAACCCTGAGATAGAACCGAATTTGACGTCCTGTTTGCCAACCCAGCGTGTTGAAAACCTAACTTTGTTGTAACGAAAGGAGAAGTACGGGGCGGCATGTACGGTGTCAAAAATATAATCATCGCCAGCGCAGTCAATCCAGAGATTATAAAACTGCTGGAAACGCTCGGGATGCGTCAGGAGCATAATAGCAACTTGAAATACACCCATACCAAACTCTAAAGTGTCCACAATCTCACGAACCCTGCGAACACTCATACCTCGATACCGAACACCAAATTGAGCTGGGATCACAAGAATGTCGGAGCCTCTTTGCTGGTCACCAATGTTTTTGAGCATTGCAACCGTCTGCACACGCCGATTCAAATCAAGCGGGCACGGAGTATAAAACTTGTCGTTTCGAGTTCGCTTAATCATACCAAACACAATCTGCACAGCTTCACCATACGTCGGTGACATCCTCTCCCATCTTGGAATAGCAAACCACCCTTCGGCGTTCGCGGGAAGTGGACGTTCCGCCAGTTTCTCATCGGCATAACCAACGCCCGGAAAGATCTGACGAAGAATGTTGGTTTGTTCCGTAATCCCCTTGATCTTATAACCCTTGGGATACGTATAATGCGAATTGACTTCCTCGTTGGCGTACTGATTGCTCGCAGAAAACTCCTTAATACCAGCAGCAATATGAGATTGAAAATCGCCGCCGTTCTCGATGAGTCTTTGAATGCCATCCTTGTTAAGAATTCCCTTGGCAATTGCGCAATCCACAGCATCTTCCGCAAACCGCTTAATCTGCTTCTTCTGACCTTCTGTGATAGTGGTGATCAATGTTTGTGACATCGTCATCCTCCTTTGTTTGTGTCACCTTTATGGTGATTTGGTTTTCAAAAATCTAGAAGAGATTATATCATATAAAATCAAAAAGTAAAGATACGCGGGTATGCCCGTACATACTGTCGCACTTTTCTAGATAATCTAAGGATGTATGAAAATTATGTCCAAACCAACAAAAGAAGTTGGATTTGGATTTCTTCTGCACGGCTCGCCTAAAAAATTGGTGCTGTGGTAAAGGACTGTTATAATAAATGTGATGAATTACAACTTTGTTGCAATTGGAGATATCGTAACCGATGCTTTTATCCGTATAAAAGACGCAAGTCTTAATTGCGATATCAGTCACGAGCATTGTACGCTCTGTTTTCGTTTTGGCGACAAAATTCCTTATGAATTCGTAAAAGTGGTACGGGCAGTTGGAAACAGCGCCAATGCCGCGGTATCGGCAAGCCGCCTCGGACTTAAAAGCGCGTTTGTCACAAATTTAGGAGACGACCAAAACGGGAAAGAATGTCTTGAGGAATTGCAAAAAAATAAGGTAGTTACTGATTTTATAACCGTTCATAAAGGAGAAAAGACAAACTACCATTATGTTTTGTGGTTTGAGGCGGAACGAACCATTCTTGTAAAACACCACGAATACAAATATTCTTTTTCCGATATAGGAAACCCGAAGTGGGTATATTTAAGCTCTCTCGCGGAAAATTCTCTTCCTTATCACAACGAAATCGCTGTATATTTGAAAAAACATCCAGATATTAAACTTGCGTTTCAGCCCGGCACGTTTCAAATGAAGCTCGGTTTTGAAAAACTGCGGGAATTGTACGGATTGTCGGAACTTTTCTTCTGCAACATTCAGGAAGCAAAACGAATTTTGGATATAAAGGAGGAAATTGAAATTATACCGCTTATCGTAAAAATGAGGGCATTGGGTCCCAAGATTGTTGTTATTACCGACGGACCAAAAGGAGCATACGTGTATGACGGAAACGAGACGTGGTTTATGCCTCCCTACCCTGATTCCAAACCTCCATACGACAGGACTGGCGCTGGAGACTCTTTTGCGTCAACTTTTACGTCAGCTCTCGCGTATGGAAAAGATATTCCTGAAGCGCTTCAATGGGCCCCAATAAACTCAATGTCTGTTGTCCAGAAAATCGGCGCGCAGGAAGGGCTGCTCTCAAGAGAGTCGCTTGAAACTTATCTTAAACACGCGCCAAAAGATTACTCTCCTCGCAAAATTTTGTAGGAAATTCGAGAACTATACACGAAACTACCCTAAAAGAAAACCCGAACAAATAAAGCGCCGATAATTGCAGACATAACCATAAAAGCCATATAAGAAGCTTTTAGGTCTTTTTCAAGTCTCTCTACCTTGTTTTCTAATTCATCAATTCTATCTTCCCTATTAATATCTTTAACAATTTATATGTTTATATATTTTTTCCTCTTTATAACCTAACTTTTCTTCCAAAAAAGTTTTTATTATGGACTGTCGGAGAAGATGCTTATTAACAGGTTTTTTTCTGGGTACTGTAATTTTGCAACCTGTCTGTATATGCCTTATCCCGTAATGTTTACCGCCATCTTTTATGATTTCAAACCCGCCAATTCCATTAAACATCTTGAACACATCTTCTGGATTACAATTGGAAAGTTTGGGTAAGGTCATTACATATCGTATCAGGAAGCAAATGTAATTTTTTTATAAGAAGTGGTCGTAACCGACACTCCTTTTATAAGTTCATTACAAAATTCCTGCATTTTAATTCTCCTTAATTCATCAGCAATTTTCTGGGGTAAATACACAATGCCTAGCTGTTTTACAAAATTATCAGGGATTTCTAGATAAGTAAAAACTGCATCATTGACCATTTCAATAAGCTCAGCTGGATTATCAGCTTGAGTATAACAATTTTCTAATTCTTTAATCTCAGCAACTAATCCTTCTTCTGTAACCTGAACCACTACAGTTATTTGTTCTGGCAAGAGAGATTTATAAAAATTCAGGTCTTTTTTAGACATAATTAAATCCTACATCATAACAGGCAAGTTTACAATAAACGAAAAGTAGCGAAGTTCAACCTCGATAAACAAGCGAGCCTGCCCGGCCAGGGTATGCCGCGAAAGCTTCCAAACTTTCATAATGCTAGTTAAATGTCTTTCGTTATATGTTACTAGTTATTCGTTAACAGTTTTCTCTAAAGCTTCTTGAATTTTTTCGTAACAATTCACACAGAGGTGGAATTTCTCCACCTTGTTTTCTTTGTTTGGCGGGCTGAATAAAAGTCCGCCGAATTCTTTTAATTCTTCACCACAATTGTCACAGTTTGGAGTAATAGCCATTTTTAGTGTTTTCGTTTTAGAACACGCGTTACAGCTTCAATAATAGAAGGCGTGTCCATCTTATAATGTTTTAGAAGTTCGGTGGGCGAGCCAGATTGACCAAACATATCGTCCACTCCCACAAACTCAATCGGTACGGGAAAATACTTTGAAAGACATTCGGATATAGCACTTCCCATTCCCCCGTAAATTTGGTGCTCCTCAACTGTCACAATAGCGCCTGCTTCTTGCGCCAGAAGAATAATTTGGTCTTCATCAAGCGGCTTAATTGTAGAAAGATTAAGCACCTTCACCGCGATTCCTTTTTTATCAAGTTCTGCCGCCGCTTTTAGAGCGCTATGTAGAAGCGCCCCTGTCGCAATTATTCCAACATCGGCATTATACTCGGAAGAAAAAAGCGTTTGCGCTTTGCCGATTTCAAACGGCGTTTTTTCCGTCGTTATTACAGAAGTTTCTTCACGCGTAAGGCGAAGATAAACTGGACCTTCGTGCTCCGCGGCGGCGATTGTCGCCTTTCTCGCTTCAATAGCGTCACAGGGAGAAAGAACGATTATATTCGGAATTACCCGTGTAATAGCGATATCCTCAATCGCCTGATGAGTTCCCCCGTCCGGACCAACAGACACTCCAGCGTGCGAGCCAATAATTTTGACATTTCTGTCGTTGTAGCAAATAGTCGTACGAATTTGTTCCCAATTTCGTCCGGGAGAAAACATTGCGTATGAGGCAATAAATGGAATTTTTCCCATAGCCGCCATACCAGAAGCGACTGTCGCGAGATTTTGCTCGGCAACGCCAATTTCCACAAAACGGTTGGGAAATTTTTCCGCAAAAAGTTGTGTTCTTGTTGATTCAGTAAGGTCGGCGCAAAGCGCAACAATTCGCTCATCTCGTTCTCCCGCTTCAAGCAGGCCTTCTCCATATCCTTGCCGAATAGGAATCATTTCTACATCATTGTCAAAAATTTTTGGATTAAGTTTTGCGTCTGGGTTAAGCATTTTTTTCTTTCCTAAAAGCTAACAGATAATCGCTAAAAGCTACTTTACTGGTGCTCGCTCTGTATTTTTCCACCAAGTGTTCGTAATTCATTAAGCGCCATTTGTGCCTCTTTTGGCGCGGGAGGTTTTCCGTGCCATTCATATTTTCGTTCAAACTCGGCAACCCCTTTCCCCGGAATTGTATGAGCAATAATAACACTTGGTTTTTCAAAAATAGCTTTTGCTTGATTTACCGCTCTTATAATTTCTTCAAAATTATGCCCGTCTATTTCCAATACGTGCCAGTTAAAAGCTTCCCATTTTGCTTTTAGAGATTCCAACGGCATAACATCCTCGGTAAACCCATCAATCTGGATATTGTTGCGATCAACGATTGCAATCAAGTTTTGAAGTTTTTCTTTCCCTCCCAACATCGCTCCTTCCCAACTATTGCCAGCATTTAGCTCTCCGTCACTCATCAGGCAATAAATAAAGCGACCTGAAGAACGGCCATTATCAATTCTGTCGGCAAGCGTCATTCCAACAGCTTGAGACAAACCAGAACCAAGTGGTCCGGAGCTTGTTTCAAGAAATGGTAGAAATTCGCGGTGAGGATGTCCCTGAAGATGAGAGCCAAATTTCCGCAAAGTTTTTAATTCTTTTACAGAAAAATATCCTGAATGAGCCATTGTGGCGTAGAGAACTGGACAAATATGACCATTTGAAAGCACTAGTCGGTCTCTTTCTTCCCATTGAGGATTGTTCGGGTCGTGCCGCAAAATATGAAAATAAAGCGCAGTAAAAATATCCGCCATTCCCAAAGACCCCGCGGTATGCCCGGAGCCAGCTTCAAGAAGCATTCCAATAATAGACTGTCGGATTTTATTCGCCGTAATTTCCAACTCCGTAACTTGAGAGTCGGTAAGTGCTACCATATAAAATCATTGTAACAAATTTTTAAACTCTTCTATAACAGAGGAAATGTCCAAATTTCCAAAAATTGCGGAACCAACAACAAGACGCTCTGCTCCCGCGGAAATAAGCGCGGGAGCATTCTCTAAACTCACTCCTCCATCAACACTTACAATAATATCAGGGTATTTTGATTTAAATTCTTTTATTTTTTCTATCACCCGCTCGTCAAAGGGTTCTCCCTGAAAGCCTATTTTGGCAATTCCCATAAATTGGACGAAATCAATTTTAGGAACAAGCAGTTCCAATTTTTCCAGCGGTGTCTCAATGTTTATGGCGACACCAAGCTCTGTATATAACGGTGATTCTTTTGGAACTGATCGCGCAACGATATCATCGATAAGCTTTTCCAGAACGCATCTTGATTCGCAGTGGATAATAATACGTTTTACTCCGGCAGTTACCCAGTCATGCCATATTTTCTCGGGCTCTTCCACCATCAAGTCTGCCTCAAAATTAAGTTGCTCCCAGAAAGGAAATCCTTTCTTTTCTTTTAAAATGTTGTCGAAATCAACATCCGTATTTTCAACATACGGCCAACTGGCTTTCGGGGTTAATTTTCCGTCTAAAATGTCGATTTGAACTAGAGAAACTAATCCCGCCGCAAGCGCCATTTTTTGCTGAAGCTCATCAAAGCTCTTAGGTATAATTGCTGGAATAATCTCTGTCATAGTTGATAGTTAGTGGTGGATAGAAAATTCAGTCCAGAATTAGAAAAATTAAGATTGAGAAACTCTGTTAATTTTTTCAATTCTGCGGATATGCCGTTCATCTGAAGAAAAGGCTGTTTTGAGCCACAACTCTACCGCTTTCTCTGCATCCTGTACGGAAAGAAATTTCGCGCCTAGAGAAAGAACATTCGCATCATTATGTTCACGACTAAGCGTAATTATATTTTCCTCGCCTCCATAAAAAACCGCAGCTCTCACATTGAGGAATCTGTTTGCAACCATTGCTTCTCCCTGTCCAGAACCGCCTATTACAATTCCTCTGCCAGCTTCGCCTCTTGAAACAGCAGATGCCACCGGAATAACAAAATCCGGATAGTCATCATCCTCGTTATATTCATACGCGCCACAGTCAACTATTTCATATCCCCCTTCCTTGAGAAAGGTTTTAAGAGATTCTTTCAATTCATATCCCGCGTGGTCTGTTCCAATTGCGATTTTCATTTTGTGTATTCCCCTAATTTTATAACATGTTCAACAAGCGTGTAAGTGTAACCCATTTCATTGTCATACCACGAAAGCACTTTTACGAGATTGCCGCCCACAACTTTCGTTGACGGCAAGTCAGCAATAGCGGCATACGGACTTCCCAAAATATCGGAAGAAACAATTGGGTCTTCAGTTATTGTAAAAATATTTTTCCACCTTTCCTCGCGGGAAGCCTTGCAAAGAATATCATTTACTTCCTCTACCGTAGTATCACGTTTTGCAACAAAGGTGATATCAGCGATTGAACCGGCGAGAACAGGTACGCGAATAGCAATGCCGTCAA
>JAGLPS010000009.1 GCA_023137185.1 Minisyncoccota bacterium
ATGCAGGAAACACAGCTTCCGCAGATCGCACTGTCATCGTTGGAGATGAAGATACTGTCGCAGATGCTGACGAAGGAAGTAACGAAGGAAGTGACCCAGACCCAGAACCCGAGGACACAACACCACCAACCATCACTCTCATCGGAGAAGCCCAAGTTACCATCACCGAAGGAGAAACATACGTTGACCTCGGAGCAACCGCCACCGACCCCGTTACAACTGACGGTTCCGAAGAACCTACTTCTAACGGGGCGGGCGACACAGACGGAGACCTAACAGCTTCAATTATTACAAATAGCACGGTGGACACGACAACCCCTGGAACCTACCAAGTAACATATAATGTTTCAGATGCCGCAGGGAATGAAGCGACTGAAGTAACGCGCGTGGTAGTGGTCGCAGATGCTGACGAAGGAAGTATTGAAGCGGCGCCTGTCACTGACCCAGAAGAACCTCCAGCAGAGGAAGATGATGACGAAGAAAGCGAGCCGGATTCTGAACCAGACCCAGACCCAGACCCAGAACCAGAGGTTTAAAGATTCAGATACACTTGCAAGCTTTTGGAAGCTTCGCTTGCAAAAGCTTGCAAACCTCAACCTCTCTCTACCCCCTCCAACTTTCCAACCTCTCCAACTTCTCCACCCCTCTAACCAGAATCAAACGATCGTTCAAAATTGGTTAATAGAGTATAATATATGGAAATATAAAATATGGGGAAACTTGAATGCGAGGTTAAAAAGAAAACAAAAAAGGCTTTTTTCAAGAAAGCTGTGCTGGGCTCCATAGGTATCACGGGCGTGATAAGTTTGGCGGTTCTTGCGCCGAATGCGTTGCAGATGTTGCGTCCTTTTATAAAGGGACGCAAAAACAAAAGCGTGTTTTATGGAATCGACAAAACAATCACTCGTCTAAAAAAACAGAATTTAATCTATTTTGAAAATAAGCGCAATGGAACTTTTGTGAGACTTACTGAAAAAGGTCGGCGGTATTTATTTACCCATCTTGACGCGCCTCCAAAACCAAAACGATGGGACGAAAAATGGAGAATTCTTATTTTTGATATTAAGGAAGCAAGAAAGAGAACACGAAACCAATTGCGGCGTTCTTTGGTGAACATTGGTTTTGTGTCGTTGCAAAAAAGCGTGTGGGTATATCCGTATGATTGTGAAGATTTAATTGTGTTAATCAAAGCAGATTTCAAAATAGGGAAGGACGTTCTCTACATTATTGCGGACAAGATTGAAAATGATCGCCAGCTTAAAACCTACTTTAATCTATAACTAATATATTTTCTTTCTTTTCACCCCTCCGACTTCTTTAACCAGAATCGAACGATCGTTCAAAATTGGTTAATAAAAAGTAGGTATTAAAGTTAAATTTTTATTTATTTTAATGGCGTGTTGATGTCGCTTGGTTGACGTTGATTTGTCATCATAACTTTTTGTATATGGGGATATCGTATGGGCAAAAATACAAACACGGCGTTTGCTGGATTCAAGTTTCTAGCGCAAATTTCTACCCGATAATTAACTGATAAAATTTCTCTGGTGGCGTATGGTATTCAAGCGCTTTTCTTGGTCTGGAATTCAGTCTGTGCTCCGCTCAAATATCGAGGTTGAACCTCGATATTTGGAAACTCAATAAGAAACTTTGATAAGAAAAAAGAGTTGGATTAGAAAGCAAAACCTCCGCTTTTGGGGCGGAGGTTTTGTATTTTTGACTCGTACCTATAAGCCGAATTCTGTACCAATTTTGCGCCACCTTCGGTGAACAAAATTGGCGATAGTCATTTATCTCGATTCCACATTACTGCGGAACTCTAGCGGTACTACCAGCCCTAGTTTCGAAATTACAAAAGACTCTTTTTAATCCTCATTTTTAAACCGTGTAATGTACATATAATTCCGAAACTAGAGCTGGTCACGACCTTGCACTCAGGTAAGGATTTAGCCGTTTCACCCTTTGATTTCGCTCAGGGCAAGCCCGCGGGGTAAACCCACAGGGCAAGCCCTAAATTTATACAAAGAATTATCCTTTTCAGGATACTTTTCGCTTTCGCGAAAAAGCGTCACTGCTCGCACCTCTGCCGATTTTGCCCACCGAAGGTGGTGCAAAATCGAGCATCCTGAGCTTGGCGAAGGAGACTGTCCCTCTACTCCACTCGGGACACTCGGTTTTGTAAACACCTGCGGTGAACAAAACCGGTGACGGGCGTTACCCGCTACCCTGCTCCCAGCTCCAGTTTTGATTGATAGAAGTTTCTACAAACCAAAACTGGAGCTGGGAAGTGTTCGGACTTTCCTCACTCCCCGTCAATTTTTGTTTAAAAAGTGGTGGGGAGCGCGACTATCCAGTACGAGAACGTTTTATATTATACTATAAAAAAAGACGGTCGTAAATACCTTTTTCAGCCATATTTTGTTTGAAACCTGCTCTTTTTTGCGATATTATTAGGGTTAACACACTTAATATAATTTAATAAATAACCAATCATTATTATGGCTTTTAACAATTCTTCCGAATCCGCTTCTGTTATTTCATCTTCACAACAAACGTCATCTCGTTTTGAAAACATTGCCTCCGCGATTCTAATCGGTTTAGCTTTTATTTTGCCTCTTTTCGCGCTTTCTTCACCCCTGTTTTCTTTCCAGTTTTCAAAAGGGTTTCTCTTTTCGATAAGCATTGTTATCGCCCTCGCGTTTTTCATTATTTCCGTGCTTAAGAAAAGCGAGATATCACTACCATTTCATTTCTTTCCCGCGTCGTTTCTAGCGATAATAGCGGTATCTTTGCTTTCGTCTTTCTTTTCTTCTTCACCGATAACTTCACTTTTAGGATACGGGTTTGAAACAGATACGGTGATTTTTCTTCTTCTTTCTTTTTTCTATATCTATCTTATATCTGTTTTGTTCAAAACACGGGAAAAAATATTCTATTCCTATCTGGTGTTTTTTGGTTCTCTCTTTATACTTGGTTTTTTCCATCTCGCGCGGCTTGTTTTTGGCACTGATTTTCTGTCATTTGGTTTATACGCGAATATTTTTTCGAGTCCGCTAGGAAAATGGAATGAAGTGGGGGCATTTTTCGGTTTGGGCGCGTTACTGTCGCTTGTAACACTTGAAATGGCGCACTTAAGTCGTCTATTCAAAGCGCTTTTCTACATTGCTTTTGGTATGTCGTTGTTGTTTCTTGCCGTGATAAATTTCGCGCTTATCTGGGTAATTCTCGGAATTTTCTCCCTCGTATTTTTTGTGTATTTGCTCGCGTCTTCAAGTTGGAAAAAAACTTCTGAAGATAGCACCATAGTTGCTCCTCGAAAAATTTCATGGATAGCGCTTGCTGTACTCCTATTTTCTCTCGCGTTTATCCTTGCTGGCGGTTTTATCGGTGATTATATGTCTTCAGTTATCGGGGCGACGAGTTTTGAAGTTCGTCCCTCATTGTCCGCAACATTGGATGTCGCGAAAAACACATTCAAACAAAATATATTGCTTGGAGCGGGTCCCAACAGGTTTTTGTCACAGTGGCTTTTGTTTAAACCATTGGGAATCAACAACACCACGTTTTGGAACACGACTTTTAATTACGGCATCGGAATAGTGCCGACATCGCTTGTTACTGGAGGAATGCTCGGCTTTCTTGCTTGGCTCTCTTTTCTCGGTCTTTTTCTCTATGTTGGCTTTAAGTCAATTTTCTCAAAAGTCCGAGATGAATTCTCGCAATATCTTATTGCTTCATCATTTCTAGCCTCGCTGTATTTGTGGATTATTATGATGTTTTATGTTCCGGGAATTACACTTGTCGCTCTCGCTCTCTTCTTCACTGGCCTGTTCCTTTCCGCTATTCTTCAGGAAAATATAATCCCTTTGAAAAAGATTTCTTTTTCAAACCCTCGCACAAGTTTTGTTTCAATTCTTGTGTCCGTATTTTTGCTTGTAGGTTTGCTTTCGTACGCTTATGTTATTGTTCGGCACGGAGTCGCGTCCGCTTTCTTTGAACGAGGTGTGGTAGCTTATACCGTTGAGGGAAATTTGGACGCGGCGGAAAACAAAGTGCGCACCGCTCTCCGAGTTGAACAGAACGATATATATTATCGGGCAATGTCCGAACTCAATCGCGTGCGTATGAATGAAATCGTTTCTCGAACTGATGCTTCTGCTGAATCAATACGCGCTGATTTTCAACGGGTATTTGCTTCCGCCCTTGATAACGCGCAAAGCGCTGTCAACTTCAATCAATCAAATTACCAAAACTGGCTTGCCTTGGGTCGTGTTTATCAGATAGCGGTTGCTGCTGGTATTGAAAAAGAGAGAGCGTATGAACTTGCGTCAAACGCTTATTTGGAGGCTCTTAACAGAAGCCCGCAAGACCCGTCTTTGTATCTTGAATTGGCGCGTCTTGAGATTAATAACACGGACAATAAAAAAGCGCGTGAATATATTACTCAAGCCCTTATTCTGAAACAGAATTACACGGAGGCGATTTTCCTTCTCTCTCAAATCGAAGTATCAGAGGGAAATCTTAACGGAGCTATTTCTTCAGTAGAAGGAGCCGCGGCGCTTGACCCTAATAATCCAACTGTCTATTTCCGTCTTGGTCTTCTTAAGTACAACAAAAAAGATTACAAAGGAGCGGCGGGCGCGTTTGAACAGGCGGTTGCCCTTAATTCCATATACGCGAACGCAAAGTATTTTCTCGGCTTAAGTTATTACGAACTTAACAGACGCGATGACGCAATACAGCAATTTGAGGATATTCAGACAAATAACCCGGGCAATCAAGAGATTCAATTTATTCTTAACAATCTCAAAAACCGAAGAGCGCCTTTCGCGAATGTAACGCCGCCTCTTGATGATGAGCCGGAAAGCAGGGATTCTCTTCCCGTTGGGGAAGAATAGGCGCTTTTTCTAAATAGCCTATGGTAAAGAGACTCTGGAGTTTCATTAGTCAGGAAGTTAAAGGGCTTCATCAGGCCGCGTATATTCTTGGTTTTTTTGCTTTTCTTTCCCAAATTCTTGCGCTGATAAGAGATAGGCTTTTGGCGGGGACGTTTGGGGCGGGAGAAACACTTGACCTATATTATGCCGCCTTTCGTATTCCCGATCTTATCTTTGTCACAGCGGCTTCTATTGTTTCGCTTTCAGTGTTAATTCCATTTCTTGTAGATGCTTCGCAGCAGGGACAAAAGGAGGCAAAAGAATTTATTGATTCTATTTTTTCTTTCTTCTTTCTTTTTATTACCGCAGTCAGTGTATGCGCGTTTTTTCTTCTCCCTTATATTTTGCCGGTGGTATTCCCGGGATTTTCTGAAACACAAATCGATACTCTTATTCCGCTTTCGCGCATTTTGCTTTTATCGCCGTTTTTCCTCGGTCTCTCAAACCTTTTCGGAAGTATTACTCAGGCAAATCGTCGTTTCCTTGTGTACGCGTTGAGTCCGCTCTTGTACAATACGGGAATTATTGTCGGTATTATTTTTCTTTCTCCCGTTTTTCAAATTACGGGAGTAGTGATAGGAGTTGCTTTCGGGGCGCTTCTTCATTTCTCTATCCAAATTCCGGCGGTTGTTTCAAGCGGTCTTTCCCCTTCATTTTCTTTTTCTCCCAATTTTTCAAAAATACGCAAAGTGTTTTTTCTTTCACTTCCCCGCACTTTCACTCTCGCAATCAGCCATCTTGTAATTCTCTTACTTCTTAGTTTCGCTTCTCTCCAAGCAATTGGTTCGATATCCGTTTTTAATTTTTCATATAACCTCCAATCTATTTCGCTTTCTATTATAGGCGTCAGTTATTCGTTGGCGGCTTTTCCAACACTGGCTCATCTTTTTTCTAGCGGGGATACAAAAAAGTTTCTTGCTCATATTCTTGTTTCCGCGCGGCACATCATTTTTTGGTCAATACCGGTAGCAGTTTTGTTTGTGGTCCTTCGCGCCCAGATTGTCCGTGTAATTTTGGGGACAGGGGAGTTTGACTGGGCTGACACAAGACTCACCGCGGCAGCCCTTGCTCTGTTTGTGTTTTCTGTGGTGTTTCAAAGCCTTGCTCTGCTTTTTGTGCGAGGGTATTACTCCGCAGGGGAAACACTCAAGCCGCTTGTCATCAATGCTTTTTCTGGAGTGTTTACTATTATTTCCGCCGTGGCTTTAATGTTCTTGTTTAAAACGAACGCTTTTTTTCAATTTTTTATAGAATCTCTCCTTCGTGTTGAGGGTTTGTCAGGAACAGAGGTGTTAATGTTGCCGCTCGCGTTTTCTATCGGTTCAGTCGCAAACGGACTTTTGTTATGGGTTATGTTTGAATTTGATTTTGACCATTTTTCCGAACCGCTGCTGAAAACTTTTTCTCATATATTTTCAGCGAGTATTATTATGGGATTTTATTCTTATATCTCGCTTAATATTTTAAGCCGATTCCTCAACCTAGATACTTTTATTGGTATATTCTTGCAGGGGTTTATCGCCGGAGTTATTGGAATTACGATTGGAATTCTTGTTCTGGGGCTTCTTGAAAATGAGGAACTTGTCGAGGTTACTGAAACATTTAAGAAAAAAATTTGGAAAACGGAAGCCATTAGTCCCGACACGACTGATATTGTATAAACCCCCACGCCACTTTGAATTTTCAGACAGTCTCTTTTGGACACTGAGTGTCCAAAACGCAAGAACTATCGAGAACTATCGAGGTTGAACCTCGATAGTTTAGTTTTTGTCTCTGAAAATACTGTGACAATGCCAAAGTTGGCGTGGGGGTAAACTCTTCCCAAAATGCTTAAGTACGTTAGTATAGATGCTAACGGGGTTGAGTATTGGTCATCATATGAACAACGCTCGCAACCTTAGTATATCTATGAATAACATTCGTAATTTTTCTATTATTGCGCACATTGACCACGGTAAGAGTACACTTGCCGACCGTATGTTGGAGACAACTTGCACGATTGAAAAACGAAAAATGAAAGAACAGGTTCTTGATTCTATGGACTTGGAAAGAGAGCGGGGAATCACGATTAAGATGCAGCCTGTTCGAATGGTGTACCATTTGGACCGCAGAAATGACGCAGACAGTACGCCAAAAATCGCCAGAAATTCTGCGTCTTTTGCGTCAGTTCGGCGTGATTCCGCGCAAATTGAGAACTATGTTCTAAATTTGATCGATACACCAGGACATATTGATTTTTCATACGAAGTATCGCGCGCTTTGCGGGCAGTCGAGGGTTGTCTTTTGCTTGTTGACGCGACACAGGGGGTGCAAGCGCAAACACTGACGACTCTCTCTATGGCTTCCGATTTGGGGCTTGTTATTATTCCTGTATTAAGCAAAGTGGACTCCCCGCTTGCCCGTATTGAAGAAGTAAAGGGAGAAATAGTTAATCTTCTCTCCTGCAAGCGGGAAGATATTATAGAGACTTCGGGGAAAACAGGACAAGGGGTAGCTGTTCTTCTTTCAGAAATTGTTAAGCGAATACCTCCTCCTAAAAAAGAGTTTTCAGACTCAAATTCTTTCAGAGCTCTTGTGTTTGATTTTGCATACTCAACCCATAAAGGAATTATCGTATATTTGCGCGTAATGAATGGGGAGGCGCGCAAGGGGCAGTCGCTTATGTTTAGAGGGGCAAAGAAAAAATTTAGCTCTCTTGAAGTTGGCGTATTTGCTCCCGAAGAAAAATCTGTAGACTCTCTTTCTGAAGGAGCAATCGGGTATATTGTTACAGGTATTAAAGAAGCGGGGTTTGCCTCGGTGGGAGATACTTTATCTGACGAAAAAGATACGCATATTCCATTTTCAGGATACACGCAGCCTTCTCCAGTTGTCTGGGCATCAATGTATCCGGAGAGCCAAGATGATTTTACTTTACTTAAACAGTCGCTCGGACGTCTTAAACTTTCTGATGCGTCATTTTCTTATGAAGAAGAATCGTCAGGCGCGTTGGGGCGCGGATTTCGATGCGGATTTTTAGGAATGCTGCATCTTGAAATCATTACTGAACGTCTCCGAAGGGAATTTAAAATTAGCTTAATAGTTACTACTCCAAGCATTACATACACGGTGGAACTTCGTAATGGAAAGACTCTCACTGTGTACTCTCCCGCTTTTTTTCCGGAAAGTGGTGAAATAATAAAAATATGGGAACCGTGGGTTGAAGTAAAAATAATAAGTCCGAGCGTGTATATCGGAGAAGTTATGCAAGTTTTGTTTGAACACGAAGCGCAAGTTGAACATAGCGAAACTTGGGGCGATGAGAGAACTTCGCTTGAAGTAAAAATGCCATTGCGCGAGCTGATGAGAAATTTCTTTGACCAAATAAAAAGTGTTTCGTCTGGCTTTGCCTCGCTTTCGTATACGATTATCGGTAATAAAGAAGCCGATGTGGCGCGTCTTGATGTGTTGGTGGCGGAAGAAATTGTGCCAGCGTTTTCCCGAGTTGTTTCAAAAAGAATTGTGGAGGAAGAGGCGAAAAAAGCGGTAGAAAAACTTGCCAGAGTTCTTCCGAAGCAATTATTCACGACAAAAATTCAGGCGGTTGCGATGGGACGTATTATTTCTTCTCATACACTTTCAGCTCTGAAAAAGGATGTTACAGGACATCTTTACGGTGGGGACATTACTCGCAAAAAGAAACTATGGGAAAAGCAGAAAAAAGGAAAGAAAAAAATGCTTGCCCGCGGAAAAGTAAGTATCCCGCAGGAAGTTTTTCTTAAAATGATACGGGCGAACTGAACCTACTAATAACAATTAACTAACTAATAACAACTAACTTATAACTAATAACAGAAGAAACAGAGGCGGAAAAAAAGCGGAAAAAACGAAGGAAAACAAAAGCGAGACCTTTCCGAAAGCCTCGCAAATTACACCACACTTGGAAGCTCGGCTTCCAAGTGTGGTGTAATGAGTTTTCAAGTACAGCTTCCCCCATTAGCGCCCCACTATCGAGGTTGAACCTCGATAGTGGGGCGCTAAGTTCTTCGGAATTCGTTTTCATCGCTTTCAATGGACGCAATTTGGACACGACATCAAAATTTGGACACTGAGTGTCCAAAAGCGTACTCACAAGGACGTATTCCTTAAAATGATGTTGGCCCGCTATTTAACAGCTGTATTCACCACCCACACCTCCGTTTTGTTGAGTACTTTTTCCCATTTTTAATAAAAAATAGGTGTGTACAAAAGCACCATACTGACGATAATAATTGCTGCCAATATTGTCCACGCCATTTCTATTTTCTTTCTGTGCTTTTTTTGGAATAGCATAGTACAATAATTGTACCATATTTTGTCATGAAGTCCTTTTTTAGAAAAAAACAGAAAAATCTCCTCTACTCATGGCCAGTCCTTTTCTTACTTTTTGTTTTTTTTCTTTATACACTGTATTGGACATTCGGTGTATATAAAAAACAGGCGGCAAGCCTCTATGCTCTTGAGGAGACAAAAAGGGTATGGGAGCAGTTTAAAGAAAGAGAAGCAGGACTCACCAAAGATATTGAAAAACTTCAAACTCCGCGGGGACTTGAAGAAGAAATAAGAGAGCGGTTTAGTGTGGCAAAAGAAGGGGAAAAAATGGCGATAATCGTGGAAGATAAAGGCGTCAACGAGGAAAATAAAGAACCACAAAAAAACTTTTGGAACTGGTTTTTGGAAATATTTAAAAGATGATAGACTTCTCTTCAAGGTGTAAATTTTTTAGGAGAACTAGGTGTGTTATACTAAAAAAAATAAATAAAAACGCTTATGAAAAATGTAAATATATATTCAACTCCAACTTGCGTCTATTGCAAGATGGTCAAGGATTTTCTTACGGAACACAATGTCTCATTCACAGACTATAATGTCGCGGATGATGCCGAAAAAAGACAGGAAATGGTTGATAAGAGCCAGCAGATGGGAGTGCCTGTGACAGATATAGAAGGGGATATCATTGTGGGATTTAATAAAGAAAAACTAACGGAGCTACTCGGATTGTAATAGGGAAACCTTTCGTCTCTATTTTTACTAACTGGCAAATGACAGATGACGACGGGGTTTGTTACTCTTTGTTCTACTGGCCCTTATAGTTAAATGGATATAACAACCCCGTCCTAAGGGGTAATTGTGGGTTCGATTCCTGCTAAGGGCACAAAAATAACTGAGAAATCATAATTAACAACCCATACTCATAACCTATAACGCATAACCACCTTCCGAATTTGTGCGAAGGGATCTCCTCGCCACCTTCAGTGGCAAAACGCGCCGCGCTCTATAGTAAGCTTTGCTTTACTACTGCAGTTCGAGCTAATTTAAGAATAGTTTGATGTAATCTCCCTTGTCTTCTAGTTGGAAAGAGACAGCTGTTTTGGTATAATAAAAGCAATCAAATTTTTCATAAAAGTAAAATATGTCCCAAAACAACAAACCAAGCGTAGTATTTGAAAGTGAAGAGTTTCAACCATCTAAACGGTCTTTTCAAACAAAAACACCCAAAATGGTACAGTGGGTAATCAATCATTCTGGTGGCAGGGTGAAAGACGAGAGACAGGCGAATTGCGTGCTTTTGGGGTTTGTGGTGGTGATGGTTATTGCTGTTATTGTCATCGTGGTGTCGGGTGGTTCAAATCAACCAATGTCCGGTGCGATTCCCGCGGATCAGTTTGTCCCGTAGGCAGAAGTAAATTACGATATGAACAAACGCAACCGAAGATTTACCCAGCACCATTTTGAAAAAAGTGGTAAGGGATTCACCCTCATCGAACTTCTGGTAGTTATTGCTATTATAGGTGTTTTATCTTCTGTAGTTATCGCAAGCTTAAATACTGCCAGAACCAAAGCGCGTGACGCGAAACGGATTACGGAAGTAAAACAACTGATGGTCGCACTTGAATTGTATTATGATGAAAATGGGCATTATCCAATTTCAAGCGGAGGATGCGGCGCCACTTCTCCTAATGCTAGTTGGTGTAACAGTGTTGAATCGCTCTCTGGAAGTCATTGGATTCACGATAGTGGCGTTGCAGATGTTCTCTCGCCATTTATGCCTACTGAACCAACTGATCCGAGACAAGCCAGTTCTCCAAATTGGGCTCCTCAGAACGGCGGCACAATTTTTTATTTTGCAAGTGGATATGGCGGCAGTGGGCAATGGTATATGATTGTGTTTGGACTTGAGAATTATCCGCACTCACTTGAGAGTCAAGATGGTGTTACAGCATGCGATGGAACATATGTCCATTATGGCGGTAGTAATGGGGTTATTACAATGGGCGCAAATTGTGCGAAATAAATAACCAATAACAACTAACTAGTAACTTATAACGCATAACTACCTTCCAAGGTAGTGCTGGGTTTACCCCTACACTTACTTTCCCGTAGTATTTTGTCGTCTAAGCCGACGTCTAAGCCGATGTATTCATAACATTGGAAAGTATACAGCCACACTTTTTTACATTCACATTATCCTTGAAAACACTGTCTCCCTACGGTCGTCCCTACGGGAGATCTGCCGTAGGTATGAAAGATGTCCCGAAGGGACACGACAACGGAAAAGTAGGTGTGGGGGTTTACGAAAATCGCTATTTATGTATTCTTAAAATAGAAGGAGGTGGCTGAAATGATAAAAAGCGATGCCTTTCTTGAGGCACCAATGATAGTGAAGATACAGCGTGTTGATAAAAAAAAGGACGGAGCTTGGTATCTTCGCGTTAGGGACTACAATAGAATCGAGTACTCTGTCAGAACCAGAAGCGCGATAAAAAGGTCTGACAAAGGCCGATACGCTGAAGTTGATTTTGGGCAGAGAGGTATCCGATTCATAAGATTGATTCACAAAAATAATGTCCCTGAACATGCTCTCTAGGCACTATTTGTGCCTAGAGAGTTTTTTAATATACGCCCTCACGGCAAAAGTTGCAGGATAATTGAGTTTTTAGATATTTTTGGTATACTTTTGCTTATGGAATCTGAAGACAGGGAAATGCTCAAATGTGTTCTCGAACTTTCTGAGAGTAACCACAAAATGTTAAAAAAAATGCATAGAAATCTCCTGTTGCACAGGATTTTTTCTGTATTATACTGGGCTCTCATCATCGGTGCGACTGTGGGGTTATATTACTACCTGCAACCATTTTTCGATCAGGTAAGTGAAATTTACAGTGGTATTACAGGTGTGCAAGTAGATATTGGGGAGGTATTTAATAATCTTATTCAGAAAAAACCTTAAATCAAGAATTTTGAAAATCAAACATAATATGCTGGGGTAGCTCAGTTGGTAGAGCATTCGCCTGAAGAGCGAAGGGTCACCGGTTCAACCCCGGTCCCCAGCACAAATTACGCAAAAAAACCTCCACTCCTTAACTTCAAGGTTCGACCTTGAAGGATAGAGACTTGGTTTTGGACACTCAGTGTCCAAAAGCTATAATATTATTACACCACACTTGGAAGCCGAGCTTCCAAGTGTGGTGTAATTTGCGAAGCCTTTCCGAAGGCCTCGCTTTTGTTTTCCTTCGTTTTTTCCGCTTTTTTTCCGCCTCTGTTTCTTCTGTTATTAGTTATAAGTTATTGGTTAGTAGTTAGTTGTTATAAGTTTTATTACGAGTTACTTTTTACTTTAAGTTTAGTTTGTTTGTCCTTGTTTATCTTTGGCAAACGAATAATCAAAAGCCCATGTTTTTCAATTGCCTCTGCCTCCTCAACATCAATCTCTTGCGGAAGAAGCACGGTGCGCGAGAATGAACCCCAGTATAATTCCTTGTGAAAATAATCTTCCTCGCTTACCACTTTTTCGCTTTCGCGTTTCCCTCTAATAGTGACCATATCTCTGCTGATATCAATATCCAGATCTTCCGGTTTGACTCCAGCGACCATTGTTTTGACTACAACATCAGAAGGAGTTTGATATACATCAATCGTCAGTTGTCCATCGCCCGCCTCTTCTTCCATCCAACCATTTTCTTTTGAAGCAGGAAGTTTTTCTTCCTCGTCATTAAATGCGTCCTCATTGATGTGAACTGAACCTGTAAGTCGTTCAAAAAAAGATGGTTTATTTTTAGCCATAAGTTGTTTAGTTAAATAATTAGATTCTTTTTACTTTCTCAAAAAATCCGAGTAATACAGCAATAGCAGCCCAAACGAAAAGGAATACTGTAAAAGTCGCTATACTGCTATTCTTCATTATAAATAAGTTAAACAGGGCGTGCAACACAATAGCGAATACAAGTCCTTTCAATGTTGCGCTCACTGGCCATTGCCGTGTGCGACGGTTAAAAGATAACGCGATGAAAATTCCCACAGTAGCGGAGGCGACGATATGCAGAAGGCTTGCGCCTATGAAGCGCAGGTTTCCTGTGATGATACCTCCTAGGATGTCATTGTTAAGAAGAGGTTGAATAAGGAAAAAAGTATTTTCCAGCGCGGAAAAACCGAGAGCCGCTGAAATAAGATAAATTATCGCGTCAATCGGTTCATCCATTTCTTTTCGTCCCAAGACACTTATCTTACAGGCAATATATTTAAATGTTTCCTCAAAAAATGCCCACAGGAAAAACGTGAGAGGTACGGAATACGAAAAAAAATTATATACCCACATTTCAAAAGGAAGTACAAGAGGAACCGCAAGCATTCCTGAGAGAAAAGCGAGCATAATAAGGGTTTTTGGTTCCGGGTTTTTTTTGTCTTCCCGTAGCCAAAATAAGAGCCAGATAATAGCTGGAGCAATACCCCCAACAAGCGCCCATAGTATTGCTTGTTCTTGCACCATTCCTATTATCATAACATATTTCTATGCGGATATGGACATTATGTGTTTAAAAATAAGAACATTTCCGCTCCAAGCCAACAAATTTTTTGTAAAGGACATTTCTTTGCCTCTCGAGAGCATTTTTTTGTCTTTTACAAAAAAAGTAAGAAAATAAAGGACTATTTAAAACAGTCTTGAAGTTGCTAAAAGACTTTTTAACAGGTAAAAGACATATTTCATATTAAGGCTCTAAAAAAGAGTTTTCTGGGGTTTTTGTTTTTTGTGTACCTCTCAAAAAATTATTGACAAAGTAGGGGAAATGAGTAGTGTTGAAGCGACGATACAAAAAAGAGAGTTTAAATTTTTATCAATTTTATTAGGAGAGAATTATGAAACAAAAAACACACGCGATAAAGTTTGCCGCCCATCGATCCCCGCCGCAAGCGGACGGAGATAAATGGTCGCCCCCAATAAAATTATTGACTTTTGGGTTTGCGGTTGTCTTTGCTTTCTTCTTACTTGCGCTTCCAGTGTCTGCTTGTGTGGATAACTTAAACGGTTCAATTACTGTTTGCAAGATGATTGTGGATAATGAAGGAGTGATAGCTACGTCTACTGATAACTTACCAGAAGGCGCATTTTCAATAGTGTTCTCTTCAGGAGAGTATGCGACATCTTCTGTCGTATTTGATACGTTCTCTCTTAATGCAAATGAGTTTTCTCCAAATGAAAAGATTCTCTCTGATGTTAACGACGCGCATTGTGTTACCTTTGACGGACTTTCTGAAAATGGCTCTTACTTTTACAGCGAAGAGGAAGTAATCGGAAGCGATTGGATTTCTAAAAAATATAACGACCAATACTCAAATACATTTAACTCTATTAATGATGTTTTTGAATATAGCGGAGAACTCTGGAATTCTGATTTTTTAGACGATGAAGCGCGGAATACTAATGCCGATGGTCATATTACTCTTTCGAGCTCTCGTCCCCATCGAACAATTATTGTAATAAACACATATGAAAAACAAATTCCCGAAGAACCGGAAGAGCCTGAATTAGGCTTTTGCCCTTTTCCCGAAGCAGAAGGAAGAACAATTGTAGAATTTGACGGAACGAGAATTCGCTCCGACCAGACGGAAAGCAATTCAAAAATAGAAAATAGTTTTTCTCTTGTTGTGGGCGTTTATGATGTAACTCTTGTGGCAAGTGACGCATACGCGGCTCGTGTTTCTGCAAACCAACCGCACGAATCGTACGCTCTTGTTCTCAAAAACGCGGGGATAACGGTTGCAACTACGGATGAAACCCCTGACTTGGAAGACAATATCGCCGCAGCAACGTCTACATTGAGTATTGAAAATTTCACCGTTTCTTCCTCAGTTGATACCGCTATTGCGTACCATCCATACTATTTTGATGATTCAAGCCCAAACAGTCTTGTGCCTGTCTGTGCTGTATTTGACAGAGTTGGAGATATTGAAGAGCCGGAAGAAAGTACAGTGACGCTTGTCGCGACTAAAATTGTGTGCGACTTGGAAGAAGACCTCCCTAATTGGGGAGAAGGCGGGCTTAATATTGATGTAAACACCGCTGTGGATTGGGTAGAGGGACGCGACGGCTGTGAGCTTGCGGAAGGTTTTGAATTTGAATGGGCACCGATTGGTGTCTCAAATCCAGATAATGATTTGCCGACAAACCCATTTTTCGGCGCGGCTGGCGGCGACTGGACAATATTTGGTCCAACAGGCGAAGACGGCACGGCAACAACTTCTGTTAACATTGATGCTCTTGAGGATGACAGTTACGTGTGGATGCGAGAAGTTCTTCAGCAAGGATTTATTCCGTTTACTTACGGACCAAACAGCCAATCAAATGAGAATAACGAGTCAGCAGAAATTTATTGTAATACAGATGTTCTCAATTATGATAATTATGATCGTGTAGACGATATTGAGGCGGGGGAAACATATTATTGTGTTGCCTTTAATGTGGCAGAAGCGCCGGTAGAAAACCCTGTGTGTTCTGACGGCTTGGACAACGACAGCGACGGACATACCGATATAGAAGATGCGGCCTGCCACACAGACGGCGACCCTGAAAATCCTAGTTCCTATGACCCTAACATCAACAGTGAAAACAGTAAGCCAGCAATTACTCTTACCGGAAACAATCCGATAGTATTTACCGCAGGCGATAGCTTCACTGACCCCGGCGCAACCGCAAACGACCCCGAGGACGGAGATATCACCGCGGACATTGTTATTGGTGGGGATACAGTTAATCCAAACGCTGCCGGTTCATACACGATTACCTATAACGTAGTGGATTCAGAAAGTCTTGCCGCGGATGAAGTTACGCGAACGGTAACTGTTGAACCAGCCGAAAATCCAGGAATCATTAATATCTGTAAATTAATTGTCGACGAAAACAATGTTGTTATTAAATTGTCCGAGTCGCTTCCAACAGGAATCTTCTCTATTCTTCTCGCGACATCAACCGATGTTTTAAACACAACGATAGAGACTGCGAGCTGGGACGCTTCTACATTTACTCCAAACCGAATATTTACGTCTTCATCTGAAGACGCGGAGTGTCGAACTGTGTCAAATCTTCCACTTGGCTCTTATTACTACGGAGAGGAAACAATTGCGGGCGCGCAGTGGGCAACGACTACAAAATACAACGATGGTGATACATCAACAGTGAACAATGTTTTTGATTTCTTCCTCTATGACGACGCGCTTTTTACGGCAACGACAACTGATGATGCTGGTCGCGAAACAAATGCCGATGGAAACATTGTACTTTCAGCAGACCGATACGAGCGTACATTAGTTATTCTTAACAAATTTTCAAGTGAGACAGTGCCGACACAATGCTCAGACCAAATTGACAACGACGGTGATGAAAATATTGATATAAACGACCCAGCCTGCCACACAGACGGTGACCCAGAAAACCCCGACTCATACGACCCTGCTCTAGATAGCGAAAACGAAAAACCTGTCATTACACTTATTGGAAGCAATTTAACTGTTACTGTTGGTACTAGCTACACAGATGAGGGCGCAACCGCAAACGACCCCGAGGACGGAGATATCACCGCGGATATTGTTGTTGGAGGAGATAGCGTTGATACATCAACCCCCGGTTCATACACAATTACCTATAACGTAATGGATTCAGAAAGTCTTGCCGCGGATGAAGTTACGCGAACCGTAACTGTTGAAAGCACTGGCGGCACAGGAGGCGGCGGTGGATGTACCTCAAACTGTGGCGGCGGAGGGGGCGGAGGTCCAATTAGTACTCTCCAAATTTTCAACGAAACTGTTGAGCAAGCAGGTCCCGGAGCGGTAGTTGTGAAATGGAACACAAACCTTTCCGCTACCCGAAAAGTTCTTTACGGAACAGAAAGCATCTCCAGCCTGATTTTGCCGCCTGTATATGGATACGCGACTACAACTTCTCAAATTACCGACCCTCTTTTAACCCTTCATTCTGTCATTATCACTGGTCTTACGCCGGGGGAAACATATTACTTCCGTCCATGGGCGTTTGGCTCGGGACATATCGCAACTGGTATTGAACTTACTATAGTTCCCGGAACATCAAGCGCGCCGGTAGCGCCACAAAGCTGTTACTATCTCTATGATTTCTTGAAGCAGGGCGAAAACAATAATCCCATTGAAGTTCGCAAACTCCAGGTTTTCCTTAATGAATTTGAAGGAGAGAATCTTGAGGTAAATGGCGTGTTTGACGACGCGACGTTTAACGCGGTCTCTCGATTTCAAGAAAAATATCAGGGCGATATTCTCACTCCATGGGGGCATTCTGCTTCAACAGGATATGTTTACATCTTGACGAAAAAACAGGTAAACGAAATCTACTGTCAGAACGCTTTTCCGGTTACCGTGCTTGAGCAGGATGAAATTAATTCATTCCATTCGTTCATTCTTTCATTAACAGAGGCTGGAATTATCACTGAAGGAGAGGCATCTTCTCCGACAGCGCCGTTTGGAGAAACCTCTCCTTCAGAAGTTGAAGGTGGCGTTATTGACGAAAATACTGTTGGCGTAGGCGGTAGATTAGATGAAAACGATAGAAATATCGCGGGTGTTGGAGGAGGCGTAGGCAGCGGATTTGGGCTCTTTCGTTCCGGATTCCTCTCTTCGCTCGCCGCAGCCGCGTTTGCTCTTCCGACAAACATCCCTGACGCCTTTGTCTGTTTCTTTACCCTTCTTCTCGCGCTCATTATTATCTACGTCGCTGCAACTCTTATTATCGGAGCGCAGAATACGAGCAAATTATCTCAATCACAAATTCGTGTCAGAAAGATCCTCTATTTTATTGTTGGAGTGATTGTGGCGCTTATCGGCGCGGTATATTTCAACGTGTTCTGTCTTATCCTTCCGCTTGCAATCGTTTTCCTTATTCTTCTCGCGCTTCTCTTATGGTATTCAACACGAAAAGGCGAAACGGATGGAGTAATTGGAGGAAGTCTTCCAATAAAACCAACAGTAATGCCTCCAGCGCCGACTCCCTTTCAAAAAACTGAAACTGAAACCCGAAACCAAAATTAACATTCTTAAAACTCAAGTAAAGAAATAAGGAAAATACCCCCCCCCGCCAGCAACTGGCGGGGGGGGTATTTTCCCCAGCTTGTACAGCTTACAACTTGGTTTTACCACACTCGGAAGCGCTTCCATTTGGAAGCCGAGCTTCCAAATGGAAGCCTTTAAATACGGTATAATATGTTTTGTGAATTCACTATCGAGGTTGAACCTCGATAGTGAATTGGAAGCTCGGCTTCCAAGTTGCAGCCTGTGGCTAGTAAATGCACTTTTGGACACTCGATGTCCAAAAGTAGTGTCCAAAAGTATCATAATTTTAGATTTCCGAATGCTTTAATCGAAAATTTTTTCTTAAGTGTTGTTTTGTCCGCGGCTATATCCATATATCCGGCGGTTGCAATCATAAGGGCGTTGTCTGTTGCAAGTGTCGTTGGGGGGAAGTGAGGCGTGATTTTTGGAAAACCTTTTACTATTTCAGTTAACTTTTTCCGCAACAGGGGATTGCCGATAACACCTCCTCCTGCGATAAGAGTTTTCACAGGATACATTTCGAGCGCTTTTTTTGTCTTGGAAACAAGCACTTCTACAACGGCATCTTCAAATTCCCGCGCGATTTCCCTTTTTATTTTTTTCGTGATAGAAGGAATTTTACGAAGCGTATACATTACAGCGGTTTTCAATCCAGAGAACGAGAAATCATAGTCCTTTGAGTGGATCATCGGGCTGGGTAAATTGTATTTCTTTTTTCGTAAAGGAAACTTTTTTCGGTCTCCCGCGGCAAGGTGTGAGATTTCTGGACCACCCGGGTATGGCAGAGAAAGCATTCGGGCGACCTTGTCAAAGCACTCTCCAGCGGCATCATCCCTAGTTTCCCCGATGCGCGTATATTGCCCCCATTTTTTTGAATAAACAAGCTCGGTGTGTCCTCCGGAAACAAGGAGCGCGAGAAGGGGAAATTGGAGGCATTTTTTATTTTTTGTAAAAATAGCCGAAGCGATATGTCCTTCCATATGGTTGACAGGGATTACTGGAATTCCCCACAGTTCCCCGAGCGCTTTTGCGAAATTCACTCCGACCCACAACGCTGGCTCCAGTCCAGGTCCGTTGGTAACGGCAATTACGTCAATTGGAGGGCGGACAAGATCTGGTAAATGTTTTAAAAATGCCTCAAGCATTAAGGGCTCTCGTTCAAGGATTTTCATAATTTTTTTAATTACGCTCGGTTTTATATTCATCTGCTTGCATTGAGTGGAACGAAATGAAGTTGAACGGGCTTGCCCTGAACTTGCCGAACGGGCTTGCCCTGCCTGCCCGTCTTTTTGGAGGGAGCTTGCCGAATGGGCCTCTTCTAGCGCTTTTATAAGAATTGGAACGAGATTTTTTTGGTGCTCACGTTGGGCGAGATGGGGAAATACACCTCCGTATTTTTGGTGAATTTGTATTTGAGACAAGGTGGTGTGCGAGAGTACTTTTACTTTCGGCGCGGCGATACCACCTGCCGCCGAAATGATAGCAACAGACGTTTCGTCACACGATGTTTCTATACTGAGGATGTTCATATGAAATTTTAAACGCGAGTTGATTTTTGCTTATCCCAATATCATCACTTTCCATCCCGTAGTCAGACTGTTGCAGGCTGTGGTACTGGAGTTTCAATCCCCAAAATTTTCATAAATTTAAAACAACTACCACTTTATCAGTTTATGAGAAAACCCTTTTAGTCTAATAGTCTAAATACTTGGAAGTCGAGCTTCCAAGTATAGTTCCAAGTTTACGCAAACAGACTTCTTTTTATCTTTTATTAATGCAAAAATTACCTCCTGCCTCCAAAGTGGCGCATAGATCGTATGCTTGGCCTGCTTGTACAAAACCCCCTTGTCCCGCATTCCATGGTTCGTAAGTATATTTGTAAGTTGAATTATTGAGCGGGTCTTTGGGCAATGCGCTTATAAAACCGTCGGCAATCAAATCCCGCAAATCACTGTTAGCGTCCCAATCTCCTGCGCTGCCACAACCACCTGGGGCACCAGTGGTGCCACCAGTAGAGCAATCACCCCAAAAATTCTCTGGCTGTGTATAAGCGCCATATTTATCGTAATTGAACGCAAGGGCTCTTTCCAACTGTTTTATATCCGATTTTCTTTTTGCGTCTCTGGATTTTTGCCGCGCGGTATTAAGAGTTGATAAAACTATGGAACCCAAAAGCCCGATAATTGAGATAACCACAAGAAGCTCTATTAAAGTGAACCCTTTGTTTGACGCTTTGTTCTCCATAAAGTTTAAATTTCGCCTGGGACTTGGCCGGGAATGATTTCTTTTCCAGTTTCTGGGTTAATATTCCTTTCAATTTGTCGTGTGTTCCCCCCGCAAACCAAAAACAGCGAAGTAGCAACTACAACCACCACAACCCCCAAAAGCACACAATTTGCCTGTTTCTCGTCTTTCACTCTGCCACCAGAATGATTGATTACCCACCGTACCATTTTGGGTGTTTTTGTTTGAAAAGTTCGTCTAGACGGTTGAAACTCTTCGCTTTCAAATACTACGCTTGGTTTGTTGTTTTGGGACATATTTTACTTTTATGAAAAATGGTTTTAAAAATTTAGCTATCTTGTATTGTATCAAAATTGCTACCTTGTTTGCAAACTCACTTGTGGGCGATAGAGGGCTCGAGTCTTACAGACTCTGTACAGCTTTTCCATCTCGCGGTACTCGATGTGAAGAAGCTTTTCGAGCCCTACCAACGCGCAACTCTCCGTGCGTTGGCATCGTCCTCGTTCGTAAACTCACTTGTGGGCGATAGAGGGCTCGAACCTCTGGCCTCATCAACGTCAATGATGCGCTCTAGCCAACTGAGCTAATCGCCCGATATGCATTCTACCTATCTAATTTTCACGGTATTACTTGATATCAAATAGATTACACGAAAATAACTGATTGTAAAAGGTGTGGGGGTGAAAGAAAAGAGCCGCAAACAATATTTGTTTGCGGCTTTTGAGATAGGGAATTGGGTAGGGATAAATGCGGATATTTGCGAAGTCTTTTGCTATAATACCATATATATAAAAGTATGTCAAGTATTACGAAAAAAGAGGAATGAAGACCTAAAAATATGGCCTACCTTCGGCAGGCAAGCCTAAAATAAGGCAAAAAGCTTACCCACAAAAAGAATGTACAAAACGAGAAAAAACGCGCCCTCCCACATATGTATTCTTCTAGAAATTCCGGAAATTATAAACAGAAATGTCGCAAATGCCATTACTGGTACACCGATTGTAAAAGTTTTAATATCAACCTCTAGAGTTTTAAAAAGTCCCGGGAGTCCGATAACAACTAGCGCGTTAAATACATTTGAACCAAAAATATTTCCAAGGGCGATTTCCGATTTTTTCTGAAACGCGGCTTTTGCGGAAACCATAAGTTCGGGGAGTGACGTCCCGAAGGCGACAGCGGTAATTGCGATTACGCCGGCGCCGATATTAAGAAGACTTGAAAGCGCTATAACGGAACCAATTAAATATTGCGCTCCAAATACTAAACCAAGGACTCCGATAAAAAGCACCCCAAAATCTTTTATTGAAAGAGAGGGACGCGCGGTTTCCTCCGGTGTTTCGGCAATGTTTTTGCTTACTGAACGGGAAGGAAGGATTTCCACGTCGCCATTTTCGTCAGATAACTCATCTTTATGAATTATCGTGTAGGCAATATAGATGCCGTATGCAATAAGCATCAACAGGGATTCAAAAAATGTTATCTGCTTGTCCCACACGACTCCAAGGAAAAGCACTGTACTTGTTGCAAGTAATGGCAGATCAATATCAATGAGACTTTTCGTAACAACAAGCCGCCCTCCGATAACCGCTGATAGCCCGACAACAAGAAGAATGTTCGCGATATTTGAGCCGATTGCGTTTGCCGGAATGATTTCCGTAACTCCTTGAAATAGCGCGACAAAAGACGAGGCGAGTTCTGGAAAAGACGTTCCAATACCCACGATTACGACACCAATTATAAAAGGCGATAAGCCCGCGGCTAGACCGATTCTCTCCGCGCTTTCCAAAAGCCAGTCTGCTCCTTTTACAAGCGCCGCAAGCGATATGATGAAAACGACTACCCAGAATAAAATCATTGATGTCATTGTAGTAAATATGGGAAGAAAAAGAAACACGGTTCTTTGCCCGCATTATTATCAACTTGGAAGCTAAGTTTTCAAGTTAAAACCTACCCACGCAGAGCAGAACTGTCGGTAATTTCATTGGAACATTTTGTTATGGGCGCGCGTACGTACGCCTCGCCTTTTCGCCTGCTGGCGAAATGTGGCTGCGGCTTCAAAAATTGCCCGCAGGCAAAGCAGTTTGCCTGCTTTACGCAATATCTATATGGTCACGGATATTTTGCGTTCCGTCGAACACAAAATTCCGTGACTCTTACAGAGTCTGTACACCTTTTGGATTTTTTGTTCGTTTTTGACTCCAAAAAACCTCAAAAGGCCTTGCGAAATGCTCCCAGCATTTCTCACCCGGCTCGCGGTTTTCGCTGCTGCGAAAACAACGCTCCGCCCGTCACAAGTGTGAGAAAAAGCAAAGCAGTTTGCTTTTTCTACCTTGTGACCCCACGGGGAATCGAACCCCGATTTAATGCTTGAAAAGCATTTGTCCTGACCGTTAGACGATGGGGCCGCAGAGAACATCTTTTAGCTATTAGTCTTTAGGAAATCAAAGCCAAAAGGTAAAAAGATAATACCATTTTTTGAAAAAATGGCAAAAAATGGTATCTTTTTGTATTGGAGGGTTGGCAGAGTGGCTAACCCCAGTAGTACAGTATTTTCCTACTGACTACGGCAGGTGCGCCGCCTTGCCCCTTTATAAAGCGGAGGAGTCGCATAGTGGTCTAGTGCACTGGTTTCGAAAACCAGCAGGGGTGAAAATCCCTCGAGAGTTCAAATCTCTCCTCCTCCGCTTTGTGCGGGGACTTGAAACGCGGTGGGGGGGGGGAAACTCTCACAGTTTTTCCTGTACCCTCCGCAGACAAAAATTACACCACATTTATAAGCTTTTATTTGGAAGCCGAGCTTCCAAGTGTAGTTTAGTCTTAAGTATTTTTGTTTGTAATTTCTATTGCTTTTCCGTTAATCAAAGCTATGGAAATTTTTTTATAAGCGGATGAAAGAATCCTTTGAAAAGTGCTTTGCGATGTTTCCATTTTTTTAGCGCATTCTATTTGTTCAAAGTCTTCTATATTTTTAAGCCGCAAAGCCTCAACTTCTTCAAATGTTAATTCAATAACTTCTAAAAATCTCATCGGTACGCCTTGAGGCTTGAAATAGGTTATGTCTGGATTAAATCTAATTTTTCTGTAAAGTCTTGGTCTTGGCATAAGTTTGGTTATTTCTAATTATGATAATTTCATATTGAAAAAAATACCAACCAACCCTCCACCTCCGCCAGATGGCAGAGGGGAGGGTTGATTTTCGCGCTCTTCTATTTTTGTAAATCCTTTAAAGCGGCTTTTTCTTCGCGAATCGCGGCTAATTCTTCCTCAAGTATTTTTTCTTCATCTTCTAAAGCGGCAAGCTCGTTTTTGGGAGAAATAAATCTCCTAAACCCGTAACCATAACCACCTCCGCAAGGACCTAATCCTCGGCCAGTTCTAGGACCTTGTCCCATTGGGCCAGTTCTATCTAATCTCGGCATATTTTTTATTTTTTCTTAAAATTTCTATTAATAATCCGACTTTTGCTTGACTATATATTGAATATATATTCATAATAGTTTTTTGTCAAGGCCTTCGGAAAGATAAAACAACTAACTGGTTCATAACAGATAACCAATAACTAATAATAGAAGAAACAAAAGCGGAAAAAACAAAGGAAAAACAAAGGCGAGACCTTTGTAATTATTACACCACACTTGGAAGTTGAGCTTCCAAGTGACGGTCTCCAAGTAAATTATTTCATGAAACGAAGGGCTAATTGCTCTCTTTTTTTGTGGGGAAGATGATATTTGGTATAATAAAAATAATCAAATCTCCCAAACCATTTTTCATATAAAAATATGTCCCAAAACAACAAACCAAGCGTAGTATTTGAAAGTGAAGAGTTTCAACCATCTAAGCGGTCTTTTCAAACAAAAACACCCAAAATGGTACAGTGGGTGATTAAGTATTCCTGCGGAATGGTGAAAGATGAGAAACAAGCAAACTATGTTTTGATTGGGTTTGTGGTGATTGTGGTTGTGATTTTGCTATATTTAATTTCTGGTATGGGCATTGATATTCCGCAAGAGGCATTGAAGAATCCAGAATATGGGTTACCGGAGATGGATTAGTCTATTTTTATTTTTTTATGCAGTTAAAGTTGAACCAAACAAAAAACAACAAAGGATTTACTCTAATAGAGCTTCTGGTAGTTATTGCCATTATAGGCATTTTATCTTCTGTGGTTATTGCAAGCTTAAATACTGCCAGGCAAAGAGCCCGAACAGCAAGAGCTCAAGCTGACCTTAAGCAATTTCAGCTTGCGATAGGACTGTTGTATGACGATACTAGTTTGCATCCTAGGAAGCTAACGTTGTCTCCATGTGTACAAGACCCCGAAGTTTATCTAAATAGTTCCGCGGCAGGAATCCAGTCTACGGATGGAGGTTTCCCTGGCTGGGATGGCCCTTATATGGGTTCTGTCCCCCTTGATCCATGGGGTACCAATTACTATTTTGATCCAGATCTAAGATGTACAGACCAAAAGGGCTGTGAGGGTATCTCCTCTGGTACCATGGTAAGAGGTATTCAATCATTTGGTCCAAATAAAGCACAGAATTATGGTCCAGGAAGTGATGATATAGTGATTGTTTTGTGTGCTCCATAGAAAACTTTATCAAAAAATAACGCGCAACATTTTTTGACATTTTGCTTGCGGAGAGTACCGTAAAAATTTCCAGTTTGTTCTATCCTTCAAGGTTCAACCTTGAAGTTAAAATGTTTTACACTGCACTTGGAGGCTCAGCCTCCAAGTGCACAACATCACAACATTACACTACATTTTAGAGTTTTCATTTGGAAACCCCCACTTGGAAGCTCGGCTTCCAAGTGGGGGTTTGAGCTTTTCTATTTAAAAAAATCCCCCAGTTTGTTCGTGCGAACAAACTGGGGGAAGGGGAACTGTTTCAGGAGGGAATTTCTTTAACTTTTGCCTCGCGCAGTAGAACAGAATAATGCCCTAATTTTCCTGACTTATCTGATATTTCTTGAAGGGAAGAAATAATGAAAGATTTTCCAACAAGCCCCCACGCCAACTTTGGCATTGTCGTAGTATTTTCAGAGATAAAGTAATTGTAAAACAGGTTGCTCTGCCCTCCCCGCCCAAGAAGTGCGGGGAGGGCAGAGCAACACCCGGGCTGTTTTTTTGGAAGAAGAAGCGGCCACCGCCACTCCAAATCCATTTGCCTCCCAGCTCCGCGGCAAAGCCGCGGAGCTGGGAGGCACCCAATAAAAAACACAGCAATATCTTCAATGTTATGTATGCATCGATTGAGGCGACAAAATATTATGCCAAAGTTGGCGTGGGGGCAAGCTGATGGGGTTCTACGGACGGCAAACTTTATATTTCGGTTGGTTGGTTCAAGAAGACAGTGTATTTCCATTCCGTTTCTGCATTCTTCGTACAAAAAAAGTTTTTTTTGTTCTCGCACTA